>DASRRU010000364.1:0-12534 GCA_035656795.1 Phenylobacterium sp. | reverse complement strand
CACCATGGTGTTGATGGTGTTCTTCAGCTCCAGGATCTCGCCGCGCACATCGACGGTGATCTTCTTCGACAGATCGCCGTTGGCCACGGCGGTGGTCACCTCGGCGATGTTGCGCACCTGGCCGGTCAGGTTGCCGGCCATGAAGTTCACATTGTCGGTGAGATCCTTCCAGGCGCCGGTGACGCCCTCCACCCGGGCCTGGCCGCCGAGCTTGCCCTCGGTGCCCACCTCGCGGGCCACGCGGGTCACCTCGGAGGAGAAGGAGTTCAGCTGGTCCACCATGATGTTGATGGTGTTCTTCAGCTCCAGGATCTCGCCCTTCACGTCGACGGTGATCTTCTTCGACAGGTCACCGCGGGCCACGGCGGTGGTCACGTCGGCGATGTTGCGCACCTGACCGGTCAGGTTGCCGGCCATCAGGTTCACGTTGTCGGTCAGCTCCTTCCAGGTCCCGCCGACGCCCTTGACCTGGGCCTGGCCGCCGAGCTTGCCCTCGGTGCCCACTTCGCGAGCCACGCGGGTCACTTCGGGAGAGAAGGCGTTGAGCTGGTCCACCATGGTGTTGATGGTGTTCTTCAGCTCCAGCACCTCGCCCTTCACGTCGACCGTGATCTTCCGCGACAGATCGCCGTTGGCCACGGCGGTGGTCACCTCGGCGATGTTGCGCACCTGGCCGGTCAGGTTGGCGGCCATGAAGTTCACATTGTCGGTGAGGTCTTTCCAGGTCCCGGCGACGCCCTTGACCTGAGCCTGGCCGCCGAGCTTGCCCTCGGTGCCCACTTCGCGAGCCACGCGGGTCACTTCGGAGGCGAAGGAGCCGAGCTGGCCCACCATGGTGTTCACCACCTTGCCGATCCGCAGAAACTCGCCGCGCAGCGGGCGCTCCTCATTCTCCAGGTCCATGGTCTGGCCCAGGTCGCCCTTGGCCACGGCGCCGATCACGCGGGCCATTTCGGCTGTCGGATGGACCATGTCGGTGATCAGGGTGTTCACGGCGTCGACGCTGGTCGCCCAGGAACCCTGGGCGGCGGGTAGGCGGGCGCGATGATTGATCTTGCCCTGGCGGCCGACGGTCTCGCCCAGCCGCTCGAACTCGCGGGTCATCCGATCGTTGAGTTCGACAACGTCGTTGAAGGCCTCGGCGATCTCGCCGTTGATTCCGCGGTGGCCGCGCGGCAGGCGCACGGAAAAGTCGCCTCGCCGGAAGGCCCGCAGGGCCGACAGCAGCTCGCCCGTATCTATCGCATCGGGGTCATGGGCCGGGTGGGCGTGGGGGCGGCCTGCTGTGCGCGGGGCGCGACGGGCGCGGGCGGCGATATCGGAGCTGGACATGGAGTTCCCCGAACTTGACGTGACCGGGGGGTGGATCCGAAGAAGGCGATCATCCCTTCGCCTTCATTTTTCCGATCACGGCACACCCCCAGTTACAACGCCAACGCGAATTGCGGGGTGCTGGTTCCCGAGAAAACACAGGTCGATAAATGGGCGCCCCGGGGCGTGTCAAAAAGTCTCGACTTCGGCGCGTTTCGGAGATGTTGGCGTTACGAAGCGGCCAAACTCGCGCCGCGGAGGGGCGTCAGTTTGGCGTCGTGCGGAGAGAGGAACTTCCTCCCCCCGAGCCCCCCGCTCCGCATGGAAAATCGATGTCGCAGGCCAACCCCAACCCCCCGGTCCGCGGCGTCGCTTTCGGCTCCTCCGCCCCATGCGGAGGAGCCGTTTTCCGCTTCGGAGCCACGTGCGGGATGCGCCGCGCGACGAAATCGGTGTAAGACCCCGTTTCGCCGGCTCGGCTCGCGCCCCGCCTTACCCCCGACGGAGGACCTCATGGCGCGAAAGCCCAACTACAATTTCGAACGCGCCGAGCGCGACCGGCTGAAGGCCGCCAAGGTGGCTGAGAAGGCCCGCGCCAAGGCCGAAGCCCGCGAACGCGCCCGCCTGGATGCCGATCCGTCCGCGACGCCCCGCAGCGACGACGACCAAGGCTGATCCGATGCCCGACAATGTGATCTACAACCACGAGACGGTGGTGCTCGATGGCGAGGTGTTCTCGTCGTGCGAGTTCCGCGACTGCCGCCTGGTCTACGCCGGCGGCGAGACGCCCAAGTTCGAGGACTGCCGCATCGACGACTGCGAGTGGAAATTCGACGACGCGGCCGGCCGCACGCTCGCCTTCATGAAGGTGGTCTGGGGCGCCGGGGGCAAGGCTCCGATCCAGGGCCTGATCAAGGAAATCACCGGCGGCGGCGGACGCTAGTTCCCGGCGTCCTCAAGTCATCGCGTCCTGAACCCGGGCTTCGATGTGGGCTCCGAATTCCGCCCGTGAATTGACCTTTGGCGTCGCGCCTTCCGGCTGCGGCACGCCGAGGAAGTCGCATAGCGGCGGCCAGCCGTCGGACACGTGGTAGATCAAGAGCCGTTCCGGGGGGATGGTCTCGCGAACCTTGGCGTTGTGAGCCCTGTAGACCGAGATCAGGTGATCCTTGTCGCCCATGCGCCCGCCGAACATGGGATAGATCACCTTGCCGATCATCCGCGGGAAGGGGGCCTCGGGATTCATCGGGCCGCGGTCGGCGAAGATCGTCGCCTGGGTCGAGTCGTACCAGTCCTCGGCGTCGCGCTCGGTGTGGACCACCTTGGCGGCCGGATAGGCGTCGGCCAGTTCCTTGAAGTAGGTGGCGTTGGGCCAATCGACAGTGGAATTGTAGCCCTCGAAGATCTTGCCCCAGTCCGCGTGGGCCGGGTCATCGGCGGCCGCCGACCACATGTCCGGCGCGGCCGGGTTCTTGAAGACCTCGACCATATGATAGCAGGGGCCCAGACCGATCTGCTCCAGGGCCAGCTTCAGGGACATGGTCCCGGTGCGGCCGAGGCCCGATCCGATTACTGATAGCGTCATCGCGTGGTCTCCCCCGACATCGGAGCTTGGCCTCAAGTGCTGCCACATCTCAAGCTCCCAGAAAAGGTCTGGTAAAACCGCGTTCCGCTGAATTGACTTGCGGGACAAGCCGGTCCTTCTTTTTCTCCGCCGACAAGGAGACGCGAGATGGCCAGGTACGACAGCATTCTGGGGACCGTGGGCAATACGCCGGTGGTGCGGATCAACCGTCTGGGGCCGGCGGGCGTGAACCTGTTCGTCAAGCTCGAGGCCTTCAACCCGCTGGGCTCCGTCAAGGACCGCCTTGCGCTGGGCGTGATCGAGGCGGCGGAGAAGTCGGGCGAACTGAAGCCTGGCCAGACGGTCGTCGAAGCGACCAGTGGCAACACCGGCATCGGCCTGGCCATGGTCTGCGCGGCCAAGGGCTATCCCCTGGTGGTCACCATGGCCGAAAGCTTCTCGATCGAACGGCGCCGACTGATGCGCTTCCTGGGCGCCAAGGTGGTCCTGACGCCAGCGGCCCTGCGCGCGACCGGCATGGTGGCCAAGACCGTCGAACTCGCCGAGGCCCACGGCTGGTTCATGACCCGCCAGTTCGAGAACGAAGCCAACGCCGACATGCACGCCCGCACCACCGGTCCTGAGATCCTCAAGGACTTCGAGGGTGAGCAGCTGGACTACTGGGTCACGGGCTATGGCACCGGAGGCACCCTGAAGGGGGTCGGCCGCGTGCTGCGCGCCGAGAGCCCGAAGACCAAGATCGTCGTCTGCGAACCGGCTGACGCAGCCCTGGTCGCGAGCGGCGAGCCGCAGGCCTACAATCCCGATGGCTCGCCGGCCGCCGGCCACCCGGCCTGGAAACCGCACCCCATGCAGGGCTGGACGCCCGACTTCATCGCCAAACTCACCGGCGATGCGGTGGCCGCAAACTACGTCGACCAACTGATGGCGATCCCGGGGCCCGAGGCAATTCGGCTCAGCCAGGACCTGGCGACGAAAGAAGGCATATTCTGCGGGATCACCTCCGGCGCCACCTTCGCCGGTGCGTTGAAGATCGCCGCAGACGCGCCCAAGGGGACCAACATCCTGGCCATGCTGCCGGACACCGGGGAGCGCTATCTTTCCACGCCGCTGTTCGCCGACGTGCCGAGCGACATGACTGAGGAGGAAATCGCGATCTTCCGCTCGACGCCGATGTTTACGGAGCCGGCCGCGGCCTAGCCGCCTAGCGGAAGATGTGGATGCCGCCGGCGCCCCGCGCCGGGGCCTCCACGAGGCCGCGGATCTCCAGCCGTGCGCGGCGCGCACCGCAGACGCAGCGCAGTCTCGTCTCCAGGGAGGCGGTGGCCTGGCGGCTGAGCCCCTGGCCGACCCAGGGCCTGGAATCGACCACCGCTTCGCGCCCGCAACGGCAGACCGCCCATAGGCTGGAACGGGCGGCGAGCGCCTGGCCGAGCCGGGGCCAGGCCGGCCAGCCTTCGAAGACCCGATGCGATGCGCCCTCCGCCATGATCTTCTCTCCTGCGCAATGCGCGAGAACAGAAGCAGAACTTATGCAGTTGCGCGAGTCCCTCAGAGGTGTGGCGAACGCCAGCCGCAACCACGCGGCGACTTCACGGAATTCGCGGACTCGCGGCTTGGCATCTTGAGGCGCAGGCGGCATTACGGCGTCATAAGTAGACGGGTGGGCCGCAACAAAGGTTCGAACAATCCTCATCGTCCGCCGCAGGCGCTTCACAGGCGCCGGCGACGGGCTCGACAATCATATTCCTTCACGCGCGAGGCGGCCCCAGATTGTCGGAGGTCGCCGGCGTCGCAACGCCAGATCCCGCTGGATCTGGTCCTTTCGGAGTTCCTGGATGTACGACGCGCCCGCCCCCCAACTCACCGAAGCCGAGTTGCGTGCTCTCGACGCGCAATATTGCTCCTGGGGGGACACCGTCCATTACCTCGCACAGCCGAAGTTCTTCGAGACCTGCGAAGGTTCGTACATGTACGACGCCGAAGGCCGGGCCTACCTGGACCTGCAGATGTGGTACTCGACAGCCAACTTCGGCTACCGCAATCCGCGGCTGAACGCGGCCGCCCACCGCCAGCTGGACACACTCCCGCAGATCGCCTCGCAGCACCTGCACCGCGAAAAGGTGGAGCTGGCCGCCTTCATCGCCCGCGACGCGGAGGCCAAGTTCGGCGCCAAGGGGCGCGTGCATTTCAACGTCGGGGGAGCCCAGGCGATCGAGGACAGCCTGAAGGTGGTGCGCAACGCCAAGGGCGGCAAAGGCTTCATGTTCGCGTTCCAGGGCGGCTATCACGGCCGCACCCTGGGCGCTTCGGCGATTACCTCATCCTACCGCTACCGCCGCCGCTACGGCCATTTCGGCGACCGCGCCCATTTCGTGGAATTCCCCTACGCCTTCCGCGGCCCCAAGGGCATGAGCAAGGAAGAGTACGGCGACTATTGCGTGCGCAACTTCGCCCGCCTGTTCGAGAGCGAGTTCCATGGGGTTTCCGATCCCAAGGCCGGCGAAAGCGAGTTCGCCGCCTTCTACGCCGAGCCGATCCAGGGCACCGGCGGCTATGTCATTCCGCCGAAGAATTTCTTCATCGAGCTGAAGAAGGTGCTCGACCAGCACGGCGTCCTGCTGGTGGTCGACGAGGTGCAGATGGGCATCTGGCGCACCGGCAAGCTGTGGTCGATTGAGCACTTCGGCGTGCAGCCGGACGTGCTGGTGTTTGGCAAGGCGGTGACCAACGGACTCAACCCGCTGTCGGGCCTTTGGGCGCGCGAGGCGCTGATCAATCCAGAGGTCTTCCCCCCGGGCGCCACGCATTCGACGTTCAATGCGAACCCGTTGGGTACGGCGGTGGCGCTGGAGACCCTGCGGATGGCCGCCGAAGGCGACTATGAGCGGACGGTGCCGGAGAAGGGCGACTACTTCCTTGCGGGCCTCAAGGACCTCCAGAGGCGTTGGCCGCAGATCGGCGACGTGGACGGACTGGGCCTGGCGCTGCGCGCCGAGCTGTGCGCCGCCGACGGCTTCACCCCGGACAGGTCGCTGCTGGACCGGATGGTGGCGGAGGGCCTGAAGGGCGATCTCGACGTGGACGGCAAGAAGATGGGCCTGATCCTCAACGTCGGCGGCTACTACAAGAACGTCATCACCTTCGCGCCCTCGCTGGACATCACCCGCGAGGAGATCGACCTGGCGCTGAAGCTGCTCGACGCCCTGCTGCGCCGCTGCGTCACGAGCTGAGCGCCGCCCAAATGCGCGCGGCGCGCTTCCATCTCGACATGTCGCTCGCGGGAAACGGCGGCTGATGACCAGGGACCGTAGCTTCCGGGTCAGTGGCGATGGCCGAAAGGGCGTTCTCCTGATCCACGGCCTGACCGGCGCGCCGGCCGAGATGAAGGCGGTGGGCCGTGTCCTGCACCGTCAGGGCTTCAGCCTCTACGCGCCCTTGCTGGCCGGCCATGGCGGCACAGAGGCGGACTTGCTCAAGACCGGCTGGCGCGATTGGGTGGACTCCGCGGCGGCCGCCTATTGCGAGTTCGCCCGTGAGGTCGATGAGGTCTACGTGGCCGGGATTTGCGCCGGCGGCGCAATCGGCCTGGAGCTCTGCGCGGCCTATCCGCAGATCAAGGGCGCGGCGGTCTATTCGATGCTGTTCGAATATGACGGCTGGAACATGCCGAAGATCACCACCGGCGCGCCGCTGATCCAGGCCGTGGCCAACCTGCCGCTGTTGCGGACCTTGAGCTTCGTCCAGCCGCATCCCTACGGCCTGAAGGACGCGCGCCTGCGAGGCCTGGCGGAGAACGCCCTGCAGTCGCTGATCCCCGGCGCGCTCGACCGCATGCCGCTGGGCTGCATGCATCAGCTCTACCGCCTGGCGCGGCACGTGGAGAAGATCGCGCCCACGATCAAGGCGCCGGTGCTGATCGCCCACGCCCAGGAGGACGACATGGCCAACCCGCGCAACGCCCATCGGCTGCAACGCGCGCTTGGAGGGTTCAGCGAGGTGGTGATGCTGGAGGACAGCTATCACATGATCCACGTGGACCGGGAGCACGTGCGGCTGGCCGAACTTACCGCCGGCTTCTTCGGCGACGCCCTGGCCGCCACCGGACCGAGGGCGGCGGCGCGGGCGTCGGTCTAGCGACGGCCATTCAAGGGTGACCGGGTTGACGCTTGGCGCCAGCGGGTTGAGGCTGTAGGCGTCGGAGCGGGGTGCGGGGCTGCGCTGTCGGCGGCCGGTTTTGGGGAAGTTACGTCGTCATGGCCTCAGTTATTCCCAGCGACGACGAACTCTTCGACGTGATCTCCAAGGAGGCCCTGATCGACCGCGCGACGCTCACCCGCGAGGCCAAGCTGGAAGACCTCGGCATTGCATCGCTGGACGTCATCAGCGTGCTGTTCGAAGTGGAAGAGCGCTACGGCATCGTGGTCGAGGCCGAGGAGCTTGCCGACTGCACGACCCTGGGACAGTTGATCGACAAGTTGAAGGACCGGGCCCAGGCCACGGCGTCCGTCTAGGGCGGGGTTTGCGCGTGAACCGCATCGCCGTCACCGGGCTGGGCGCGATTTCGGCGCTCGGCGGCTCGGTCGAGGAAAACTGGCAGGCCGCCCGGGACGGCCGCGGCGGCATCGCCAGAACCCTCATGGGCGACAGCCCATACGGCCCGGGCGGGCTGGAGCTGCCGATGGCGAGGGTCGCCGACGGCTATGAGGCGGCGCTGGACGCTCGGCTGGGCAAGCCGGTGGCCGGCGGGCTGGATCCCTTTGCACGGCTGGCGCTGGCGCCGGCGCTGGAGGCCCTGGAGCAATCCGGGCTGCGCGGCCACCCGGTGCTGGCCGAACGCACGGCGGTGATCTTCGGCCACGGCCTCGGAGGGTTGGCGACTCTTGAGGCCGGTTATGAGCGGTTCTTCGGGTTGAAGTCGCCCAAGCTGCACCCTTCGACTGTGCCCCGGGTGATGGTCAGCGCCGGTGTCAGCGCTGCGGCCATGGCCTTCGAGATCCGCGGGCCGGTGTTCGCGACATCCAGCGCCTGCGCCTCCTCGGCCCACGCTATTGCCCAGGGTGCGGCCATGATCGCCATGGGGCAGGCAGACTGCGCCCTGGTGGGCGGCAGCGAGGCGATCTCGACCGCCGGCTGCGTCCGGGCCTGGGATGCCATCCGCGCCATGTCGCCGGTGACCTGCCGCCCTTTTTCGGCCGACCGCGACGGTATGGTGCTCGGCGAGGGCGGGGCGGTCCTGATGCTCGAGGCCTGGGATCATGCCAAGGCCCGCGGTGCCCCGATCCTGGGCGAGCTGGTCGGCTGGGGCATGTCGTCCGACGCCTTCCACATCACCCAGCCCTCGCCGGAAGGCCAGGCTCGCGCCATGCGCCAGGCGGCGACCCAGGCCGGCGTGCTCGACCGCGACGACATCCTGATTTCCGCCCACGGCACCGGCACGCCGCTGAACGACGCGGCAGAGACCCAGTCCCTGGTGGAGGTGTTCGGCGAGCGGGTGCGCGCCCTGCCGGTGATCGCCACCAAGAGCGCCCACGGCCACCTGATCGGCGGCTCGGCGGCGCTGCAGGCGGTGATCGGCCTGCGCGCGCTCGCCGAAGGCCTCGCCCCGCCGATCCAGAACTTCAACGAACGCGACCCGGCCTGTGACCTCAACCTGGTGCTGGGCCAGGCCCAGCCGATCGCTTCGAAGCTGCTGTTGCAGAACGCCTTCGCCTTTGGCGGCCTGAACGTGGCCTTGATGTTCGCCAGCGCGGAAGTTTGAGCGCCGGAGATTGGCGATCATCAATATCGTCCCCACCCGGCGGTGAGCCGGCGCAGCCTAGGTTGCGCCTGGGGCTCAAGGCCCCTGTGGGGGTGACATGCGACGACTTGCCGGTTCGATCGCGCTGCTGGCGATCGGCGGCGTTGCGCCAGCCTTCGCCGCGGCGCCTGCCGCCAAGCCGTCGGAGGCCGCGTCCTCCGTGGCCGAAGTCGAGGTTACCGCGGAGGCCCCGCCCGCCCAGACCCAGCTCGACCGCAAGGTCTACAGCCTGGCCAACGACCTGCAGGCGACATCGGGATCGGCCGCCGACGTTCTGAATGAGGTGCCGTCCGTGGCCGTCGACGCGGACGGCAATGTCAGCCTGCGCGGCGACAGCAACGTCACCATCCTGGTGGACGGCAAACCCTCCGCGCAGTTCTCCGGCTCGTCCCGGGGCCTCAGCCTGCAGCAGTTCTCGGCCGGCGATATCGCGCGCATCGAGGTGCTCACCACGCCGCCCGCCCAGTTCAAGGCGGAGGGCTCCGGCGGGGTTATCAACATCATCACCAAGAAGACCCGGAGGGCGGGACTCTCCGGCAGCGGCCAGCTCAGCGCCGGCGAGAACGGCCGCCTGGTCGCCGCGCTGAACGGCGCCTACAACGACGGGCCCTTGAAGCTATCCGGCGGCATCGGCTTGCGCCATGACATCAAGGAGCGTCTGACGGCCACCAGTCGCGACGTCGTCGATCCCACGTCGAGCGCGGTCGTCGCCAGCCAGCAGACGATCGACGAGCGCCAAAGGCGCTGGACGCCCTCGATCAAGGCCGGGGTCGACTACGACATCAACGACAATCAATCCGTCGGTGCGTCGTTCAGCCACCGCGAACTGATGGGCAAGCGCTACTTCGACCAGCACGACTCCGACGGTCTGGCCGGGGGCGCCTTCGCCGACCTGTCCGACCGGCACGACGACGGGCGCGATTGGAACGTCGACGCCGGCGAAGGCCTGCGCTTCGACCAGAAGCTCTGGCGGCCGAACGAGACCTTGAGCCTCAACCTGCAGCACAGCGTCGACCGCGAGCGCGAGACGAACAACTACGCCAACAGTTTCACCCTGCCGCCATCGACCCAGACCTTCGACGAACTGCGGCTCAGCCATGACCTCGTGAAGACCGAGTTCAGCGCCGACTACGACCTGCCGCTGGCAGACGAGCGCGGGGTGAAGCTGGGCTACGATCTTGAGAGCGACCGCAACCGCTTCGATCCCAGCGGCGGCGCCGTCGATCCGGTCTCCGGCCTGATCGCCGACAACCCCGCCATCACCAATCACTTCCGCTACCACCAGACGATCAACGCAGCCTATGGCCAGTACCAGGCGCCCCTTGGGCCGTGGCAAGTGCAGTTGGGCGCGCGCTTCGAGGCGTCCCAGGCGACCGGCCTGCAGGTCACCGACGACATCATCAACCGACGCAGCGACTCAGGCCTCTATCCCAGCCTGCACCTGGACCGTGCGGTGGGCGATGACGGCAAGATCTCGCTGGGGATTGCGCGGCGCCTCACCCGGCCGGATCCGGAAATCCTCAACCCGTTCATCGACACCCAGGACACCCACAACCTGCGCGCCGGAAACCCCGACCTGGTGCCGCAGGACACCTGGTCCTACGAGGCAGGCTACAACGTCGCCGCCCAGGCGCTGAGCTATGGGGCGACCGCCTATTACCGTTTCGATCGCAACAGCCTCACCGACGTCGTCCGCCCGATCAGCGACGAGGTGCTGCTGACCACCAAGGCCAACCTGCCGAAGAGCCGGTCGGCGGGCCTGGAGTTCACGGCCGCCGGCAAACTCGGCCAGCAACTGGCCTACAGCCTGAGCGGCGACCTGTTCGCGGCCCAGATCGACGCCACCGCCCTGGGCGCGCCCGGCCTGAAGTCGACCACAGGCCTCAACCTGAAGGCCAGCCTGGACTGGCGCCCGACCAAGGTGGACACGGCGCAGGTCTCGTTCAGCCGCGCCGACAAGCGGCTGACACCGCAGGGTTCGGTCGATGCGATCAACCTGGTGAACCTGGGCTACAGGCGCCAGCTAAGGCCCGATCTGGCGGCTGTTGTGACCGTGACCGACCTCTTCGACGGCCAGAGGTTCCAGCGCCTGATCGCGACGCCGCAGCTGCGCGACGTCTATCTGCGCAACCAGTACGGCCGGATCGCTTTCGTGGGCCTGGTCTACACCTTTGGCGGGCAGGGCAAGGCCAAGCCCAGCGCCTTCGACTACCAATCCTGATCGGACTTTAGGCGTCGGTCGCCGGCGACGGGCGCGGCTTGAGTTCCGTGATGAACTGCCGAGCCCAGACCGCGCCGAGGCCGACGATGAACGCGACGAAGCCCGCGATCACCAGAATGAGGAAGGGAGTCATCGACTTTCTCCAGGTTCATCAGGGAGATAGATCTCCGCCTGCCGCGCCGCCTTGACCGATATCAAGCGGCGGCTCGACTCAGACGCGTTCGCCTGTGTGTTCCGCCGCCTGGGCCAACTGAGCGCGGTAGCTGTCGCGCGCGGCCTTGAAGACCTCGAAGGGAAACCGCGTCGCGACCCCGAACAGGGCGGTCTGCAGCATCTCGAGATGCGCGGCCCACCCGGCGGTGGCGCGGGCCACGTCCTCTATGGCCGGCACGCTGAGCCGCAGGGTCAGAAGGGTGGCCGCGCCGAGCGGCTCGAGTTCCCAGCGCAGGAGACGCAGCGGCTCGCCGGGGCTGCTCCATGAATATTCGAGCAGCCGCCCGGGCTCGAGCGCGGTGACGACGCTGTCGATCACGCCGCCGCTTTCGGGAAAGTCGAGTCGCGCAGCGCCTCCCACCCTCAGCGCGATCGCGCCCGGCGCCAGCCATTGCGCCAGGCGTTGCGGCTCGGTGAGGGCGGCCCAGACCTCGTTCTGGTGATGATCGAGGGTCAGGCGGAATTCGGCCTGGACGGTGTCACCCTTGCGAGTGAAGCGGGCGGTCAGAAAGGCGGTTGCCGTCATGGCGGCCAGGCGATTGGAGGACCAGGGACCGTGAAGGTCGGCGGATCGTCGAGGCTCGTCCTTGATCTCGCTCAAGCATGCGCCCGCGGTGGGGTCACCGGCGGCGATGCGATCGCATCGTCCGGCCCGGCCGTCGGCTCCAGGGGTTCACGCCATTCCGTTATGTCTTGCGCGACGCCGCGCAAGGCGACGCAATAGCTGTCGACCAGTACGGGTTCGCCCAGCAGGCGCCACCAGCGACAGGACCCGTCTGGCGCGAAGGATCGGCCCTCGAATTTCAGGTTTTCGCCGTTCTTGGCCGCCAGCTGGAGGGCCGCGCTGAAGGATGCGGCATCATCGTCCACCCAGATGGCGTCGGCCTCGGCGATCGACATCTCCAGTCGGGCCGCGCCAAGCAGATTGCTGAGCTCCGGTGAAAGATTGGCCCGCTGGGTGACGAAATCGACTTCCCAGCCGCCAATGCCGGCGAGGTTGGCGGCCGAACGCACGGCCGCCGCCGTCCTGGCGGAGTCCCGGGCGGCGTTCTTGGCTTCGAGGCGGGCCGGATCCCTGCGCGGGCCGTCGTTCGCCGCGGCGCGCCAGACCGCGTCGATAGAAACCTTCAGCGCCGCCGACATTTCGGGGATCGTCTCGGGCTTGACGACCACTCGGCGCGCGTTGCGCAGGCGGCTGCGAATGGCGTCGTCGGGCGCGGAGGATGAGGTCAAGACCACCATCGGGAAGGTTAGGTCAACGTTGTTGGAGAATGCGACCAGCAGGGCGAATCCGTCGACGCGCGGCATCCGCAGGTCGATGAGCGCCAGGTCAGGGTCCAGGCCACCGCGCTCGACCATCGCCAGCGCCTCGACGCCATCGCGCACATGCACGATCTCGCCCAC
>DASRRU010000363.1:0-7505 GCA_035656795.1 Phenylobacterium sp. | reverse complement strand
GACGGCTGGCCGGAATAGTTGAACGGCGGCGTGTAGGGGAAAGTGCGGCCCTGGCGGCGGTTCACTTCCTTGGGCTCCAGGTTCACCGGGTCGATGAAACCGATCTCGGGAACCGGCGTCCCGAGCACCGGGCAGAGGTAGACGTCGATGTCCTCGAAGGCCGCCAGGGTGGCGCGGTTCAGCATCCGGGTCTCCTGCAGCGAGCGCATGACCGCGGCGCCCTCCTGCCGGCGGCCGGCCTTCAGCGTCGCCCAGGTCAGCGGCTCCAGTTCGTCGGGCTCCGGCTCGCGGCCGACCAGCTCGATCAGGCGGCCCATGCCGGCGGCGAAGTTGGCCGCCGCGGCGGGCCCGCGCGAGGCGAAGAGGGCGCGGTAGTCGATGCCCAGGCCGCGTTCGATCACCTCGTGGCCGAGCCCCTTCAGCAGGGCCGCGGTCCGCTCCAGGGCGGCCTGGATTTCCGGGTCGATCGGGCGGCCGGACGGGGTCTCCGACGACCAGGCGATACGCAGCTTGCCCGGGCTTCGGGTGATTTCCTCGACGTAGGGCCGCTCCTTCGGCGGCGCGGGGTAGGGCGAGCCGGGCTCGGCATAGCCGGTGGCGTCGAGCATGGCGGCGCTGTCGCGCACCGTGCGGGTCACCACGTTGTCGACCACATTGCCCAGCGCGTAGTCGAAGCCGTCGGGCATGTTCGGATTGCGGTCGCGGGTGACCTTCAACCCCACCAGCCCGCAGCAGGCCGCGGGAATCCGGATCGAGCCCAGGCCGTCCGAGGCGTGGGCCAGGGGCACGATCCCGGCCGCCACCGCCGAGGCCGCCCCGCCGGACGAGCCGCCGGCGATGTGGTTCGGATTCCAGGGGTTGCGGCAGGGGCCGAGCGCGGCGCTCTCGGTCGTGCCGGTGATGCCGTACTCGGGCGTATTGGTCTTGCCGACCGGCACGACGCCTGTGGCCTTGTAGCGGCGGGTGAGGCCGCCATCCTCGGCGTCGACCACGCCGCGGGCGAACTTCGAGCCATGGCTGCGCGGCCAGCCGGCCACCGGCATGCCGAGATCCTTGATCAGGAAGGGCACGCCCCTGAAGGGCCCGTCGGGCAGGTCGCCGCGGGCCCAGGCTCGGGCGTCGTCGTAGCCCTTGTAGACCACCGCGTTCAGCAGCGGATTGTGCCGCTCGATCCGCGCAATGGCGGCCTCCACCAGTTCCAGCGGGGTCACCGCCCTCTTGGCCACCAGTTCCGCGAGGCCCAGGCCGTCGTAGTCGCAGTAGTCTGGCATTTCCATGGACTTACCTCGTGCCGCCGGAGGTCAGGAACGCCAGCTTGGGGACCGGCTGCAGGGTCGAGGACTGGCGCTTCAGCTCGCCGAAGGCGCCCTCGGCGGCGTCGAGTGCGGCCTCGATGTCGGCCTCGGTCATGGCGGCGCAGAGGAACATGTTGTGCCAGGGGTGCGCATAGACCCCCCGCTCAAGCATGGCGCTGGAGAAGCAGAAGCCCTTCCTGAGGTCCGGGTCGTCGTCGAACAGGAAGAGCGGCATGGTCACCGGGCCGGTCTGGCGCAACGCGAACCCGGCCGCCGAAGCGCGCTCGGCCAGACCGCTGCGCAGCCGCTCGCCGAGCGCGGTGATCCGCTCCAGGTAGTCGGTGTCGCGCACCAGTCCCAGGGTCTCCAGCGCCGCGGCCATGGGCGCGGCCTGGAACCAGAACGAGCCGGTGACGAAGATCGAGCCGGCGGCCTTGCGGGCCTTGTCGCGGCCCAGCAGGGCCGAAAGCCCATGGCCGTTGGCGAGGCATTTTCCCCAGGTGGAAAGGTCCGGCTGCACCCCGATCTTCGACCAGGAGCAGTCGCGGGCGAGCCGCAGGCCGGCGCGGACGTCGTCGACGATCAGGAGCGCGCCGGTCTGGTCGCAGAGCTCGCGGGCGCGGCGCGCATAGGCCGGGTCCGGCTCGGCCTGGTCGATGAAGGCGTCGTGCTTGAACGGCGCGGCGAAGACGGCGGCCAGGTCGTCGCCAGCCTCGGCGACGGCGGCCTCCAGGCTGGCCACATCGTTGTAGTCGCAGAGGATCTGGTGGGCGCGGTCGCTCTCGAGCGTGCCGGTCGGCCGCGGCACGCACCACGGCGCCGCCCCGTGGTATGCGCCCTTGGCTCGGATCACCGTCTTGCGCCGGGTGTGGGCGCGCGCGGCGGTGAGCGCCATGGTGGTGGCGTCCGTGCCGTTCTTGCAAAACATCGCCCAGTCGGCGTGGGTGACCATGGCCACCATGGTCTCGGCCAGTTCGACCATCAGGGCGGTGGGGCCGGTCAGGGTGTCCCCCAGGCCCAGCTGGCGCACGAAGGCCGCGTCGATCTGCGGGTTCG
This sequence comes from Phenylobacterium sp., assembly GCA_035656795.1. GTDB lineage: Bacteria > Pseudomonadota > Alphaproteobacteria > Caulobacterales > Caulobacteraceae > Phenylobacterium. Next base: position 5,154 of record DASRRU010000363.1, on the reverse strand, counting down.
CATAACCGAACAGGTTCGGCCCGTAGGCGCACATCAGGTCCAGGTAGCGCCGCCCGTCGACGTCCCAGATGTGAGCGCCCTCGCCGCGTTCGAAGAACTGCGGATAGTCGTCCGGCAGCAGGGCCGTGGACTGGTGGCCGTACATGCCGCCGGGGATCACCGCGGCGGCGCGTTCGCGCAGTTCGCGGTCACGGCTGTTGCTCGGGGGCATAGGGCGTCTCCCTGATCGATGTTCAGACATTACCCGCAGGCGCGGCGGCGTCCACCGGGAGTCGGCGCAGGCGACTCCGTGTAAGGCCGGTGGGCCATGCCGATCACCGTTCGCCTCGGCCTCGTCTACGGGGCGATCTTCATCGGCACGGGGGTCAGCTCACCCTACCTGCCGGTGTGGTTTGCCCACCACGGCCTTTCCGGCGGGCGGATTGGGTTGATCCTGTCGCTGCCGATGTTGGCAAGGGCGTTCACCGCCCCGTTGCTGGCGGTCTGGGCGGACAGCTTGCGGCTGCGGCGCACGGCGCTCGTCCTGCTATCGATCGGGGTCATGGCGGCCTATGCGGCCATGGTGCTGCCGCTGGGGTTCGCCGGCTGGGCCGTGGTCTGGTTCGCCGCCTCTTCGATGTTCACGACGCTGTCGCCGCTGGCCGACGTGATCGTGCTGCGCCGCGCGCGGGTCGACGGCTTCAACTTCGGTTGGCCGCGCGGCTTCGGCTCGGCGGCATTCATCGTCGGAAATGTCAGCATGGGGGCGATCCTGACCCGCGGCTCGCCGGAGTTTGTGCTGGTCTGGATGATCACCGCGGTGGCGCTCAGCGCCGTGGCGGCCCGGGTTCTGCTGCCGCCCGATCCTGTGCTGGAGGAGGGCCACGTGAGCGACCTCGCCAGCCGCCTGGCCGGCCTCTCCGGCCTGTTGCGTGACCCGGTGTTCATGACCGCGGTGGTGTCCGCCGGCCTGATCCAGTCGGCTCACGCCTTCTACTATGCCTTCTCGGCGCTGGCCTGGAAGCGCCAGGGGATCCCCGAGGACCTGACCGGCATGCTGTGGGCCGTGGGCGTTTCGACCGAAATCGTCTTCATGTGGTTCCTGGAACCCTGGCGCAGGCGGATGGGGCCGCGCCATCTGCTCACCCTGGGCGCGGTCGCGGCGATCGTGCGCTGGAGCGCGCTGGCCGCCTCGCCGCCGCTGTGGATGCTGTTCCCGCTGCAGGCGCTGCATGCCTTGAGCTACGCGGCGACCTTCTTCGCCTCGCTGCTGCTGGTCGAGCGGCTGTCGACGCCGCGCAACGCCTCGGCCGCCCAGGCGCTGAACTCGGCGCTCTCCGGGGGCGTGCTCTCGGGGCTGGCGACCCTGGCGTCCGGGCCGCTCTTCGACCGGTTCGGGGCAAAGGGCTACTTGCTGATGGTCGCGATGTGCGCGGTGGGACTCGTGGGCGCAATCCGGCTCTACAGCCTGCGCCGGTTGGACCCCGCCTGACTTGCCGCACGTCAGGCGGAACAGGGTCGAGGGTCGGGCGACGAGGTCCCGGCGGCCATGGCCGCCAAACGCGCCTGACGCGGCGACAGCCTTGCATCCGTCGCCACGGAGGCAAAGATGCCGCTGACGGAGGCCCATCATGCGTGCGCTGAGTGTCCAAGCCCCCTGGGGGCTCGACGAGATCAAGCTGGTCGAGGCGGCCGTTCCCGCGCCTGGTGACGGCGAGGTTCTGGTGCGGATGCGGGCGGTCTCGCTCAACTACCGCGACCTGCTGATGGTCAATGGCATGTACGGGCGGGCGCCCGCCACGAGCGGCGCGATCACCCCCTTCTCCGACGGCTGCGGGATCGTCGAGGCGGTCGGGCCGGGGGTCACGCGGGTCCAACCCGGCGACCGGGTCGCCACCATGTTCTTCCAGAATTGGATCAGCGGCCCGCCGACGGCGGCCAAGCTTTCGTCCTCCCTGGGCTCGCCGATCCCGGGCGTCGGGCGCGAGCTGGCTGTCTTCAGCCAGGAAGGTCTGTCGAAGGTCCCGGATTTCCTTAGCGACCAGCAGGTGGCGACCCTGCCGTGCGCGGCGCTCACCGCCTGGCGGGCGCTGTTTGAGGACGCCCACCTGCGGCCCGGCGATACGGTGGTGCTGCAAGGCACGGGCGGGGTCTCGATCTTCGGCCTGCAGTTCGCCCACGCAGCGGGACTGCGGACTCTGATCACCTCTTCTTCCGACGCGAAACTGGCCCGCGCCAAGGTGCTGGGCGCCGACCACCTGGTCAATTACCGGACCGAAGCGGAATGGTCGCAGGCCGTGCGCTCGGCCACCGGCGGCGTCGGCGCGGACATGATCGTCGAGGTGGGTGGCGGCGGCACGATCGAGCAGAGCATGAAAGCCATCCGCATCGGCGGCCACATCGCCATCATCGGCGTGGTCGCTGGCCTGGGCGGGCCCTTCAACACCGCCGCCCTGATCGGCAATTCGGCCAGGCTGCAGGGCGTGTCGGTCGGCTCGCGCGACATGTTCGAGGCGATGTGCCGCCTGATGGAGCTGCATCGCATCGAGCCCGTCGTCGACAAGGTCTTCCCCTGGATCGAAGCCAAGGCTGCTTTCGCCGCCATGCAGGGCGGCGAGCACTTCGGGAAGATCGTGCTGGAATTCTGATCTGGACCCGGACAGGGGCCCGACTTGAGGGAGACCGCCATGAAGACCAAGGGGATCAATCACCTGGCGCTGGTGTGCCGGGACATGGCCGAAACGGTGGAGTTCTACACCCGGGCGCTCGACATGCCGCTGGTGAAGACCGTGGCCCTGCCGGACGGCGGCCAGCATTTCTTCTTCGATTGCGGCGGCGGCGTGCTGCTGGCCTTCTTCTGGTGGCCGGACGGCCCGCCGGCCGCGCCGGGCATCGCCTCGGTGAAGGATTTTCCAGCCGAACCCCGCTCGGCGGTCGGATCGATGAACCACGTGGCCTTCGACATGGATGAGGCCGAATTGGAGGCCTCGATCGGCCGGCTGCAGGCGGCGGGCGTCCACGTCTCGGCGCCCACCGTCGTCAATCACGACGACAGCCCTATGGGCGTGGCGCGCGAGATGCACGAGGGCGTCTGGGTGCGCTCGGTCTACTTCCGTGACCCCAACGGCATCATGCTGGAGTTCGCCGCCACCCTGCGCGGCTTCCGCCCAGGCGACGTGGCGCACCCGCCGGGACGCGCCCTGGAAGCAGCGGGCGCCTGACGTGCCGCGCCTGAGGCAGGTCAGCCGCGCTGACGCCACGTCCGACATCGTCCTGAAGACCTACGACCTCCTGTTCGGCGACCGCGACCCGGTGGCCGAGCCGGGAACCACCACCGGCACGACGGGCGACTGGTGGACGGTCTTCGCGCTGGTCCCGGATGTGCTTGAACACGCCAGCCGCGGCTTCGCCCTCTATCGCAGCCCAAGGCGCCTGCTCGACCCGGTGCTGCGGGAACTCGCTCAGACCCGGGTCGGCTGGGCCAAGTCGAGCCAGTTCGTCTATTCCCAGCACTGCAAGTCCCTGCGCGGCCTGGGGGTCGACGAAGCCAAGATCGCCGCAATCCCGCACTGGCAGGTCGCCGACTGCTATGAGGCGACCGAGCGCGCAGTCCTGGCCTATGCCGACTGTTTGGCGCTGCAGGGCGGACGCACGCCGGACGCGGTGTTCGACGCCCTGAAGAGCTTCCTGTGCGACGAAGAGATCCTGGAACTCACCTACATCGCCTGCCTCTACGACATGCATGCGGTCATGAGCCGTGCGCTGCGCACCGAATTCGACGACCGGGACGATCCGATGATCGAGGTGGCGGCGCCGCCGGACTTCAGCGCCCGCGATTTCCTGGACATTGGGCGTCGCAGTTGAGTCTTGCTGAATTGCGCCGGGGAGCCGCAGGATCAAACAGCATCGTCGGCCATGTCTGGAGCGCTTCTCGCCCACTCAGGCTGATCCATCCTGGCGCGAAGGGCTCTAGCGCTCCAGCCAGGCGAAGATCTGCTCGGCGGCTTCCGCGGCGGTGAGGCGCGTGGTGTCGATGCGGATTTCCGCATGCTCCGGCGCCTCGTAGGGGCTGTCGACGCCGGTGAAGTTCTTCAGCTGGCCGGCGCGCGCCTTGGCGTAGAGCCCCTTGACGTCGCGCTTCTCCGCCTCGGCGATGGGGGTGTCGACGAACACCTCGACGAACTCGCCCTCGGCCATCAGTTCGCGCGCCATCCGCCGCTCCGCGCGGAACGGCGAGATGAAGCTGACCAGCACGATCAGGCCGGCGTCGACCATCAGCTTGGCGACCTCGGCCACGCGGCGGATGTTCTCGACGCGGTCCTCCTCGGTGAAGCCCAGGTCCTTGTTGAGGCCGTGGCGGACATTGTCGCCGTCCAGCAGGTAGGTGCGGCGGCCCTCGGCGGCGAGGCGCTTCTCCACCAGGTTCGCTATGGTCGACTTGCCGGCGCCCGAGAGTCCCGTCAGCCAGACGACCCGCGCCGTCTGGCCCATGGCCGCGGCGCGCGCGGCCTTGTCCACGTCCATCGCCTGCCAGTGGATGTTCTGGCTGCGGCGGAGTGCAAAGTGCAGCAGGCCTGCGCCCACCGTGCGGTTGGAGATCCGGTCGATCAGGATGAAGCCGCCCAGATCTCGGTTCTCGGCATAGGGATCGAAGGCTATCGCGGCGTCGAGCGCCAGATTGCAGACCCCGATCTCGTTCAGCTCCAGCCTGCGTGCGGCCAGCTGCTCCAGGGTGTTGACGTTGACCTTGTACTTGGGCTCGGCGATCTGGGCCGAGACCGTGCGGGTTCCGAGCTTGAGCAGGTAGGGACGGCCCGGGAGCATGGGCTCTTCGTCGAACCACACCACGGTCGCCTCGAACTGGTCCGCCACCTCGGGCGGGCTGGCCGCCGCAGCCAGGACGTCGCCGCGGGAGACATCTATCTCATCGGCCAGGGTCAGGGTGACCGATTGGCCGGCGACGGCCTCGGGCAGGTCGCCGGTGAAGGTGACGACGCGCGCCACGGTGCTCTCCCGTCCGGAGGGCAGGGCCTTGATCTTGTCGCCGGGCCGCACGACGCCTGAGGCGATCAGGCCGGAGAAGCCGCGGAAGTCAAGGTTCGGCCGGTTGACCCACTGCACCGGCATTCGGAAGGGCTTTCCGCGCAGGTCGTCCTCCACCGGGGCTTCCTCCAG
>DASRRU010000362.1:0-11759 GCA_035656795.1 Phenylobacterium sp. | reverse complement strand
CCAGCCGCTCCAGCATCCAGGGCTGCATCAGGCCTTCGGGGGAGATGTAGAGGATGTCAAGTTCGCCGGCCTCGATCCGCCGCCAGGTGTCGGCCTTTTCCTCCGGGTCGATATTGGAATCGAGCCTGGCCGCCGCGACGCCGGCCTGCTGCAGCCCCGCCACCTGGTCGGTCATCAGCGCGATCAGCGGCGAGACCACCAGCCCCAGCCCGGGCCGGATCATGCTGGGGATCTGGTAGCAGACGCTCTTGCCGCCGCCGGTGGGTAGAACCGCCATGGCGCTGCCGCCGGCCAGCACCTGGGCGATCACATCGCCCTGCAGCCCGCGGAAATCCGCGTGGCCGAAGGTGCGACGCAGGATCTCGCGGGCCTCGTGCAACGGGTCGGGATCGCGCTCGGCGACGGCGGACGGCATGGGGAGGTTATGGGGCCGACTCACGGTCGGCGACATATCAAAATATGCTCCCCCCGGCGAAAGCCGGGGTCCGGGCTGAATCGCCGCAGCGTACCGCCGGGGGCGTCCCATGGATCCCGGCGTCCGCCGGGATGCGCGGGGCTATTGGGCGTCCATCCGGCTGATGGTCAGTTTCTTCGCCCAGTGCGTACCCATGCGGTTGACGAACTGTTTGGGCCGGTCGGTCAGCACCTCGGTCTCCAGCCACAGGCGCTTGAGGTGCCGGATCTTGCCCGCCGCACGGTCGTCCTCGTAGGCGCTGCGGCCGTGCAGAACGTGGTAGTTGTTGATGAACTGCATGTCGCCTGGCTGGAAGTCCATGAGCACGGAGTAGGCGCCGCCCTCGGCCTGGTCCTGCATCCAGGCCAGGGCCTCGATGGCCGCTTCGGTCAGGCGCGGGGCGTCGGGGTGGCGCTGAGAGGCCACGATGTAGGGCCGGATCAGGCGCACGAAGAGCCGGCCGCCCTGGCGGCTGAACACTGGCATCAGGTACCAGCCTGGCTTTCCGGGCGCCTGCTCGCCGCGATAGTCGAACGGCTGGGGCATGTAGAGCTCGGCCGCCAGGTCCGGACGCTCGCGGACCAGGCGGTTATGCAGCGCGACCGAATTGCAGACCGCCGACAGGCCGCCGGAGATGCCGGTCTGCAGGCACATCAGCCCCACCAGGTCCGAGCCGTCGCAGTGGAAGTCGAGGCCCACCAGGCCGATTTCATTGCCGCGCGAGGTGGGGTCGCCCACCGCCTTGCCGTGGTCGGTGACGTCGCCCAGCAGGTGGCCCCTGGCGTTCTGCGGCCACGGCTTGCCCAGGTGCGCGCCGATCCCCCAGTAGGCCATGCTCATCTCGTCGTTTGACCACCGGTCGCGCGGCAGGCCCCGCAGGCGCACGAAGCCGCGCCCGTCGATCAGCTCGCGCTCGATCGCCTTCAGCCGCGGCCCCAGGGCCGGCAGTGAGAACTGGTCCTTGCCGATCGCCAGGAAGTCGTCGGAGATCGCAAAGGCATGCTGGACGGCCGCCTCCAGCTCGTCCACCTCGGCGGGCGACAACTGTTCGGTCCATAGCGAAGGATCTGTGACGTCCGCTGCGCCCCACTCGCAGGCCGTCTCCAGGACCTCAGGGCGGAATTGGGAGATGTCGTTCATGGTCGCGCCTCCTATTCCGCCGCCATGGCCGCCGGCGCGGCTTGCGCTCCGCGCAGGAGCCGGCCGGGCAGGGCGTCGGTGGGGTCTCCGTCGCGGTAGGTGACTTGGCCGGCGACAATGGTCGCCGTATAGCCCTCGGCCCGCTGGATCAGCCTGCGCCCGCCGGTCGGCAGGTCATAGGCGACGGAGGGCGCCTTCAGCTTCAGTCGCGGGTAGTCGATGACGTTGAGGTCGGCGCGGTAGCCCGGCTGGACCAGTCCCCGGTCGAAAAGCCCCACCGTCTCGGCGGTGTCGCGGCACTGGGCCTTGACCATCATCTCCAACAGCAGCTTCGGCCCGCGGGTGCGATCCCGCGTCCAGTGCACCAGGTTGGTGGTCGGGAAGCTGCCGTCGCAGATCATCCCCACGTGCGCCCCGCCGTCGGAAAGGCCGGGCACGACGCAGTCGTGCTGCAGCATCTGGTAGGCCGGATCGAGCGTGTTCTGGGCGTAGTTCAAGAGCGGCAGATAGAGCATCCCGCGCCCGTTTCCTTCCCCGCCGTCCAGCATGTGGTCGAGCGCGACGACGCGCGGATCGGCGCCCCGGGCCGCGGCGATCGCGGCGATCGAGGTTTCACTCGTCGGCTCATAGTCGGGACTGCCCGGCCCCATGGGATAGATGCGCTCCCAGGCCCGGGCCGGCGACAGGCCGGGCGCGCGCCCGCTATCCGGTTCGTCGGCCAGCAGGCGGGCGCGGAAGTCCGGATCGCGCAGCCGCGCGACGCGCTCGGCAAAGGACAGGCCGGCGATCTCGCGATAGGTCGGATAGGTGCTGAAGGGGTTGGCGGTCAGTTCCAGGCCGAACAGCACGCCCACCGGCCGCGTCGCCACCTGGGCCCGAATTTGCAGGCCGGCGGCTTTCGCCGTGCTCATCCGCTCCAGCATGTAGCGCCACTGTTCAGGGTCGCGTGGGCTCTGCAGCAGCGAGAAGGAGAGCGGCCGCCCGGAAGCCGCCACGATCCGCTGGAGCATGTCGAACTCCGCCTCCGCATCGCTGAAATCGCTGACCACCTGCAGGACGCCGCGCCCCGCGCCGTTGTTGGCCGCCGCCATGCCCAGGGCGATGCCGGTCAGCTCGTCCTCGCCGGCGGTCAGCGTTGCGATCGGCGAGCCGTCGGAGGAGCGGTGGTTCAGCGTCCGCGAGGTGCCGAAGCCGATGGCGCCGGCCTCCATCGCCCGGCGGGCGATCGCCGCCATGGCGTGGATGTCGGCCTCCGTCGCCGGTTCACGGTCGACGCCGCGCTGGCCCATGACGAAGACCCTCAGGGCCGCGTGAGGCAGCTGGCTGCCGATGTCGACGTCGAAGCTGCGCCTGGCCAGGCTGTCGAGGTATTCCGGGTAGCTCTCCCAGTTCCACGGGAGGCCCTGGGTCAGCACCGGGAACGGAATGTCCTCGACGCCTTCCATCAGCCGCACCAGCCGGTCGTGGTCGTCCGGGCGGCAGGGGGCGAAGCCCACGCCACAGTTGCCCATCACCACCGTGGTGACCCCGTGCCAGGACGAGGGCTGCATGCGCTGGTCCCAGGTGGCCTGGCCGTCATAGTGGGTGTGGATATCGACGAAGCCCGGCGTCACCACCTGGCCGCGAGCGTCGATCTCCTCGGCGCCGCCGCCGGCGATCCGGCCCCCAATTCCGCTTCCAATGGCGGCGATGACGCCGTCCTTGACCGCGACGTCGGCCTCAAAGGGCTTGGCCCCCGTCCCGTCGACGACGCTGCCGCCGCGGATCACCAGGTCGTAGGCCTTTTCCATCGCGCGCTTCCTTGACCCTTGGCGGTCTTCGAGCCGCCCCTGGCATTTTGCCGCCTGCCGGCCGGGGTCGGTCAAGCGCCATCACGAGGGATGGCGCCGCCACTCCCATCCATGTCATCCCGGAAAGCGCGCAACGCTTGTCCGGGACCCATGGACGCGAGCGTGGCAGGTGGCGCACGGCGCCACAGCTTCGGTCCTTTCCGCACCCGCGGGGTCCATCGGTCCCGGTCTTCGCTCGGCGAAACCGGAATGACAACTCTGGGGGGTAGAGATAGCGCCGAGTGACCTACTTCTTCGCCGGTCCCGCGCAGCCGCCGAGCGGACTGGCGCCGGGCGGAATGACTTCGGCGGCCATGGGCAGGGCGCGGCCACCCGAATCGCCGACACATTGGCTGGCGTAGAGACTGACCTGCATCGACTGGCCGTTGGGCAGGGGCGCGGTCCAGCTGGGTTCCGCGCACCTGCAGGCTCCAGGCGGGATCGTCGCCGTGGGCGTCGATCGGCTGGCTGAAGTTGAACGCGACATCCGGCGGCCGGGGCGGCGCCCCGCTCTCCTTGTCCTTGTCGGCGTCGCAGGCGCAGAGGCCATCAGCAGAAGCGGCGCGATCCAGGGCTGGCGCATGAACGTCTCTCTATCGAAGGGCAAATCAGCGTATGGGACGTCGGTGTGAGCGGCCAGCCTCTGACCTTCCTTGAGTTCTTCGCCGGCGGCGGCATGGCGCGCCTTGGCCTTGGCGCGTCCTGGACCTGCGCCTTCGCCAACGACTTCGATCCGGTGAAGGCCGCGACCTATCGGGCGAACTTCCCCGACGCGGGCGGACATTTCCACGAGGGCGACGTCTGGGCGCTGACGGCGGACGACCTGCCGGGCCGCGCGGACATCGCCTGGGCGTCGAGCCCCTGCCAGGACTTCAGTCTGGCGGGCGGCCGCGCCGGGCTGGCCGGCGGTCGCTCCTCGCCTTCTTCGGTTTCTGGCGGCTGATCGAAGGCCTGGCGGCGCAGGGACGCGCGCCCCGGGCCATCGTCATCGAGAACGTCAGCGGGCTGCTCACCTCGCACGGCGGGGCGGATTTCACCGCCCTGGGCCGCGCGCTCGCCGACCAGAGCTACAGCTTCGGCGCCCTGGAGATCGACGCTCAGGCCTTCCTGCCCCAGTCGCGGCCACGGGTCTTCGTCATCGCCACTCGCGATCCGCCGCCCGCGGCCCTGACCGGGGCCAGCCCCTTCCACAGCCGCGCGGTGAAGGCCGCTGCCGCCGGCCTGCCGGACGACCTGGCTCGCCGCTGGATCTGGTGGCGGCTGGCCGCGCCGCCGGCCCGCAACACCGACCTCGCCGTCTTGCTGGAGGACGATGCCGCCGTCGAATGGCACAGCCCGGCGCGCACCGCGCGGTGGCTGGAGCTGATGGCCCCGCTCCACCGGGCGCGCCTCGAGGCGGTGCGGGCGCGGGGTGACCGCGCGGTGGGCGCGATCTTCCGGCGAACCCGCGTCGAGGCGGGCCAGCGGGTGCAACGCGCCGAGGTGCGCTTCGACGGCCTCGCCGGATGCCTGCGCACCCCGCGCGGCGGCTCCTCACGTCAGGCCATCGCCGTGGTCGAGGACGGGGCCGTCCGCACGCGCCTACTGACGTCCCGCGAGGCGGCGCGGCTCATGGGTCTGCCCGACAGCTACGGCCTGCCGCGTGCGGCCACCTCGGCTCTGCACGTGGCTGGTGATGGCGTGGCCGTGCCTGTGGTGCGCTGGTTGGCGAGCGCACTGCTCGAACCCCTGCTGGCCGGCGCCTCCGCCATGGCGGCCGAATAGGGTTCCAGGCGCTTTCGACCCCTTCCAATCCCTATGGGAACCCTTAGGTTCGCAGGTCGAGAAGGGCGCTCCCCCGAAAGGTCCAAGGCATGGATTCCACCCCTGACAAGGTCTACGACGCCGCGCGCTATCAGCGCGCCGGGCGGGGCAAGATCTTCGACTCGATCCTCGACACGGTGGGCGACACGCCGCTGGTGCGCCTGCCGCGCCTGACCGCGGCGCTTAAGCCGAAGGGCGAGGTGCTCGCCAAGCTGGAGTTCTTCAATCCGATCGGATCGGTCAAGGACCGGATCGGCGTGGCGATGATCGAATATCTCGAGGCCCAGGGCCTCCTGAAGCCGGGCGGCGTGATCGTCGAGCCGACCAGCGGCAACACCGGCATCGCGCTGGCCTTCGTGGCCGCCGCCAAGGGTTACCGGCTGACCCTGGTGATGCCCGAGAGCATGTCCATGGAGCGGCGCAAGATGCTGCTGATCCTGGGCGCCAAGCTGGAGCTCACCCCCGCCGAGCGCGGCATGGCCGGCGCCGTCGCCCGGGCCCGCGAGATCGTCGAGGCGACCCCCGGCTCGGTGATGCCCCAGCAGTTCGACAACGTCGCCAATCCGCTGATCCATCGGGTCTCGACCGCGGAAGAGATCTGGAACGACACCAAGGGCGCTGTTGACGCGGTCATCTCTGGCGTGGGCACAGGGGGCACCATCACCGGCGTCGGTCAGGTGCTGAAGGCCCGCAAGCCCTCGTTGAAGATGATCGCCGTCGAACCGGAAGCTTCACCGGTGCTGTCGGGCGGCCAGCCCGGCCCGCACAAGATCCAGGGCATCGGCGCGGGCTTCGTCCCCTCGATCCTGGACCGCGGCGTGATCGACGAGGTGGTGCAGGTCTCCAACGACGACAGCTTCGCCATGGCCCGGCGCGTGGCGGCGGAAGAAGGCATCCCCGTGGGCATCTCCTCCGGCGCGGCCCTGACCGCGGCCTTCGACGTCGCCGGCCGCGACGAGATGAAGGGCAAGCTGATCGTCGCCATCATCCCCTCCTTCGCGGAACGCTACGTCTCGACGGCGCTCTTCGAAGGGCTGTAGTTCCCACCGCTCATCCCCGCGAAAGCGGGGACCCAGGCGTTATTTGTGACCGACGTCTATTCATCCGAAAAGCGCTCGGCGGTGATGCGCCGGGTGAAGGGCAAGGACACCTCGCCGGAACTGGCGGTGAGGAAGGCGCTGACGAAACTCGGCGCCCGCTATCGCCTCCACCGCGCCGACCTGCCGGGGAAACCCGACATCGTCATGCCCGGCCGCAAGCTGGCGCTCTTCGTCCACGGCTGCTTCTGGCACGGCCACGACTGCGCCCGCGGCGCGAGGGTGCCGAAGCAGAACCGCGACTACTGGGTCGGCAAGGTCGACCGCAACCGGGCGCGGGACGCGAACAGCCGCGAGGCGCTCGCCGCGCTGGGCTGGGGGGTCGAGACGATCTGGGAGTGCGAGCTGAAGGATGCGGCGGGGCTGGTCGCCACGCTCGCGCAACTTCTTTGCTGTCATCCCGGAAAGCCGCGAAGACGGCTTGTCCGGGACCCATAGGCGCGAACCTGTCGGGCTCTGCCTGGGCCGTCGGTGTGTATGGGTCCCGGTCTTCGCGCGTCTCGACCGCAAGCGGCGGCGCGAAGCAGCCAAACCGGGATGACACCTTAGTTTGCCGCCGCCCCGTCCCGCTCCTCCACCACGATCTCGGTCTTCACTGAGTTGGCGATGAAGCAGACGTGGTGGGCCTTGTTGTGCATCTCGAGGCGCTCGGCAGGCGTGGGCGGGCGGCCGGCGTAGCTAATTTCTGGGTGCAGCGTGACGTTGCTGACCCACATCTCGCCGTCCTCGCGCGTCTCCATCACGCCCACCGCCTCGTCGCGGTAGCGGGCGACCAGGAAGCCGGCCTCGCGGGCGATGTGGAGGAAGCTCAGCATGTGGCAGGTCACGATCGCGCCCACCAGCATCTGCTCCGGATCGACGGCTCCGGGCACGGACCACTTGTTTCCGACCACGTGCGGCGAGGCCGTGCCGGGCGCTTCGAAGCCACTGTCGAACGTCACCGAATGACCGCGGCTGTAGCGGCCCGTCGCGAAGTCCTCGCCGTCCTGCAGGCTCCAGTCGGCGGTGGCGCGGTAGGTCGCCATCGGATCCTCCTCAGAAAGCGGCCCGTTAGAAAGATTCCGCCGGCAGCGCCATCAGGGTCTCCGCGCCGGTTTTCAGCTTGGCCAGGCGCCCGGAGGTCTCCGGCAGCACGCGGGCGATATAGTAGCGGCCGACCGCCAGCTTCTCGGCATAGAGCGGGTCGTGCGACCCGGCGGCGATCTTGGCCTGGGCGGTGACGGCCATCATCGACCACATGTAGGCGAGCGCCGTCAGGCCGAACAGGTGCAGGTAGTCGGTGGAGGCCGCGCCGGCGTTGTCGGGGTTGGCGAGGCCGTTCTGCATCAGCCACATGGTGGCCTCCTGCAGCTCCGCCTTGGCCTTGGCCAGGCCCTCGGTGAACGGCTTCAACCCGGCCTCGCCTTCCTGGGCGGCCACGAAGGCGTCGAGCTCGGCGAAGAAGCCCATCACGCCGCGCCCGCCGTCGGCGGCCAGCTTGCGGCCCACCAGGTCGAGCGCCTGGATGCCGTTGGTCCCCTCGTAGATCAGCGCGATGCGGCAGTCGCGCAGGTACTGGCTGACCGGGAAGTGTTCGGTGAAGCCCGACCCGCCGTGCACCTGCATGGCGTCGGAACAGACCGCGAAGCCCCGATCGGTCAGGAAGCCCTTCAGCACCGGGGTCATCAGCGCCATGTAGTCATGGCCCTTCCGGCGAACGGCTTCGTCAGGGCTCGCTTCGGCGAGATCGCCGTGCAGGGCGGTCCAGAACAGGAAGGCCCGGCCGCCCTCGATGATCGCCTTGGCGTCCATCAGCATGCGGCGCACGTCCGGGTGGACGATGATCGGATCGGCGGGGCCGTCGGCGTTCTTTGGCCCCGTCAGGGAACGGCCCTGCAGCCGGTCCTTGGCGAAGGCGGCGGCGGCCTGGTAGGCGGCCTCGGCCTGGGCGATGCCCTGCATGCCGACGCCCAGTCGGGCCTCGTTCATCATGATGAACATGATCGAGAGGCCCCGGTTCTCCTCGCCGATCAGCCAGCCGGTGGCCTCCTCGTGGCTGATCACGCAGGTGGCGTTGCCGTGGATGCCCATCTTCTCTTCCAGGCCCAGGCACTTCACGGCGTTGCGCTCACCCGGCTTGCCGTCCTTGTCGGGGATGAACTTGGGCACGATGAACAGGCTGATGCCGCGGGTGCCGGCCGGCGCGCCCTCGATGCGGGCCAGCACCAGGTGGACGATGTTTTCGGTGAGGTCGTGCTCGCCCGAGGAAATCCAGATCTTCTGGCCCGAGATTTTGTAGGTCCCGTCGCCTTGCGGGACGGCCTTGGTGCGCAGCAACCCTAAGTCCGTGCCGCACTGCGGCTCGGTCAGGTTCATGGTCCCGCCCCACTGGAACGAGGCCAGCTTCGGCAGGTAGAGGTCCTTCTGCGCCTGGGTCCCCGCAGCGTGGATCGCCGAATAGGCCCCGTGGGTCAGGCCCGGATACATGGAAAACGCCATGTTCGCCGCCGAGCTCATCTCGGAGAAGGCCAGGTTCACGACGTGGGGCAGTCCCTGGCCGCCGTAGGCCGGGTCGGAGCCCAGGCCGGGCCAGCCGCCGTCCACCAGCTGGCGGTAGGCCTCCTTGAAGCCCTTGGGCGTGGTGACCGAATTGTCGGACGCCCAGTGGCAGCCCTCCTTGTCGCCGACGCTGTTCAGCGGCGCCAGAACCTCGGAGGTGAACTTCGCGGCCTCCTCCAGGATCTGGTCGACGGTGTCCATCGAGGCGTCGGCGAAGGCCGGCAGGTTGGCGTAGCGCTCCAGCTCCAGGAGGTCGCGCAGGATGAAGGCGTAGTCGCGGACGGGCGGCTGATAGGGCATCGCGGTCTATCTCCCGCGCGTCCAGGCGAAGTGGGAACGACTTCATCGCCCGGAACGCGCGAATCTAAGCTGGAGGGAGCCGCGTCGAATGCGCGACTATTTTGCTTCGCTATGATCCACGCCGTCGAGCCTGCGACGCAACACCTGATCGTAGTCGGCGGCGCGCGGCAGCAGGTCGGGACGGGTTTCGGCCAGGCGTTTTTCCATCGCTTCGCAGCCCAGCTTCAAGGTGCGGATCTGCTCGTCCACGTCGATCCTCTGCTGCTCGAGGGCGATGATTCGCTCGCGGAACTTGCGGAGGCTCTTGGCCGCCTGCTGGGCGCCGCCATCGTCCACTTCGTAGAGGTCGAGGATCTCGCCGATCTCGGCCAGGGCGAGGCCCACGCGCTTGCCCTGAAGGATCAGTTGGACTCGCGCGCGGTCCTTGTAGGAATAGACCCGGTTCATGCCGTCACGGGCCGGCGTCAGAAGGCCCTTGTCCTCATAGAAGCGCAGGGCGCGCGGCGTGCATTTGAACTCAAGGCACAGCTGGCGGATCGTGAAGGTGCGGTTTGGCCGGCGAAGATCTGTCGGCATCTGGCTGGTTCCTCCGGTAGACTTCTTGTTGTGATTGACACCGTAAAACTATGCTTACGTTTGCGTCAAGGCGACTGACCTAACGGCGCCTTGCGAGGATTTGCGGCCGCATGGCTTGGCCGGGGCGGGCGAGCCGTCCTACTGTCGGACCCGAGCAGTTCGGGGGATGACCTAAGTGAAATCGGCTTTGTTCGGTGCGGCCGCGATGGCCGCTTTCCTGTTGGCCGTTGAGCCGACGAGCGTTTTCGCCGAGGCGGCGCCGGCAAAGGCGGCCGAGGCCGGGCCCGTCGCGGGCCTGGCCCGCCAGGACGGCCTGCTGCCGGTCTACGTCGACAAGGACAAGGGCCGCATCCTGGTCGCGCTGCCCAAGGCGGACGCCGCCGGGGTCAGTGGCCGGTTCCTCTATGTGACCTCGCTGAAGACCGGCCTCGGCTCCGCGCCCGTGGGGCTGGACCGCGCCCGGCTCGGCCGCAGCCAGATCCTCGTCTTCCGCCGCTTTGGCGGCAAGGTGATCGCCGAATATGAGAACCCGCGCTTCGCCGCCGCCGGCGCCTCGGCCGACGAGCAGGCCGCCGCCCACGACGCCTTCGCGGTCTCCACCGTCTGGGCCGGCAAGGTCGAGGGCCTGACCGCCGACGGTCGCGTGCTGGTCGATCTCTCGACCTTCCTGACCCGAGATGTGGAGGACATCGCCGGCGACCTGCAGCGCAACGGCGAGCGCGGCTACAAGATCGTGCCCGACCTGTCGGTCGCCGATCCGGCGGCGGTCAAGGTGTTCCCCGAAAACCTGGAATTCGAGGCCCGTCAGACCTTTACCTCCGACACGCCGGGGCCGGAGGTGCGCAACATCGCGCCCGACGCCAAGCTGATCACGCTCACCGTCCGCCACAGCCTGATCAAGCTGCCGGAGCCCGGCTACGTCCCGCGCTATTTCGACCCGCGCTCGGGCGGCTTCGACTCGATCGTCTACGATTACGCCGCCCCGCTGGACAAGGACATCGCGGTGCGCCTCGCCCACCGCTTCCGGCTGGAGAAGACCGATCCGTCGAAGGCCCTCTCGCCGGTCAAGAAGCCGATCGTCTACTACGTCGACCGCGCCGCGCCGGAGCCGGTCCGCACCGCCCTGCAGCAGGGCGCGGCCTGGTGGGCCAAGGCCTTCGAGGCGGCGGGCTTCAAGGACGCCTACCGCGTTGAGATCATGCCCGAGGGCGCCGATCCGCTGGACGTGCGCTACAACGTCATCAACTGGGTGGACCGCGCCACCCGCGGCTGGTCCTACGGCGCCTCGATCAGCGACCCGCGCACGGGAGAGATCATCAAGGGCTCGGTCCTGCTGGGCGCGCTGCGCGTACGCCAGGACATGCTGATCTTCGAGGGCCTGGTCGGCGCTGACCGGGATGGCAAGGGCGGGCCGAACGATCCGGTCCAGGTCTCGATCACCCGCCTGCGCGAGCTGGCGGCCCACGAGGTCGGCCACACCCTGGGGTTCGCCCACAACTTCGGCGCCTCGACGCAAGGCCGCGCCTCGGTGATGGACTACCCGCCGCCGCGGGTGAAGCTGACCAATGGCAAGATCGACCTGTCCGACGCCTACGGAAAGGACATCGGCGACTGGGACAAATTCATCGTCGACCTGATGTATTCCGATGTGCCCCCCGGCGCGGCGGGTCAGAAGGTCCTGGCGGCCAAGGCCAAGGCGGCCTCCGAGCACCTGCGCTTCGTGCAGGACGACGACTCCCGGCCGGTGGAATCCGGCCATCCGGCGGGCGCCATCTGGGACGACGGGGCCGACACCATCGCCGAGCTCGACCGGATGATGGCGGTGCGCCGCGTCGCCATCGACCAGTTCGGCGAAAAGGCCCTGAAGCCCGGCGAGGCGCTGGAGGCGCTGCGCCGCAAGTTCGTGCCGATCTACCTGCTGCATCGCTACCAGGTGGAGGCCGCCGCCAAGTCGGTGGGCGGCGTCGACTTCGGCTATGGCGTGAAGGGCGACGCCAACGCCGCCCACCGACTTGGCGGCGG
>DASRRU010000361.1:0-2349 GCA_035656795.1 Phenylobacterium sp. | reverse complement strand
TCGGGCAGCACCAGGCTCCTGATCTTCAGACCGCGGTCCAGCGCCCCATGGTCGGCCAGCGCCTGCAACACGAAGGAGCCGAAGCCGCCGACCGCGCCCTCTTCCACGGTGAGCAGGGCCTCATGTTCGCGGGCCAGGCGCAAGACCAGGTCCACGTCCAGGGGCTTGGCGAAGCGGGCGTCGGCGACCGTGGCGGACAGGCCGCGCGCCGCCAGCATGTCGGCGGCCTTCAACGCTTCTGCGAGCCGCGTGCCGAACGACAGGATGGCCACCGCCGTCCCCTCGCGCAGGATACGGCCCTTGCCGATCTCGTAGGGCTCGGCCAGCGCTGGGATCTCCACGCCCGTCCCCTCGCCGCGCGGATAGCGGAACGCCGAGGGGCGGTCATCGATCTCCACCGCCGTGGCCACCGCCCGGGCGAGTTCGGCCTCGTCGGCCGGGCCCATCAGCACCATGCCGGGCAGCGCGCCCATGAATCCGATGTCGAAGGAGCCCGCATGCGTGGGGCCATCGGCCCCCACCAGGCCTGCGCGGTCCATGGCGAAGCGCACCGGCAGGCGCTGGATCGCCACATCGTGCACCACCTGGTCGTAGCCACGCTGGAGGAAGGTCGAATAGATCGCCGCGAACGGCTTCATCCCGTCGGCGGCCAGGCCCGCGGCGAAGGTGACTGCGTGCTGCTCGGCGATGCCGACGTCGAACGTCCGCTCCGGGAAGCGCTGCTGGAAGAGATCGAGGCCGGTGCCCGAGGGCATGGCCGCAGTGATGGCGACGATCTTCGGGTCGCGTTCGGCGCGCTTGATCAGCTCCTGGGCGAACACCTTGGTGTAGCTGGGCGCGGCGGCCTGGGCCTTGGCCTGCTGGCCGGTGATCACGTCGAACTTCACCACCGCATGGTGCTTGTCGGCGGCGTTTTCGGCCGGGGCATAGCCCTTGCCCTTCTGGGTCACGACGTGGACCAGCACGGGCTTGTCGGTGATGGCGCGCGCGTTGTGCAGGACGTGGACCAGGGCGTCCATGTCGTGGCCGTCGATCGGCCCGACATAGTAGAAGCCCAGCTCCTCGAAGAAGGTCCCTCCGGTGACCATGCCGCGGGCGTATTCCTCGGCCTTGCGGGCGGCCTCCTGCAGCGACTTGGGGAAGGCCTTCGCCACCGACTTGCCGACTTTGCGCAGAGACTGGTAGCCGCCGCCCGAGACCAGGCGGGCCATGTAGGCGCTCATCCCACCCACCGGCGGGGCGATCGACATGTCGTTGTCGTTGAGGATGACGGTCAGCTGCCGGGTGGTCTCGCAGGCGTTGTTCATCGCCTCATAGGCCATGCCCGCGCTCATCGAGCCGTCGCCGATCACCGCCACGACCCGGTTGTCGGCGCCCTTCTGGTCGCGGGCGGCGGCGAAGCCGAGCGCCGCGGAAATCGAGGTCGCCGCGTGCGCCGCGCCGAACGGGTCGTAGGGGCTCTCCGCCCGCTTGGTGAAGCCCGACAGACCAGCCCCCTGGCGAAGCGTGCGGATTCGGTCGCGGCGGCCGGTGAGAATCTTGTGGGGATAGGCCTGGTGGCCGACGTCCCAGATGAGGATGTCGTTTGGCGTGTCGTAGACGTGGTGCAGGGCGACGGTCAGCTCGACCACGCCCAGGCCAGCGCCAAGGTGCCCGCCAGTCTGGGAGACCGCGTCGATGGTCTCCGTGCGCAGTTCGTCTGCCAGTTGTCTGAGCTCGGCGATCGACAACCCGCGCGTGTCGGCGGGTGACTTGACGGTGTCGAGCAAGGGCGTTGTGGGCATGAGCGAAGCGAACCGCAGTCGAAAACTAGTTCTGGCGCTCTAACACGAAATCGACGCTGGCTCGCAGGAATTCGGCCGCGACGCCAAAGGGCTCGAGGTGCGCCTTGGTCTGATCCGTCAGCAGGTTCAGCCGCTCGCGCGCCGCTCCGACGCCCAACAGGGTGACGAAGTTGGCCTTGCCCTTCCCAGCGTCTTTCCCGACGGCCTTGCCGAGCGCGGCGGGATCGCCCTGTGCGTCCAGCAGGTCGTCGACGATCTGATAGGCCAGGCCCAGATCGTGGGCGAAGGCCATCATCGCGTAACGCTCGGAATCCTTGGCCCGCGCCAGCGCCAGCGGCAGCTCGAAGGCGCAGGCGATCAGCGCCCCGGTCTTCAGCCGTTGCATCCGCGCCACACCGCCCAGGTCGTCGCGCACCCCCAGGATGTCGATCATCTGGCCGCCGGCCATGCCCTTGGCGCCGGAGGCCTGGGCGAGCCGCGTCACCAGTTCGGCGCGGATCCCCCCATCGGGGTGGGTGTCCGGGTGGGCCAGGATCTCGAAGGCCGCGGTCTGCAGGGCGTCGCC
>DASRRU010000360.1:0-2015 GCA_035656795.1 Phenylobacterium sp. | reverse complement strand
AGGCTGAGCGCGCGCGATTGCCGATAGTAGAAGAAGTAGAGGGCGGCCATCCAGCCAGGGCCCATGGTGACGCAGAAGTCAGCGGCCACGATGCGCAGCACGTTCCCGCGGGCGAGCAGAGCGGCGTAGTCCGCCAGGCGGAAGCGGCGCTCCGATCCCGAGGTGGTGGGGCGTTCCGCGGTCCGGCTTACGGCGATCAGCACCGCCACCGGCGACAGGGCCAGGAGGAACCAGCCCACCGCTCGCATACCGTCAAGTTCGCTCTGATGGGCCTTTTCGTAGACGACAGGGATCAGCAGGGCGACCACCGTGGCGAGGACGCCCATCGCCAGCATGGCCCCGAAGATGCGCGACCGCTGGCCGTAGCTGGTGGCGAGCCTCGAGGCCCACGCATTGCCGGCCACCAGCATCATCGACATGCCGAGATAGACGACCAGCAGCCACACGACGAGGTAGGCTTCGCTGACCCCCGACGACGCCTGGTAGAGCATGTAGAGCGCGAGCATCAGGATGGGGGCGCTGCCGATCAGCCAGGGGCGGTAACGGCCCATCGGGGTGCGGGTCTTGTCGATCAACAGGCCGAGCGCCGGATCCACCGGAATGTCGATCAGCCGGACGACCCCGAAGGCCGCGCCGGCCGCCAGGCCCAGGCCCAGCTGGCTGGCGAAGAACGGCGGGAGCTGCACAGCGACCGACACCTGGAGCGCGGCGAACGGCATGTAGGCGCAGGCGAAGGTCAGGATCGAAACGAGTGACAGCGGCGCCGGCTGGGCGCCTTTGGCCTGTGACAACGCTCAACTCCTCACCATGCCGCGCCTCTGGCGGGCGCGATCAGGAGGCAAGCTTACGCGCGCCCACCTGCGGCGGCGCAAGTGGATTCGGCGTAATGTGGATCGCGGAGCGCGCCCGGTTCCGGGCGCGCGCGAGGTCTCAGCCGCCCTGCATCTTGCGGAAGACCTTGGCGGTCTGCTCGCCGCCGGCGTTGTAGGGCTGCTGGCCCGCCGGATCGACGATCTTGGACCAGCTGTCGCGGACCTCTTCCACCGAAAGGGCCTTCTCGCCCAGGTAGACGCCTTCGGTCTCGACGATGTGCGACAGCGCAAAGGCGCCGGCGCCGGCGGTCAGGATGCAGCCGGTGGGGGCCTCCTCCGAGCACAGGAACACCACGCCCGGGGTCACGTACTCCGGCTTCAGGTGCGCGAGGATTTCCGGCGGCATCAGGTTCTCGGTCATCCGGGTCGCGGCCACCGGGGCGATCGCGTTGACGTGGATGTTGTTCTTCTGGCCCTCGAGCTTCAGCGTGTTCATGAAGCCGATGATGCCGAGCTTCGCCGCGCCATAGTTCGACTGGCCGAAGTTGCCATAGAGGCCGGAGGACGAGGTGGTGCAGACGATCCGACCGTAGTTCTGCTCGCGCATGATCTCCCAGACCGCCTTGGCGGGTTTCACCGTGCCCATCAGGTGGACGCCGAGCACGAACTCGAAGTCGGCGATCTCCATCTTGGAGAAGGTCTTGTCGCGCAGCACGCCGGCGTTGGCGACCAGCACGTCGATGCGGCCCCAGGCGTCCATGGCGTGCTTGACCATCAGGGCCACGCCGGCGTCGTCGGTGACCGACGAGCCGTTGGCGATGGCCTCGCCGCCGAACGCCTTGATCTCCTCGACGACGGCATGGGCCGCCTCCGAGCCGCCGCCGGAGCCGTCGACCGAGCCGCCCAGGTCGTTGACCACCACGCGCGCGCCGCGGCGGGCGAGTTCCAGCGCATGCTGGCGGCCGAGACCTCCGCCCGAGCCGGTGACGATGGCCACTTTGCCGTCGAAGCGGATGTCCGCCATGGGGAGGTCCTCTCTTGGGATGCGGTGCAGCGAAGTCGGCAGGCCTTGTGCGGCGCGCGCGGGGGCGGCGTCAAGCGCGCCAATCCCTCCCCAAAAAGGGGAAGGACAAAAATGTCGGCCCGGAGGGTTCCCGACCGACTTCCAGGAAGCCAATCAAGGCGCGAAGCGAGAACCAGCCA
>DASRRU010000359.1:0-5532 GCA_035656795.1 Phenylobacterium sp. | reverse complement strand
CCCCACCCGTCTCGCTACGCTCGCCCCCTCCCCATTAGGCGAGGGAAAGCCCCTCCACCAACCACAGCAGCGCCTCCATCGATCGGTCCCGGATGCCTTCCTGCTCCAGGTGGGCCACCAGGTCGCGCAGGTAGTCGACGTTGCGCCCCGAGAGCCCCGTGGCGCCGGCGATCAGGGCGGACTGCTGTTCCAGGCTGAGCGCGCCGGCCCACTGCGGGTGATGCGTGTCGGAGAGAAACACCAGGGCCTCGACGCGGCGGCCATCGGCCAGGCGCACGCGGCGGCGCGCCTCGACATAGGTCTCGGTCGGCTGCTCCCGCTCCATCAGGTAGGCGTGGACGTCAGCCCACTCGGCCGGCGCGATCCGGTAGGCCGCGCCGCGCACCGACCCGCCCGGCGCCAGGCCCAGCACCAGCCCTGGCCGCTCGTAGGTACCGCGGTGATGCACCGAGTAGATGCAGAAGGCCCGTCGGCGTCCCGGCAGGGTCGCCGGCCGGCGCTCCGCGAACTGGAACCCAGGCCGCCACATCAAAGAACCGTAACCGAAGACCCAAAGCTCGTCGGACATCCCACACCGCGGCTATAGAGAGGCCATGTCTCTGCCCGATCCCTCGCCTGCCCGCAAATTCCGTCGCCTCGGCCTGTGGCTGCCGTTCGTCGCCCTCGCGGTTCTCATCGTCGGCTGGAGCGGGGCCTGGGTCTGGGCCCGCCGCGAGGCGACGAAACGGATGGACGGCGCCGTGGCGGCCCTCGACCAGGCCGGATACCGCATCACCTGGAAGGATCGCCAGATCGGCGGCTATCCGTTCCGAATGGACATCACCCTCACCGAGGTCAGCGCCCGCGAGCCGTCCGGCTGGGGCCTGGAGGCGCCGCGCCTGGAGGGCGAGGCCTATATGCACGCGCTCACCCACTGGATGCTTGCGACCCCGGCGGGGCTCACCTTCGTGCGGCCTGTGGGCGGGGCTGTGGCGGTGAAGGGCGATCTCCTTCACGCCAGCCTGACCCACCTGACCTCGCGCCCGCCGAGCTTCTCCTTCGAAGGGGTCAAGCTGAGCTTCACGCCGCAGCCCGGCGCCCAGCCCTTCGCCCTCAGCTCGGCCGACCGGATCGAATTCCACCTGCGCGCCGGTCCCAACGACGAGGGCGGCGTCTTCGCGCGCCTGGATGGCGGCAAGGCGCAGCTCACCGGCCTGTTCGCCCGGGTGGCCGGCGGCAGGCCGATCTCGATGGTCTGGAACTCGACGCTCTCGAAGATGAGCGCCTTCCAGGGGCGCGACTGGCCGGACGCCGTGCGCCACTGGGCTGACGCGGGCGGCCGGATGACCGTTCGCGAGGCCGGAATCACCGCCGGCGATGCGGTGCTGGGCGTCCGGTCCGGGACCCTGGGCGTCGGCGGCGACGGCCGATTGTCGGGTTCCCTCGACGCAACCCTTCGCCAGGCGCCCCGCGCACTGGGCGCCCTGAGTTCGGAAGGCGTCATCGAGCAGGGGCCGGCGCAGTCGGCCTCCGCCGTGGTCCAGGCGCGCCAGGCCGGCGACACCGCCCAGGCCACCCTCGACTTCCAGGCCGGACGCACCACCCTGGGCCCGGTCGCCCTGGGCGCCGCGCCGAAGGTCTACGACCCGCGCTGAGGGGGTGGCGCGGACCTGATCTCTTGTGAAGTCGTCGCGCCCGAGGGGCGTGGTGGCTGGGGCGCGCTACACGACCACCGAGCCCAATGTTCAAACCGTGATCCGACTACGGCTGAAGCCCTGACGGCCAGCTCCCAAGCTGAATTCTCTTTAGCAAAAGCAGTCCCTTAGCCGTAAGCCGAACGGGGCAATTCCTCAATGACTTCAAGTCCGGCTGGTCCGCCAGTCAACGGTTGATCGCGCGTAACCCGCTCAAGTCGAGCTACCTTGGTCCGGGTTTCCGCCGGATACTCACGAGCAAGACACCGAAGAGCCCCGCCAGACCCCCGACTAGACCGAGCAAGGAGCCAGGGGTTGCATGATGCAGATAGGCGATCCCCATGAGCACGAGCATGACGCCTGCCACGGCAAGCAGCACCCATGGTGAGGGCTTTAGTGAAAATGGCGGCGTGTCCATCGCGTCAACTTGCCGGTCTGGGGTCTCTCACACAAGAGACATATTACATTCCTGGTTGAGTTCAGATCAATTGACAACCCTAGATCATCTCTGAAGAAGCGGGCAAAGTCAGGGCAGAAAAACCAACGCGCAGGGCTCTTGATCGTCGTAGCGAGATCCAACCCGCTTTTCCGAGTGTGGCTCCGCGCTCGCTGAGGCAGGTCGATCTCCGCCGCTATCTAGGCCGCCGCAACCAGTGCGATAGCGGAGAGTTCATCGCGGATTGCGATAGCGGAGATTGAAAGGTCATGCTGGGCTTGGAGGTTCATCCAGAACTCCGGTGAGGTCCCGAACACACGACCGAGCCGAAGCGCCGTGTCTGGCGTGACGGGCTGCTTCTCCCGGATTAGACGCTCAATACGGGTGCGGTCCTTCAGCCCCATGGCCTTGGCGAGTGCGCCTGCGGTCAAATGATATTCGGGCAGGAAATCTTCGCGAAGATGTTCGCCGGGGTGGGCGAGCGGTTCCGCGAAAGTGGTGTAGTCGTGGGTCGCCATGTCGGTCCTTCCTATTTGGCAGTTTCCGCTTTCGTTTAGCTTCAATGGTAGTCGCCGAACCAAATTCCCTCGGGGCCCGCCGGTCCCCATTTGAAAGTAATACGGAACTGGTCATTGACGCTGACCGACCATTCGCCAGCGCGGTCGCCGTCGAGCTGGTGAAGTCGGTGGCCGGGTGGCGCCTGCAGGTCTTCCACTCTCACAGCAGCATCAACGCGTTGAAGACGTCGACGGGTCGCATTGATCAAGTCAGCTGGGAAACCCTTGCCCGGGTTGCGACCTTCGAAAACCGCCTGCGCCTGTGGACTTTTCCAGCTTTGGATCGTCACGCCGACACGCTAGCTACCCAACAACCCCTACGTAGCGCATCGCGCTACGTTTTGCAAGTGTTTTGTAGCGCGCCACGCGACAAACGCAACGGGCTGCGCCCTGGCTAAAGTCTGACGGTCTTTTGAGAGGGCGGGATTTTACAGCCCAATGGCAAGGTCTTGATCGAATTGAGATCGCTAGGTTGATGAGATCGTCCAAAGAGAGCCGGTGAGACTCGGGCGCAACGGGACCTGATCGACGCGGTGCGAGGTCTCGTCGACAAAGATCGTCATCACCCCACCGACACATGAGCGCGGCGGTCCAATCGAAATCGTTCTCCACGGAACGCTCGCCGCTTCATGGGCCAAACCGAACAACCTGAGAACTTCGGGTCGGGAGGTGTGGTGGCTGGGGGCGGGATCGAACCGCCGACCTGTGGGTTATGAATCCACCGCTCTAACCATCTGAGCTACCCAGCCGCACTCGGCCAGGGCTGCCCGGCGCGAACAAGGCGCGGGTTATAGGGTTTCGACCCTTGCGCTTCAAGCGCCTTGGGAGAGGCGGACGCGGGGGCGTCACCAGCCCCTCTAGGTGAGCACCAGTTCTTCCAGATCCGGCACGGCGACGTAGCGCCCGGCGAGGCTGCCATCACGGAGAAACACCTCGATCTCGGTGAGCTGGCCTGCAGCGGAATAGCGTTGGGCGAGGGACCGGGCCGCGATCTCGGCTTCGGCTCCGCTCAGGAACATCATTCCGTTCTCAAGCGTGTCGCCTTGCACGCTCCATCCGTCCTGCACCGCTCGTATGGAGATTATGAAACTCATCATCCGTCTCCCTGGTGGGGGCTGCACATAGGCAGGCTCCGTGGCGCGGGCGTGTCCGGATGAAGACCGCTATGGGTCGACAAGCTTCGCCGGCGATCACCTGACCCGGTGCGATCCGGGATCAGCGGCGACGGGGCGTCCGCCAAAGATGGCCTGCCCGCTGCATGCTCCCCTTCTACCCACCGCCCTGACCCGCTAGGTTCCCCCCACACATGAGCGTGCTGCACCTTCTGGGAACGTCCGGCGACGGCGGGGCCGAAACCTACTTCGTGGACCTTGTGACCGCGTTGAAGGGCGCCGGCGTGGGCGAGGCCGCGGCCATTCGCAAGCACGCCGGCCGCGAGGCCGCGCTGAAAGCGGCCGGGGTGCCGGTAAAGGTTCTGAACTTCGGCGGCCCGATCGACATCCTGACCAAGCCCGCCGCAGCCGGCTATGCCCGCCTGCAGGACGCGCAAGTGCTGCTCGCCTGGATGAACCGCGCCGCGCGCCACACGCCGCGCGGTCCCTGGGCGCGGATCGGGCGGCTGGGCGGCTACTACAGCCTCAAATACTACGCGGGCTTCGAGGAGCTGGTGGCCAACACCGAGGACATCGCCGAGTGGATCGTGACCCAGGGGTGGCCGGCGGGCCGCGTGCGCTACATCCCCAACTTCGCCGCGGCGCCCGCGGGCGGGAAGGCCCTGGACCGCGCCACCCTGGACACTCCGGCGCACGCGCCCCTGCTGCTCGGCATGGGCCGGCTGCATGAATCCAAGGCCCACGATGTCAGCCTTCAGGCCCTGGCCGCCCTACCGGACGCCTACCTCTGGATCGCCGGTGTCGGGCCGCTGGAGGCCAAGCTGAAAGCCATGGCCCAGGCGCTGGGCGTCGAGGACCGGGTGCGGTTCCTGGGCTGGCGCACCGATCCGTCGGCGCTCTATCGGGCCGCGGACGTCTGCGTCTTCCCCTCGCGCTACGAGCCGCTCGGCAATGTGGTGATCCAGGCCTGGGCGCACGGCCTGCCGGTGATCGCCGCCGAAAGCCAGGGCCCCAAGGCGCTGATCGAGGACGGACGCGACGGCCTGCTGGTCCCCATCGACGACGCGGCGGCCCTGGCCGACGGCGTGCGCCAGCTCCTGTCCGACCGCGGCCGCGCGGCAAAGCTGGCCGAACGCGGCCTTGGTCGGGTCGCCGCCGAGTTCTCGGAAGCGGCGGTCGTCGCCCAGTGGAAGACCCTCTTTTCCGACTACGGAGCGGTCTGAATGTGCGGCATCGCGGGCCAGGTGGGCGGGGCGGACGCCCGCGCCGCCGAGATGATCGCGGCCCTGACCCATCGCGGCCCCAACGGCATCCGCGTGGAGACGATGGCCGGCGCCGCCGTGTCGCACGCGCGGCTGTCGATCATCGACCTGGAAGGCGGCTGGCAGCCGCTGCACGCCGCCGGCTCGACGGTGATCGGCAACGGCGAGATCTACAACTACATCGAGCTGGCGAGAGATCATCAGCTTACGGACATTCTCTCCACCGGCTCCGATTTCGAACCCCTGCTGCACCTCTACGCCCGCGAAGGCGAGGCGGCGTTCCAGCGCCTGCGCGGCATGTACGCGCTGTGCTTCATCGGCGGCGATGGCCGCACCTGGCTGGCCCGCGACCCCTTCGGTATCAAGCCGCTCTACATCATGGAACACGACGGCGGCCTGGCCTTCGCCTCGGAGCCGCGCGCCTTCCTCAAGGCCGGCCTGATGCAGACCGTCCTCGACCCCGAGCCGGCCCGCGAACTCCTGTCGTTCAAC
>DASRRU010000358.1:0-19070 GCA_035656795.1 Phenylobacterium sp. | reverse complement strand
ATGAAAATCTTGTCCCCAGCATGAACAATCGGGTCTTCGTCCTCGGACCCGGCGGCGAGCTTGTCGATCGAAAAGCGTTCGGCCTTGGGCGCACCGGCCCGGGTCAGCAGCACGTAGGGCGCCCCGCTACCGCCCCGGCCGCCGACCTTGGCCAGGATCTCGGAAAGCCGATAGTTTCGATCAAGCGGCAGCAGGCCGGGCGTGCCGACATTTCCCAGTACGGTGACATAGCGGCTCGAGATGCCGACGACGTCGGCCCGGACGACAGGGTCGGAGTAGAAGCCGCCCTTGATCAACGCCTGACGCACGTCGTCGGCTAAGTCGATCACCGTGCGATCCGAGGCATGGATATGGCCGATCAACGGAAGCAGAATGGTTCCATCGGTGCTGACACGCACGCGGGATGTAAAGTCTCCACGGCCAACCAGTCCGATCTCGACCGCATCCCCCACGCCGAGCACGTAGGAACTGTCGACCGGGGCGGCCGGCGCCGCGCTGGGCTGAGACACTTGCGGCGAGCCGCCCGGGGAAGGCGGCTCCACGACCTGGGCGTGGGCCACGACCGCCGCGAATAGGGCGATCCCGAGGCCTAGGACAGCTTGGTTGAACGTCTTAAACATTGCGATCAGAACCTGCTGCTCAGGGCGACCGCGATGCGGTCGTCATGGTAGTTAAACTCAGAAATATCCGCCACGCGATTCGTATGCGTAGCGTTCAGACTGACAGACGCCTTCCGCCCAACCTTCACGTTAACGGAGGCGTTAATCTGATCGGTGGTGCTTCGCGTAAGCTGCAGAAAGGCGATATCGCCAGTGTTCCGGTAATCTTGACTCGACCGAGAGGCTCCTGCCTGGAAGGAAACCCTCCTTGTGAGGTTGTAGGTTCCCGTGAGCTGCAACATCTCAGTGCGAACATAGCTTGTATTCGTGAGCGGCGAGGCGCTGTTCCCGAGACTGTAGTCCAGCGTAAATTGGGTCCGAGACGTGACGCGATAAGCAAGCGATGCGTTGGCGCCGAGCCCATCTGACTGGGTCCGGGTCATGCCGCCTTCGATGCGGTTGTACGACACGCCCGCGGTCCCGCTCAGGCGCAGGCCGATCTTCCTCGAGTATTTCAGGTCGACACCGTACTGCTGCACGTTCGGCATCATCATCGTCGCCAGGAGCGGATCCGATCCATATTGGATGGACGAGTACTGGCCACCTAGGCTGACATCCCCGAGTGTTTGGCTTCGGTAGCCGATCGATGCGGATCCGCCCTCGGTCGTCGAGTCGATAAACCCCGATTGCCTGGCGTCGTTGGTGATGTTGGAATAGTTGCCGTCCACCTCGACGAAGATGGCCCGCCTTCCGCAGGTGACGGAGACGCTGGCTGTATCATCGGACTGGTTATTCTTCGCCGCCGCCACGGCTAGGTCCTGGATCAGCGACTGGTTGCGTGAATATCCCACGACGCCGACACCCTGGCACAAGCCGAGGCGTTCAGCCAATCCGGCTGATATCCGATAGTTATCGGCATTCAGAATAGAATTGCTCTCATGGCGTTGGAGATCTGCGCCCCCGTTCACGAAAAGCGTCTGGCGGCTAGACGGAAGCTGAAAGGCGACCGTCGTTCCGAGCGTGTAGGTAACGTCTTCGGGTTTCAGGCCCCGGAGCGCCGCAATCGCCGCATCGCCCCCGGTTACGTTGCTGTCGTAGGCCACGCCCCCGTTTGCATCGAGAGTGAAGCGGTCGCCGCCGGACGGCATGCCCGGCGCGGTAACCTGAGCCCTGGCCACACCGAAACACGCCAAGGCGATGCCGAACGCGGCCGGACCGGCGCCCCACCGGGACGGCACACGGGCCTTGACAGCATGGATCGCACGCGTCGAGCCCCCGGCGAGGCCGCCGCGCGCAATCTCTGTGAGGGGCACCTCCTGAAACATTGCTTATCCGCCGCCCACTAGCCGGGGGTCTTTGCCACAGGCGGGGCCGCTGCCGGCGGAGCCCCTGCCGGCGCCGCACCCGGCTTGGCCGTGGCTACCGCTGCAGGCTTCGGCGCCTCATAGCCCTTGGCGTACTTGACCTCTTTCAAGCCCTGCTGGACCACGGAGCCGAACTGTCGGTTGACCGCTTCCTGCACGCGCAAGCGCCGCAGATATTCGGTGGCGTGCCGCGTGGCCACGTCGTTGGGAACGGGGGCTACTTTGATTCCGGATATATGGCCCGCGATCACCGTATTGTTGCCTTGGGGGACGATGAAGACATCGTCAGGTTTCAGCTTGAGAAGTTGATCGACGAACCTCGGGTCCACCGCCAAGGCGTCGATCTGGGTCGCGTTGTTCGCGAAGGGAATCTTGCGCTCGGTTAGCAAAGTGCGCACCTCGTCGAGCGTGTGCATCGGCTGCAGCGTCTTGGCAAACGTCGGGTCATTGGGCGCCACGAAGCGCACGACATCAACAGCGAACACTTTGCGCGCGCCATACAGGTCCGGGTGTTGCGCGATGAATTGGTTTACCTCATCCGGGTTCGGCGGCGGCACTGACTTGACCAGTCGCTCTTGCCAGTCGCGGATAAGCAGGGTTTCGGTCAGTTGCTGCTGCTGACGAGCGAACTCCGGCGTCTTATCGAGCTTCTGCTTCCGGGCCGCCTGGGCGAGCAGCTTGCGCTGCACAATTTGAGCCAGCGCCTGCTGTTCGGCCGCCTTGCGGACCTGGGCGTTCGGTGCCTTGAAGCCGGCTAGAGCTGACTGCAGATCGAGCGCCGTCACCTCTTCCTTGCCGACCTTGGCGACGACCTGGCCCTTAGGTTGCCCGCCGTTGCCGCAAGCCGCAAGGCTCACACAAGCGACCGCCGCCATGGCGACTGCGAACTGCACCTTCATGTGAGATTTTCCCCCTCAGCCTGGGCTGTGATTTTGTAGCAGGCGTTATATTGGTTTCGCGGACAAATCACGGCCATCTATTGTTGATCTTTGCCCGAATTTCGATGTTTCGGTAGTTGGAATCGCCCTGCCGGGACCGGAGCGCCCCCCTATGGCGCCACCCGTTATATCACAGTCCCTTTCCAAGTCCTTGCCTCCTTCCGGCGGCCAGGGCTCCCCACTGGACGCGAGGCCGGCCGCCGCTTAACCCTCTGGAAGGCTTGACTCCTCACCATCTGTTGCGCGGCTGGCTCCTGAGCAGCGCTTAGAAATTCGCTCATGGCCCCTTCGTAAATGTCGATGCAGTTCCGAACCTTCGCAGAACGCCGCTTCGCAACGGCCAAGGCCGCACTTGCCCGCCATGCGGAAACAGTCGTGGGATGGACCAAGGAGTTCACTCCCGTCGTAGGGCTCGCAGCACAGCGCCGCCGCCACAGGATTGTCCTCCTGCCGTACCGGCGGGCGCATACCCTGACGTGGACACTGCTGCGCATGGTTGGGATCCCGTTGCTGGTCCTAGGTTGCCTGCTCTATGGCTTTTTCTTCGGCCTTACGGCGCCCTTTCTGCTGGTGCCTTTCGCCATCCCGATCGTCCTACTAACCGCTTTGATCATCTGGGCCCTTCCGGACCAACGTACAGCGCCGACCTTGCCGATCGAGTACCTGTTCTCCGCCTACTTCGTCATCCTCGTACTTTGGCCGAGATATCTGGCCATCACACTCCCGGGCATGCCCTGGATCACCTTTCAGCGCATCTTGGGACTGCCCATGGCTCTGCTGCTGCTGATCAGTCTATCGATGTCAAAACTATTCCGAATAGAAGTGTCGAAGAGCGTCTCTGCGATCACGCCGCTGTGGATATTCCTTTGCGGATTTGTTTTTATTCAAATGTTCACAACTTTTATTTCGCCAAAGCCGTTTGCAGCAGCTCAACTTGCCTTCGATGAACAGATTTATTGGACCACCATCTTCGTGATCAGTGCCGTTGCATTCCGAAAGGAAGGTCAGATCGAGCGGTACCTGGGCCTGCTTTGCACCCTTTCGTTTTTCATGGTCGTGCTGACCGCTATCGAGTGGCGTCGCCAACATGTTGTGTGGGCCGCTCATATTCCGGCTATCTTGAGAGTTCCGGATCCATCCGTCCAAAATACACTGACACCTAGCTTCAGACCTGGCACGAACTTTTACAGGGCCAAGGCGACCTTTTCTACCCCCCTAGCCCTTGCGGAATACATATCCCTGCTGACCCCGTTCCTCCTCCATTTTGCTTTTTCGAAGAGGAATGTAATTGTGCGCCTCGCTTGTTTTACAATGGTTCCGCTCACCTTCATCGCAGTGCGAATGACCGACGCTCGGCTCGGCGTCGTCGGCGTCTTCTCTTCGGTCCTGCTCTATGGCCTGCTCTGGAGCATTGTGCGGTGGCGGACCCACCCACGTGATCTCTTTGCCGCCGCAACAGTCTACGCCTATCCTGCGGTTTTTCTTGCCGGGCTCGCGGCGATCTTTTCGAGCACCCGCCTGAACCAGATGGTGTTGGGCGGCGGGGCCCAGGCCGGTAGCACCGCCGCGAGGCAAACGCAGCTGGGCATGGCGATGGCTAAGATGTGGACGCACCCCTGGGGCTTCGGCAGTGGACAGTCCGGCAATGCGATGGGCTTTGCGAAGGGAGATTTCATCACCATCGACAATTACTTCATATCGCTGGCCCTCGATTACGGAGTTCTGGGAGTCATTTTCTGGTATGGCATGTTCATCATCGCGATCGTCGTCGCTGTCCGCTACTGTATCTCAGCCAGATACGGCCGCAGACCTGAGGCGCAACTTCTGGCGCCGCTCGCCGTTTCGCTGACCGCGTTTCTAATCATTAAGTGGGTGCACGGCCAGTCCGACAATCACTCAGTATACTTCATGATGCTTGGAATGATCTCGGCCCTTGTTTACAGGCTCAGGCATTCGCCAGATAGGGAGACGGCGTCGGACGCTGCGCCGATTGGCGGCGTCGAGAGGAACTTGGCGGTATATCAACGCTGAACGGCGAGCATTTCGCCGAGGCGGTCCGCGGATCAAGAGGCCGAGGGTTTTCCGTGATAGCGTCGACCCGTCCGTCGGCGATGGGTTAGTAAGCAAGTTATATTTGATGTGCTAAATGCCGCCGTTCACCGAGAAAGGTAGTCAGTGTCCATCACGACTCGGATCAGGTCGCTTTGGCCGCAACGGAAGGCCTCGAAGGGACGCCGGGTGGATATGGCGGCGCCCCGGCAAGTCGCGCCGGTCGCGGTCGCTGAGCGACGGATAGACAAGCCGTCCCTCGGCCTTCCGCGCTTCCACACCACCGCAGCGGACCACGTCGATCGCGAGCGCGCGGATCCTCGCGCCCGTGAGCGGGTTCGTTTGCGCAGCAGCTTCACTCCGGCCCAGCCGGTGATCGATCCGCGCATGTTTGCGGGGCGGCGTGAGATTCTGGAGACGCTGATCCGCGCGGTCGAGGACCAGCGCTCGCACGTGGTGATCTATGGCGAACGCGGCGCCGGCAAGACGTCACTCCTGCGCATGCTTTCGCGCGCGGCGATGGAAGCCAAGTACATCGTCGTCTACTTCTCGTGCGGCGCGACCTCGGACTTCACCGAAACATTCCGTGCGGTCGCCAGCGAGATTCCGCTGCTCTACCACAGCGCCGTCTCGCCCATTAGTTCGAACGTTGGCACGTCGTTGCTGGACTTGATTGGCCAGTCGAAACTAACGCCCAGGCTGTTCGGCGATGCCGCGGCCAAGCTGGTCGGGACACGCGTCCTGGTGGTGCTCGACGAATTCGACCGGGCGGAATCGCCTGAGTTTCGGCGCGACGTCGCCGAGCTCATCAAGACGCTTTCCGACGTGTCCGCCCGCCTGCAACTGGTCATCGGCGGCGTGGCCACCGACCTGATCGACCTGATGGAGCATATTCCGTCGATCCGGCGCAGCGTCGCGGCGCTGCGGGTTCCAGCCATGGACGATGCCGAGGTCGTGGCCCTGATCGAAAACGGCGCCAAGATGAGCGGCGTCAAGTTCGATCCGGCGGCAATCGACCTCATCGTTTCCGCCGCTCGGGGTTCGCCCTATCTCACGAGCCTGCTCTGCCACGTCGGCGGCATGCTCGCGCTGGATGCCGGGCGGCTTCGCGTGGAGCTCGCCGACGTGTCGCGCGCGCTGGACGATGTGATCGAGGACTTCCGGCGCCGGCTTCCGCAAAAGCTGGTGCGCCAGCTCGACCAGGCTGCCCAGGGCCTCTCCGCAGCCGCCGGCGCGGACGAAACGACATCGACGAGAGCAGGCCGCGGGGCACATTCATCAACCGGCTCGAGCGTTTCGGCGCGAGTGCTCGATAAGCTGGAAAAAGAGGGGGCGCTGGCTGGTGTGAAGCCTGCCGCCTACGCCCTCATGCTTGATAGCGTGACACCCTATCTTCAGCTGCAGAGCGCCCGCGAGGAGATACTGCTCACGGCGACCATCGACGAGAAGCGAGCCACGTCCGCCGGCACCTAGGCGCACCGAAGCCGCCGCGGCGCCCGGTCGGGCTGCCCGCCGTCAGTAGGGGCCATGAGGCTCGACGGTGTCATCGTCGTCCTCGTCGCTGATCGTTAGCGCACGTTTGCTCTTGTCGCTCAGCCAGCCGACCCAGATGTAGATCAGGAAGACGACGATCAGGACGCCGAGGACGGGAAGCGCTAGAGCGTCCATGCGGTTACCGGGCGTGTAAGGACAGGCGAGGAATCCCGATCAGCGGCGCGTTTGAACCGGGCTGACCACCTAATCTCCGCATCGGACAACATAGATCCCACCATCGGAAAATGCCGGGCCTCGAATTCCAAAAATCTGCTGAGACTGTCCATGGTGGCGTTGCGACGGCGCATTGGTTGCAGGGCCTCCCGGGCAAGCTCTCCGGATGTATCTACCGGTCGGACCTGACAAAGGTCCACCTGTCCGAGCGCTTCGGCGGGTTTATGGGCGACTATGTTAAGTCCGATAACCCCGAAAGACTCACAGCCCGCCCGCAGGGCGGCAAGCTCAACGGTCGTGGACTCTACCTCGGTCATTATATGGGCGGACACTACGGCCACTTCATCACCGAGACGCTCTCGACCTTCTGGATCTTCGAGGAGCAGCCGGCGTCGAGTTTCGATTATTTTCTCTTCCACCCTTTCGTTTTCGGGACCGAGATCCCGGCCTACGTGGAATTCTGCCTGAGGCGTTTCGGCGTCGATCCGGACAAGGTCGTTTTTATTGGCGCTGAACCGATGGCCTTCGACGAAATGGTCACACCTGAACGACTGTTTCGTCTCAACCATTCCGCGGATCCTCGCGCGGCGTGGGTCTATCGACATATCGCCGAAGGGTGTCCGGCGCCGGTCACGCCGTCCCCCAAACTCTACCTTTCCCGCCGACGCTTCAGCCGTGGAAACTTCGAGCGCGTCATCGCCAACGAAGTCGATATGGAGGCTGAGTTCCGTCGGCGCGGGTTCAAGATCCTCTATCCCGAGACCATGAGCTTCGATGACCAGGTCGGCCACTACGCACACGCAGCTTGGGTGGCTGGCATCTCGGGGTCCGGGCTGCACAACAGCCTCTTCATGGGTGAGGGGGCCCACCTCGTTGAACTGGGTGATCCACGATACGGCGGCGAGCCCGCGCCGACGCAGGCGCTTTGCAACCATATCTCCGGCGTGAGCGCACGCTTCATTCCATTCCGCGGGCCGCGTTTCGGCCATCGAGGGACCATGCTCTTCGACATGGCGTTTCTCCGCGGCCAGCTCGACATCGTGACCGGGTCCGCGCCCGCCCGCTCACCCGCCCGGCGTGGGATTTTGCAATGGGCCCTCGACCGCCTTGAGGTGCTCTATCTATCGATCCGTCCCTCCGCCGGAGCAATCGCCCGGCGGATAATCGGGCGAGTAAAAAGCTCCCCCAGCGCCACCTGACCGGTCAGGCCGCGACGAACTCAGCCCCCTCCAACTCCAGCAGCCATCGCTTCCGCGGTAGTCCTCCGCCGTAGCCTGTGAGCGCCCCATTGGCGCCGATCACGCGGTGGCAGGGGACGACCACAGCCACCGGGTTGGCGCCGTTGGCGAGGCCTACGGCGCGGACAGCGGTGGGGCGGCCGATGCGTTCCGCCAGACCCGCGTAGCTCAGGGTTTCGCCGGCTGGAATGGTGCAGAGGGTTTCCCAGACCTTCAGCTGGAACGGGGTGCCTGAGGCGGTCCAGGGCACGGCTTCCAGGGCGTTCGGCTCGCCCCGGAAATAGGCCTCGAAGGGCCCGCGGATCGGCGCGGGCGCCCTGCCCTCGGCGAGCTTGGCCTTCGGATAGTGGCGCCCGAGCCATTTGCGCATCGCGGGCTCATAGTCCGTCCAGTTGAAGGCGCGGAGCGACCCGGACTCGTCGGCGACCAGCAGGGCCGTGCCGATCGGCGTCGCCAGCCGGTCGAGGGTCAGGGTCTCAGGCGGCGCGTTGGCGGTCGGCATCAGTCTTGGTCCTCTTGCTCTCGGCAGTCTTGGGCGGCTGGGCGGCGTCGGCGGCCCAAAGGTGCTGGGCGGCATAGGCGCGCCAGGGCCGCCACGCCTCGGCGCGGGCCAGGAGCTCGGCTGGCGTCGGCCGTGCGCCTGTCTCGTCCGCCATGCCGCGCATCAGGCCGATGTCAGCCTGTGGAAAGGCGTCCGGCTCGCGCAACTCGCGGAGCGCAATGTATTGCGCGGTCCATTCACCGACGCCCGGCAGGGCCTTCAGGGCGGCGATGGCGCTCTCCAGGTCGGCGCGCGGGGTGAAGATCGTGGGATCCGCCGCCACGGTGCGGGCCAGCGCCTCCAGCGCAGCGCCGCGGGCCTTGGGCATGCCGAGCGCGGCGATGTCCTGCCCGACCAGCCGTTGCGGCGTCGGGAAGGACCGCGTCAGGCCCAGTGAGGCGGCGAAGGGCTCGTCGATCCGCTCGCCATAGGCCTCCACCAGCTTGGCGGCGAGACCCCGGGCGGCGGTGACGGTGATCTGCTGGCCCAGGATCGCGCGCACCGCCAGCTCGAAGCCGTCCCAGGCGCCGGGCGCCCGCAGGCCCGGCCGCGTGGCCACCAGCGGCGCCAAAGCCGGGTCCTGGCTGAGGTGCGCCCCGATCAGGCCGGGATCTGCGGTCAGGTCGAAGACGCGCCGGATGCGGGCGATCACCGCCGGCAGGGCCCGCACCTTCGGGAAGCGGATCTCGGCCACCAGGAAGTCGCCGGCCCCGGGTGAGACGCTCACTATGCCGAGCACGCCATCTATGGCCAGGGTGCGGGCATAGCGGCGCGGGGTGACGGACTCGACACCGGGGATGGCGCGGGCCGCCAGAAAGCCGATCATGGCCTCCCAGTCGTAGGGGGGGCGGTAGGGCAACTTCACGGTTATGCCGCCGGCCGAGGCGCTGGCCTCCGCGGCGCGGGATCGGCGCAACTCGCCGGGGGGACGCGCGAACAACTGCTGGAAGGTCTCGTTGAACCGCCGCACGCTGCCGAAGCCCGACGCCAGCGCCACCTCGCCCATCGGCAGCAGGGTTTCCTGGATCAGTTGCTTGGCCAGCAGCACGCGGCGCGTCTGGGCCACCGCCACAGGCGAGGCGCCCAGGTGCTGCCTGAACAGCCTGCGCAGTTGCCGCTCCCCGACGCCAAGTCGGGCCGCGAGCGCATCCACGTCGCCGTTGTCCAGCGCCCCGGCCTCGATCAGGGCGAGCGCGCGGCTGACGGTATTCGACGTCCCTCGCCAGGCGCCCAGGTCCGGCGAGGATTCCGGGCGGCAGCGCAGGCAGGGCCGGTAGCCGGCCTCCTGGCAGGCCGCCGCGGTTGGATAGAAGCTCATGTTCTGCGGCTTTGGCGTCCGCGCCGGGCAGATCGGGCGGCAGTAGACGCCCGTCGTGCGCACCGCGCCGAAAATGCGCCCGTCAAACCGCGGATCGCGGGTCAGGAAGGCGCGGCGGCAGGCTTCGAAATCCAGGTCCATGAACCAAAGATGGGCGCTCGCCCGGCCTAAGTCTCGCGGTTTTCGGACATGGATGGGTGGGCGCCTCGCCGTGACCCGTTCAGGGCTTGCGCGCGGCCTGCACCAATTCCAGGGCCGCGCCGGCGACCACCTCGGGTCGATCGATCATCATCAGGTGCGACGACTTCACCAGCCGTTGGTCACCCTTGCGGAAGCTGGCCGCCAACTGGCGGTGAAAGCCTTGCCAGGTCGAGGTCGCGGGATCGGCGGCGGCGCCTGCCGGGCCGTCCGCACTCGCGGCGGTCAGCACGATTGCTGGGATGTCCTGCAACAGGCCTCCGACACGGTCGACCTCGTCGGAAGTTGTCGTGAAGAGGTTGTCGAGTTCGGAGACCTGGGTGCGCCAGGTCTCCGGCCGCAGCGCGATCTGTTTTGCATGCTCATTGTCCTTGGGGCGCGCGCAGTCCTCGAAGTCGGGATCGTCTAGCGAGACATGCGGCGCGCTGGCGAGCTTCAAGCACCGCAGGGGACGCCGCTCGGGACCCTCGAGGCTTCCCGCCCCTGGCCCGAACAGCGCCTGGATGCGCTGCGTCTGGTGCTCCACGGAGCTGTCGACGAACACCAGTCCCACCACGTCCTTGATCCGGCGCGCCGCGAACAGCCGCGCATAGAGGCCGCCTGCGGAATGACCGACCACCACATAGGGCCCGGCGATGTGCGCGGCCTTCAGTCCGGCGTCGAGGTCGCGGGCGATGGCCGCGCCGTCGCGCGGCATGGGCCCCGGATCGCTGAAGCCATAGCCCGCCCGGTCGTAGGCGCAGACCTGGGTGACCCCGGCGATCCGCGGCACGACGGCGCCCCAGGCGTTGGAGCCGGCGCCGAAGCCCGCTTCCAGCAGCACCGTCGGGGAACCATGACCGGAGCAGCGGAAATTCAGCGCGCGCTGGTCGGGCAGGTGAACCATGCGGCCGGGCTCCGCGTAGGGATCGCCGGGCTCCAGGGCGCCCACCGCCGCACCGACGCCGAGGGCCGCCAGGGCGAGCAGGACCACCGCCGCCATCGCTATCTGCGCCTGCCGCGCCGACCATCTGACCATGGG
The DNA here is from genome assembly GCA_035656795.1 of Phenylobacterium sp. Classification (GTDB taxonomy): domain Bacteria; phylum Pseudomonadota; class Alphaproteobacteria; order Caulobacterales; family Caulobacteraceae; genus Phenylobacterium. The sequence continues at coordinate 8,097 of DASRRU010000358.1, read as the reverse complement.
ATTCCTCTACTCGCACACGGCCGGGGCGTCACGGCCGGTGTCCGGAATCTCCGCAATGGTCTATGAGATTGGGCAACATGATTAAGGTAAAGGTGACTATCCGTTAGCGTCTTGACCCTAGCCTCTGACAGCCCAACGCGGGTCGTCTTGCGGCCTCGACAACCGGGCTGCAACCGTGAGGGGCGTGACAATGCGCTCGCCTCTCAGGCGAGCTAGGATGGGTTAGGGGTCGCCCATTGGGGGGCATGGATGGACGATGAAACTCGCTGCTAGTCCCTTGCTTCGCGTCGCCGCCGCCATCGCGGCGCTGGTCGCCATCGCCTCTCCGGCCGCCGCCCAGGTGCTGGCGATCGGCGACGATGGCGCCGTCACCACCTATTCCGGACCCCAGGTCTATTCGAGTGATGGGGTTCGCTCCCTCGTCCGCCAATCGGCCGCCGCGCCGGCGCGCGCGGCTCCAGAGGACGTCACGCGCGCGATCCAGGACGCCTCGGCCCGCCATGCTGTCTCGATGCCCCTGGTGCAGGCCGTGGCCTGGCAGGAGTCGCGCTACAATCAGGCGGCGCTGTCGCCGAAGGGCGCGGTCGGCGTGATGCAACTTATGCCGGGGACCGCCCGGACGCTCGGCGTCGACGCCAGCGACCTGAAAAGCAATGTCGAGGGCGGGGTCACCTACCTCTCACAGATGCTGCAGCGCTTCGAGGGTGATCTGCCCAAGGCGCTCGCCGCCTACAACGCAGGCCCCGACGCTGTGCAGCGCTACGGTGGCGTTCCGCCCTACGCCGAGACCCAGGCCTATGTGCGTTCGATCCTCGGCCGGATGGCGATCGTCAGCCTGCCCCGGACGGGCGCGGAGTAACCGATGACCCGACGAACTCTCCTTCTTCCCGCCGCTTTCGGCGTCATGCTTGCCACCGCAGGCCAGGCCTATGCGCAGACCGGCGACCCGGCCGGCTCCTCGCCCCTGATCGCGGCCCTGGACTGGGTGCAAGGCACCCTGCTGGGCAACCTCGCGACCACCGCGGCCGTGATCGCCGTGGCGGGGGTGGGCTTCCTGATGCTGACCGGACGGTTGGACTGGCGACGCGGCCTGACGGTGGTGATCGGCTGCTTCATCATCTTCGGCGCGGTCTCGATCGTGGCCGGCATCCGGTCGCTGGCCGGCGGGCTGCATTAGCGCCATGTCCAGCCTCGCCTCCGACCCCGTGTTCGCCGCCCTGACGCGGCCCCAGATGATCGGCGGCGTCACCTATCCGTTCGCCGTGTTCAACCTGATCGTGACGGTCGAGGCTTTCCTGATCACCCGCTCGTTCTGGGCGCTGGCGCTCGCCGCCGTGCTGCATGCCGCCGGCTATCTCGGCTGCCTGCGCGAGCCACGCTTCTTCGACATCTGGATCACAAAACTGCAGACCACGCCGCGGGTCCGTAATTTCACCTTCTGGCGCGGGAACTCGTACCGCCCATGAGCCAGAAGATCCTCACCACGGGCGCAGCCAAGGTGCTGGCGCCGCGCGAAGCCAACGTCGGCGATCGCCTGCCCTACCTTGGTCACCTGGATGAGGTGACGCTGCAGACGCGCGACGGCCTGCTGGTGCAGACCCTGCACCTGGCGGGCTTCCCCTCGGAGACCGCGCCGGACGACGAGCTCAACTACCGCAAGGCGATCCGCGAGACGGTGCTCCGCGGCGCGGCGAGTTCGCGGCTGGCGATCTACCACCACGTGGTTCGCCGGCGCGTGACGCCGGCCTTCCCCGACCCGCCGGAGGAGCCGTTCTGCGCCGGCCTGGACGCCGGCTGGCGCGAGCGCCTGGCGGGCCGCAGGCTCTACGTCAACGACATCTTCCTGACCCTGGTCCGCCGTCCGCTGCAGGGCGGCGCGGGCATCCTGGAGCGGCTTGTCCGCCAGCCGGGCGCCAAGGCCGCCGACCTGGAACGCGAGCTGCGCGCGCTCAACGCCGCGCGCGACGCCTTCGCCGCGGCGCTGGCCCCCTACGGACCACGTACGCTGGCGCTCTATGACGGCCCCGGCGGCGTCCTGCGTTCCGAACCCGCCGAGTTCCTCAGCCTGATGCTCAACGGCGAGCTGAGGCCGGTCCTGGCGCCCACCGGCGATCTTGGCCAGGCGCTCGGCGCCCGGCGCCTGAGCTTCGGCCTGGACGCCATGGAGTTCGGCGCGGCCGCCACCCCCGCCAGCTTCGGCGCCATGATCTCGCTGAAGGACTATCCCGCCCGCACCGCGCCCGGCCTGCTCGACGGGGTCCTGCGCCTGCCCATGGAAATGGTGCTGACCGAGAGCTTCGCTTTCGTGGAGCGTCAGCAGGCGCTTGACCGGATGGGCCTGGCGCTGCGCCGCCTGCGCGCGGCCGATGACGACGCCTATAGCCTGCGAACCGAACTCGCCCAGGCCCGCGACGACGTGGGCGCGGGCCGCGCGGCCTATGGCGAGCATCACCTGACGATCCTGGCCAAGGCCGAAAGCCTCGACGAGCTCGACGGCGCCGTGGCCGACGTACAGTCCGCCCTGGCCGAGGCCGGCGCCATCGCCGTGCGCGAGGACACCAACCTGGAGCCCGCATTCTGGGCCCAGTTCCCAGGCAACCTGAAGTTCATCTCGCGCAAGGCCCTGGTCTCGGTGGCCAACTTCGCGAGCCTGGCCAGCTTCCACAACCACCCGACCGGCCAGGCGCAGGGCAACCACTGGGGACCGGCGATCGCGGTCCTGGAGACCACCGCCTTCGGGCCCTACTATTTCAATTTCCACAACGCCGACCTCGGCAACTTCACGGTCATCGGCCCCTCCGGATCCGGCAAGACGGTGCTGCTCACCTTCCTGCTGGCCCAGGCTGAGCGGTTGAAGCCCCGCATCGCTTATTTCGACAAGGACCGCGGCGCCGAGCCGTTCATCCGGGCCATCGGCGGCCGTTACGACGTCATCTCGCCGGGGGAGCCCACCGGCTTCAATCCGCTGGCGCTGGCCGATAATCCGGCCAACCGCGCCTTCCTCGCCGACTGGCTGGGCCAGCTGCTCACCGCCGAAGGCGAGACCCTCGACGCCGAGGACCGGGCGATGATCGCCGAGGCGGTCGACGCCAACTACGCCCAGGCCCCCGGACACCGGCGCCTGCGCTACCTGCGTGAACTGTTCCGCGGGGCGCGGCGGCCGCACGCCGGCGACCTGGCCGCACGGCTGGGCGCCTGGTGCGAGGGCGGCGAGCACGCCTGGCTGTTCGACAACGTCACGGACCGCCTCGACGTCGACGCCCGCATCCTGGGCTTCGACATGACCAAGATCCTGGACGCGCCCACGATCCGCACGCCGGCCATGATGTACCTGTTCCATCGCCTGGAGCAGCGTCTGGACGGCTCGCCCGCGATCATCGTCGTCGACGAGGGCTGGAAGGCGCTGGACGACCCGGCGTTCGTCCGCCGGATCAAGGACTGGGAAAAGACCATCCGCAAGCGCAACGGCCTGGTGGGCTTCTGCACGCAAAGCGCATCGGACGCCCTGGAGAGCCGCATCGCATCGGCGATCATCGAGCAGGCCGCGACGCAGATCTTCTTCCCCAACAGCCGCGCCAAAGCCGCAGACTACATGGAAGGCTTCGGCCTGACCGAGCACGAGTTCGAGCTGGTGCGCAGCCTGCCGGACACCTCGCGCTGCTTCCTCATCAAGCGCGGCGACCACAGCGTCGTCGCGCGCCTGGACCTTTCGGGCCTCTCCGGTGAACTGGCGGTGCTGGCCGGAACCGAGCGGGCGGTGCGCCGGCTGGAGGCCCTGCGCGGCGAGCTGGGCGACGAGCCCGACGCCTGGCTCGGGCCCTTCATGGCGGGACGGACGGCGGCATGAGCGGCTCCTGTTCCAGCCTGGTCGGAGACGGCGTGATCCGCGGCGTGCTGGGCGCCGTCGACTGCCAGACGCGCGCCTTTGCCGAGGCCGGCTATTCGTCGCTCACCCAGGCCACCTCCGGCTTTCAGATCGCGCTCACGGCGCTGTTGACCATCTACGTCGCCCTGGTGGGCTACCGGATGATGTTCGCGCAGGGCGGCGCGAAGCTCTCCGATGCGCCCGGCATCGCGCTTTCCATCGGCGCCATCCTGGCGCTGGTCACCAGCTGGTCGACCTTCCAGACCCTGGTTTTCGACGTCGCCTCCAAGGCGCCCGGAGAGATCGCCGCGGCGGTCGCTGCGCCCTTGCAGGCCAACAGCGGCTCGCTGGCCGCCGACCCGGTCAACGGGCTGCAGGCGGCCTATGACCAGCTCACGCGCTCCGCCGTGGCCTTCGGCGCCACCGCAGGGCCCAACCCCAAGGCCTATTCCAGCCCGCAGGCTTCGGCCGCCGAGGCGCTGTCGGCGGCGTCCGGCGCGCTCTTCATGACCACCGCAGGCGTCATCGCCGCGGCCACCCTGGCGATCGGGGTGCTGACCGCGGTGGGGCCGATCTTCATCGCCATGTTCCTGATCCCCGCCACGCGCGGCCTGTTCTCAGGCTGGGTGCGGGCCCTTGGCGCGGCGGCGCTTGTGCTGCTGCTGGGCTGGCTCGGGATCGTGCTGCTCCTGTCGGTGCTGGAGCCCTGGCTGATCGCGCTCGCCCGCGAGCAACAGTCCGGCCACCTTGAGGCCCAGACCGCCACCAGCGCCGCGGCCCTGGTCGCCGTCTTCAGCGTCGGCCAGGTGGGTCTGTTGGTCGCCGCCTGCGTCATGGCCTTCGGATTCCGCATCAGAAGCACCGTCGCCGGCGGCGTCGGCCGCCGCCAGACCCCGACGGCGCCGCAAGCGGCCGCGGCCGCCGTCCCGGAGCCGTCGCGCGCCCAGCGGCTCGCCTTCGACCTGCAACGCGACCCTGCCTACGCCGAGACCCGAGCCCGGCCGATGCAGCTCGCCGCCGCCACCCAGACGGCCACCCGCCGCACCGTGGAGGTCAAGCATACCCCGCGCCTGGGCGACGACTACCGGCGACCGGCCGTCGCGGCGCGCCGACTGAAGGTACGATGATGAAGTCCGCAGCGTCCCTCGCCCTCGCCCTCGCCCTGGCGCTCATCGCCGCCCCGGCCGGCGCCGTCATGCCGCATCCCGGCCCTGGCGATCCGCGCATCTTCGAAGTGCTCTACGACCCCGGCGAAGTGGTCGAGCTGCACGGCGTGCTGGGCTATCAACTGTCGCTGGAGTTCGATCCGTCCGAGCGCATCGAGAACGTCGCCATCGGCGACTCCCTCGGCTGGCAGGTGACGCCGAACCGCAAGGCCAATCTGCTGTTCATCAAGCCGATGTCGCTGCGACCCGACACCAACATGACGGTGATCACCAACCTGCGCCGCTACAACTTCGACCTCAGCGTGAAGGCCAAGGCGCAGGCCAAGACCATCCCGTTCAGCGTGCGCTTCACCTACCCGCCGCCGGTGCTGGCGTTCGTGGAGCCGCCACCTCCGCCACCGCCGCCGATGGACCGCAACCACGCCTACAGCTTCCAGGGATCGGACAAGAACCTGCCGGACCGCATGTTCGACGACGGCGAGGCGACCTACTTCGCCTTCCACGGCCAGGAAGACCTGCCCGCGATCTTCGCCGTCGAGCCGGGCGGAGCGGAGTCGGTGGTCAATTCGCACATGAAGGACGGCTACATCGTGGTCGACCGGATCGCCCGCGGCTTCGTCCTGCGGCGCGGCAGCGAGGTGACCAAAGTCTTCAACGACGGGTATCATGCCCAACAGGCCAGCGCGCTCAGTCCGGTGCGCAAGCCGAAGGATCCCTGGTGGCGCCGATGACGTCAGAACCTGAAACCACCGGCGGCGTGAGCGCCGTCTACGCCCGCAGCGAGGCCATGCGGCCGAAGGTGCAGCAGCCCAATTCGCCCTGGACCCTGGTCGCCGGCCTGGGCGGCGCCGCCGCGCTGGGGGTGTTTGCCTTCACAAGCCTCAGCAATGCCCGCGCCCACGCCCAGACGGCGCCCGTTCGTGTCGCCACGGCCGACCAGCCCACGCCGGCCTGGGCGCCGGCCCTGCAGACGATGATGGCCCAAAACCAGGCCGTGAACCCGGTTCCTCAAAGCGCCCAGGCCGCCCCGCCGCCGGCGCCCGCGCCCATGACCGCGCCGCCGCCGCCCAACCCCTCCGAGGCGAATTGGAAGGCCCCCGCCGTGGTCGTCGACCTCAGCGAGACCGGCGCTCCTGCCGCGACCCGACTGGCTCAGGCCGCCGGCGGCGCGCCCACCGCGGCCACCGCCGAGGACGCGCACCTCAATCCCGAGGAGCGGTTCGCCGCCCGGGTCTCCGGATCGCTGACCGAGAGCGCGCGCGCCACCCAGATGCGCGACCTCTCCCGGATCGTGCCACAGGGCTTCGTGATCCCAGCCGTGCTGGAGACCGCCATCGACAGCGACCTGCCTGGCTCCGTCCGGGCGGTGGTCAGCCGCGACGTACGCGGTTTCGACGGCGCCCAGGTGCTTATTCCTCGCGGTTCCAAGCTGATCGGCCAGTACCGTAGCGCCGCAGCCATCGGCCAGACGCGCGCCTTCGTGGTCTGGGCGCGGATCATCACGCCCACGGGTGTCTCCATCGACGTGGGCTCGCCCGCCACCGACCAGCTGGGCCGCGGCGGCCTGGCCGGCAAGGCCGACACGCACTTCTTCGAGCGCTTCGGCTCTGCGATCCTGCTCTCGGTGGTTTCCGCCGGCGTCAACGCGGCCGGCGCCAGCAGCGGCAACACCACCGCCCTGGTCATCGGCTCGACCGGCCAGGCGAACCAGGTCGCCAGCATCGCACTGCAGAAAGACATCGACATTCCCACCACCATCCGCGTCCCGCAGGGCGCGCCGGTGCAGGTCTCGGTGGCCCGCGACCTCGACTTCTCCGGCGTCGCGCCGCGATGAACACCCGCCGATGAGGACCCGCAGATGAGCGCCGGCGGCGTCTATCTCGACGCCTATCTGACACCCCTGGCGCCGTGGCTGTCGCGGCCGGACGTCACTGACCTGCTGATCAACCGGCCCGGCGAGGTCTGGGTGGAGACCACAGGCGGGGCGATGAGCCGCGAGCCCGCCGACCAGCTGACCGAGGTCGCCCTGCAGCGCCTGGCGCGCCAAATCGCCGCCGCCAGCCACCAGGGCGTCAACCGCGAGCAGCCCCTGCTCTCCGCCACCCTGCCCGACGGCGCGCGCGTGCAGGTCGCCGCCCCGCCGGCCACCCGCGGCGGCCTGGTGATGGCCGTGCGCAAGCACGTGCTGTCCGACATGAGCCTGGAGGACATGGCCCGCGACGGTCTGTTCGACGCCGCGCACCGCAGCGACCCGGCTGGCGACGCCGCCGCAGACGCCGCGCTCGAGGCCCTGCTCGACGCCGGCGACATGATGGGCTTCCTCCGCGCCGCTGTGGCCGGGCGCAAGACCATCGTCGTTTCCGGCGGCACTGGCAGCGGCAAGACCACCCTCCTGAACGCCCTGGTCAAGGAGATCCCCCGTTCCGAGCGCCTGGTGGTGATTGAGGACGCGCCTGAGGTGCGGCTGGATCACCCGAACGCCGTCGGCCTGATCTCGGTGCGCGGCGATCTGGGCGAGGCTCAGGTGGACGCCGACACCCTGCTGGCCGCGGCGCTCCGCCTACGTCCCGACCGCATCCTGCTGGGAGAGTTGCGCGGGCGCGAGGCCTTCGCCTTCATGCGCGCCGTGAACAGCGGCCATCCCGGCTCCATCACCACGGTCCACGCCGACACCCCGTCCGGCGCGCTCGACCAGATCTCGCTACTCGCGCTGACTTCAGGCGTCGACCTGGGCTGGGACAAGGTGCAGGCCTATGTCAGCCGTGTCGTCGATGTCGTGGTGCAACTCGACCGCACAGCCGGCGCCCGCCGCCTAACCGAGGTGCTGTTCCGCTCGCGTCAGCACCGCCGGCGCTACGGCGACTGACCTACCGGTCTTCGCCGTAGCGGTAGACAGCGCGGAAGCCGAAATCGCCGAGCCCGGGGTTCTGCGGCCCCGCCAGTTGGGCGTGGCTCATGTGGATCCAGGACATCTCGACCGACCAGCGGTCGGTGGCCTTCCAGCCCAGCGCCAGTTCCGGTTCGAACAGCACGCGCGATCCCAGGTCGAGCTGGGTCGCCCATTGA
>DASRRU010000357.1:0-4996 GCA_035656795.1 Phenylobacterium sp. | reverse complement strand
ACGCCGACCAAGCGGTGCTCTCGCACCACGCGCCATGCCTGGCACACCACAGAAAAGGGCCGGACGCTGGGAAGCGTCCGGCCCTTTCGGCGATAACGATCTCAGGCGTCAGGCGGCGAGGTCTTGGCGTTCCTCGACCTGGCGCTCTTCCGCCGTGTCGCGCAGCATGTAGCCGCCGCCCCAGACGGTCTCGATCTGATTGCCTCCATTGGCGGCCGCGGCCAACTTCTTGCGCAGCTTGCAGATGAACACGTCGATGATCTTCACCTCCGGCTCCCTGAGGCCGTTGTAGAGGTGATTGAGGCACATCTCCTTGGTCAGGACGGAGTTCTTCCTGAGCGAAAGCAGTTCCAGCACCTTGTATTCGCTGGGCGTCAGGTGAACCGGCGCGCCGCAGACCTCCGCGGTGCGGGTGTCGAGATTGAGCGCGATGTTTCCGGTGCGGATGATCGATTCCGAGTGGCCCCGCGAACGACGCACCACCGCATTGATCCGCGCGGCCAGCTCGGCCTTGTGGAACGGCTTGGTGATGAAGTCGTCGGCGCCGGCGGTCAACGCCTTGACCTTGGTCTCGATGTCGCCGGAGGCGGTGAGGATGATCACCGGGGTGCGGATCTTCTTGGCGCGGACCGCGCGCAGCACGTCCAGGCCTTCCATGTCCGACAGGTCGAGGTCGAGCAGCATCAGGTCGTAGTCGTAGACGCTGGTCAGGTCGATGGCGTCCTCGCCCATATCGGTCGTGAACACATTATGCCCTTCGGCCACCAGCTTCAGCTCGATGCTCTTGGCCGCAACCGGATTGTCTTCCACAAGCAGAATATGCATTTTCAGCTCCCATGCCCAGCTAAGTGATTGGATTTGTTAACGAGAAGCCGGTCCGCAAGGGCCAGCAGCTGCGATGTGCGAAAGGGTTTGGCGAGAACCTCGTCGGCCCCCAGATGCCGGGCCCAGCTCAGGTAATCACGCCGTCCGCCCGGACCCGCGCCGGAGATGGCGATAATCTTCGGGGGCCGGGGCCGGCGCTTGATCTGCAGGATGGCGCCGATGCCCTCGATCTCCGGCATGACGATATCGGTGACCACCAGGTCGGGCTTGTAGCGATCCAGCGCGAACAGGCCCTTGCGGCCGTTCTCGGCTGTGTGCGTCATGTAGCCGGCGGCGGTGAAGGCGTGGGCCATCAGGCCCAGCAGGGCCGCGTCGTCATCGATCAACAGGACCTTGCCGCCGGGTCGGCGGCTTTGGTCTTGCGGGACGAGGCGAAGGGCGGGCATCACGTTCGGGCTCAGCGGTTGACTTATGGTTAATGCTTTTAACCATGCTGATTCGAACGAATCACCCTGAGGCGACTACCTACGGGGTTTCCCGTAACGGTAGAGCCAGTAGATTCAGCTAATCCCCCGCAGGGCGGCCTGAGGGCCCCGCCCGCGAGAAATCGCAATAGATTCAATCGCGTTCCCGCCAGATGGCGAGCGCCAGGCGCGGGCGGATCAGGAACAACCCGCCCCAGACGGCGAGCACGGCGAGCCGCTTGAGCTTCCACCTCCGCGGGCGGATCTCGGTTTCGTACAACTCGGCATAGTCGGCGATGACAGTCACGGTGGCGTCTCCTCTGGCGATGGGAGAGCTCTAAGAGGCCGGTACGTCAGTTCCGGTCGCATGGGTGCGGCGGGCGATCTCGATCTGCTTGGCCAGGGTGGCCTGCAACGCCGGCGGCGCCAGCACCTGAACCTTGTCGCCCCAGGTAAATAGGTGCCAGGCCAGTTCCAGCATGCCGCTGGCGCGGAAGCGGACGATCACCGCGCCGTCGGCCTGGGCCTCCACGGACTGGTTGGCGTGGAAGCGCCAGCGCAGCGCATCCTCCGCCCCGGCCGGCGTCACCCGCAGCGCCACGTCCTCGGTGTCGTCATGGAAGATGCCGAAGCTCTCGTCGGCGTAGTCCTGCAGCGAGAACCCCTCCGGCCGCGCCGCCGCCCGCCCGGTCACCTCAACGTCGCCGATCCGGTCGAGCCGCCAGTTGCGCGGCCCCTGGCCTTCGTCGGCCACCAGATAGTTGGAGCGCCCGAACAGCAGGCCGAAAGGCGTCACCTCGCGCACCCGCCCGGGCGTAGCCCCGCCCTCGTAGCGAAACCGCAGGGCCCGCATCGACAGCAGCCCCTCGCGCACGGCGGCCAGCACGGTCTCGTCCTCGAAGGGCCGGGGCCCCGCATGCACGGCGAAGGTTTCGGCCTGCAGCAGCGCCTCCAGGTCCGGCGCGAGCTTGCGCCGGGCCGCGGCCCGGGTGGCCGACAACACCTTGTGCTCGAGAGATTTCAGCGCCGCGGCCCGCGCGCTCGCCCCCTGCTGGGCGAACACCTCGGCCGCCGCCGCCAGCGCCGCCAGCTCCTGGGCGGTCGGGGCCTGGAACAGCCCGTCGAGCCCCGCGGGGATGCGGAAGCGCCGGGTCGGCGGGTCGTCGACCTCCTCCAGCTGCGGGAAGACATCGCGCACCGCGTCGCGCATCCTCTCGGCCGTTCGCCGGCCCACACCCAGCCGTTCGGCCATCTCGTCGAGGGTCAGGCCCTCCGACGTGGCGGCAAGCATCCGCGCCAGATCCAGCAGCCGGCCCGCCTTTTCGTGTCGCATCTAAAGGTACGTCCGATTCTGTCGTTGCGACCAATCAGACCTGAACGCGTTGAAACCCGCAACGGAGTTCAGGACATGGCCTACCGCACCTTTCGTCCCCGCCTCGCCACCCGCCCGATCGAGGCGCCGACCTTCGAGCGCCCCGCCCTGCCCGGCTCGGTGGTCGACGCCGTGCTGCGCTTTCACGACGAAGAGCAGGACCAGGGGTCCGGTCACACGCTCATGCGCCTCAGCGAAAAGCGCCTGCGCGCACCGGAGGTGAAAAAGGCCCTGGGCAAACTCGCCGCCCGCGCCGCCAACGTCGCCATCCTGTGGAACGACGCCGAAAGCCAGATCATCCGCGTGCTGGAGGCGGCGTGACACCTGTACTCGTAGTCTGGCTAAGTCAGCTTTCGGCCACGAGGGCAATGTCCGCGTTGGGGGGGCGGCTCAACCGATCGCCGCAACACACTCCGCGAACTTCTCATGCGGCGAGCCGGCCTTGATCAGGCGCTCATTTGCGCGGTCGCCGACGGCGCCGATTTGAGGAGCCAACGCCGCTACCCTTCCGGGTGCAGGCCCGGCGCTTCCTGGCCCGTGCGGGCGACATATTCTGAATAGCCGCCGCCGTACTGATGGATTCCCTCGGGCGTCAGCTCCAGCACGCGGTTCGACAGGGCCGCCAGAAAATGGCGGTCGTGCGAGACGAAGAGCATGGCGCCCTCAAAGTCCGCCAGGGCGGCGACCAGCATCTCCTTTGTCACCATGTCGAGATGGTTGGTCGGCTCGTCGAGCACCAGCAGGTTCGGCGGATCGAACAGCATCTTGGCCATGACCAGGCGCGCTTTCTCGCCGCCGGACAATACGCGGCAAGGCTTTTCGACATCGTCGCCGGAAAAGCCGAAGCACCCCGCCAGGGTGCGCAGCGCGCCCTGGCCCGCCTGCGGGAGCGAGCGATCCAGGGACTCGAAAATCGTTTCTTCGCCGTCCAGCAGGTCCATGGAGTGCTGGGCGAAATAGCCCATCTTGACGCTGGCCCCGATGCCGACCGTGCCCTGATCGGGCGCGGCGGCGCCGGCCACGAGCTTCAACAGCGTCGATTTTCCGGCGCCGTTGGCGCCAAGGACGCACCAGCGTTCCTTGCGGCGCACCAGGAAATCGAGGCCTTCATAGATCGGTTGGGCGCCGTAGCCCTTATGGACATTGCGCAGGCTGATCACGTCGTCACCCGACCGCGGCGGGCTTTTGAACTCGAACTGAACCGACTGGCGACGGCGCGGAGCCTCGACGCGTTCGATCTTGTCGAGTTTCTTGACCCGGCTCTGGACCTGGGCGGCGTGCGAGGCGCGCGCCTTGAACCGCTCGATGAACTTGATTTCCTTGGCCAGCATGGCTTGCTGGCGCTCATATTGCGCCTGGCGTTGCTGTTCGCCGAGCGCGCGCTGCTGCTCGTAGAAGTCGAGATCGCCCGAATAGGTGATGAGCGAGCCGGCGTCGATCTCCACCACCTTTCCGATGATGCGGTTCATGAAGGCGCGGTCGTGCGAGGTCATCAACAGAGCGCCGTCATAGGTCTTGAGGAAGGCCTCAAGCCAGATCAGGCTTTCCAGGTCGAGGTGGTTGCTGGGTTCGTCCAGCAGCATGCCGTCGGGTCGCATGAGCAGGATGCGGGCCAGCGCCACGCGCATCTTCCAGCCTCCCGACAGCAGACCGACATCGCCTTCCATCCGTTCCTGGCTGAAGCTGAGGCCGGCCAGCACCTCGCGCGCCCGCGCTTCCAGCGCATAGCCGTCCAGCTCTTCGAAACGCCCCTGAACCTCGCCATAGCGTTTGATGATGGCGTCCAATTCATCGGCTTGGTCCGGATCGACCATGGCCGCCTCGAGCCTGGACATTTCTGTGGCCAGCGCGCTGACGGGCCCGACGCCATCCATCACCGCGGCGACCGCGCTCTGGCCCGACATTTCGCCGACATCCTGGCTGAAATAGCCGATCGTCATTCCGGCATCGATCGCGACCAGGCCGTCGTCGGGCTGCTCCTGACCGGTGATCATGCGAAACAGCGTCGTCTTGCCGGCGCCGTTCGGGCCAACAAGCCCGACCTTTTCGCCCTTCTGGACGCCCATCGAGGCTTCGATGAACAGAAGCTGGTGGCCATTCTGCTTGGAGATGTTGTCGAGGCGGATCATGCGGCGTCTGCTAACGCGGGCGGGTGCAGAACGCCAGCCTCAGAGCCAATCCTCCAGCAGATCGGCCGGCCAGATTGCGATCAGAGATTGACCTTCGCGTTGTCGCCCATCTGCGGCGGGGCGCCGGTCACCACGGCGGCCGCCATCTTGACCAAGGCAACCGCCTTCCCGGGGCTGTCCCACAGCTCGCCGCGATCGGGCGTCAG
>DASRRU010000356.1:0-9338 GCA_035656795.1 Phenylobacterium sp. | reverse complement strand
GGACGGTGAGCGTGCGCATCTCCTCGGTGGGATCGAGCATGTCCGGCACCATGATGGTCATCATCCCGGCCGACGAGGCCGAACGGACGCCGTTGTGACTGTCCTCCAGCGCCAGGCAGTCGGCGGGATCGACGCCCAGCGCCTCGGCCGCCTTCAGGAACGGTTCGGGGTGGGGCTTGCCCTGGGTCTGGACGTCTCGCGAGATCAAGGCCTGGAAGCGGTCGAGCAGGCCGTGCGGCGTCAGGTTCCGCTGGATGGCCTTCAGGCTCGACGAGGTGGCGATAGCCCGCGGCATGCCGACACGATCGAGATAGTCGACGATCTCCAGGACCCCGGCCTTGAGCGCAACGCCCACGTGGCGTTCCTCGTCGGCGTAGGCCCGCACGGACCTCGACCAGGCCTCCAGGTCGAAGCCGGGCCCGAAATGCTCCACCACGATCAGGTCTGAATGGCCATCCTGCAGGCCCACCATCCGCTGGAAGACGGAGAACGGAATCTCCCGGCCGATGTCGGCGCTGGCGCGCTGCATGGCGTGGAAGATCAAGGTCTCGGTGTCGACCAACAGGCCGTCCATATCGAAGACGACGGCTTTGACTTCTCGGGGCAGGGTCATGGGGCGCACTAAGGGGAGTCGGAGGCTGACGCCAAATCAAGGCGGACTTCAGTCTGTAACGAAGGTGTCTTCCGAGTAGCCCTGGAAATAGAGCAGGGTCGTCAAGTCCGTGTGCTCGATCCGCGCATCGGCCTGGGCCGCGACGATCGGCTTGGCGTGGTAGGCGACGCCCAGGCCGGCGGCCTCGATCATCGCCTGGTCGTTGGCGCCGTCGCCGAGCGCCAGGGTCTCGCTTAGCGGGACGTCGCAGGCCTTGGCCTCTTCCATCAGCGCGGCGAGCTTGGCCTCGCGCCCCAGGATCGGCTCGCCGACCAGGCCGGTGAGCGCACCGTCCGCCTCGATCAGGCTATTGGCCCGGTGGGCATGGAACAGGGCCGCCTGCGCCACCCGGCTGGTGAAGAATGAAAAGCCGCCCGAGACCAGCACGCAGCGTGCGCCGTTGGCCGCCATGGTCCGGACCAGGGTCCGCGCGCCGGGATTGAGCCGCACGCGCTCATCATAGGCGGCCTGCAGAGCGGTGACCGGCAGGCCCTTGAGCATCCCCACCCGCTCGCGCAACGCGCCCTCGAAGGCCAGTTCGCCGCGCATCGCCCGCTCGGTGATCGCCGAGATTTCCGCCTTCAGGCCCGCGAAATCGGCCAGTTCGTCCAGGCATTCGACGTTGATGATGGTGGAATCCATGTCGGCGACCAGCAGCCGCTTGCGGCGTCCGGCGACCGGTTGCACGCACCAGTCCAGGGCCTGGCCGGCCATCGCCTCTTCGAGCGCCGCACGGACCACGGCCGGGTCCGGTCCCTCCAGGAACACATCCGTGGCGGCGCTCTCGCCGGCGTCCAGTTTGCGCGAACTTACGCCTCGCGCGCCCACGCTGGCGAACACCTCGCGGAGCGCCAGCGAGAAAGCGCCTGCGTTGGGCGGCGCAACAACGGTAAGAACCAGATCCATGAAACCCCGCATCTGGCTGATCGCCGGCCCCACGGCAAGCGGCAAGTCCGCGCTCGCCCTGCGCCTCGCCGAGGCCGTGGGGGCCGAGATCGTGGGCGCGGACTCCATGCAGCTCTACGCCGACCTGCGCCAGCTCACCGCCCGGCCCTCGGCCGAAGACGAAGCCCGCGTTCCGCACCATCTGTTGGGAACCGTCGACGCCGCCGACGGCTGGTCGGTGGGCCGCTGGCTGAACGCGGCGCACGACACCTTGGCGGCCATCGCCACCCGGGGGCGTCCGGCCGTGGTGGTGGGCGGCACCGGCCTCTATTTGCGCGCCCTCACGCAGGGCCTGGCCGAGATCCCTGCCATTCCCGTCGAGATCCGCCTCCAGGCCGCCGCCGACTACGACGCCCTGGGCCCCGAGGACTTTCGCGAGCGCCTCGCGGGCGTCGATCCCGCCGTCGCCGCCCGCTTCCCTCCGAGTGACCGCCAACGCCTGTCGCGCGCCTGGGAGGTGTTCGCCGCCACCGGGCGGCCGCTCTCAGACTGGCAAGCCGACACCGCCCTGGCGCTGCCCGCGGGCGCCTGGAGCGCGGTTGCGCTCGAGCCGCCGCGCGAGACGCTCTACGCCCGCTGCAACGCCCGCCTTGCGGCCATGGTCGAGACCGGCGTCCTGGATGAGGTCGGCGCGCTGGCCCGGCGGGACCTCGACCCCGCCCTGCCGCTGATGAAAGCCGTGGGCTTCCGCGAACTGGCCGCCCACCTGCGCGGCGAGTGCTCGCTGCCCGACGCCCTGGCCGCCGCCCAGCAGCAGACCCGCAATTACGCCAAGCGCCAGACCACCTGGATGCGCGGCCAGATGGCCGCCTGGCCGCGGATCACTGATATTAACGGCGAAGGCCAATGGAGGCAGTTTCTTGCCCTCGACCCCGCCTTGACGCCCTAGGCGCGGCATGCGAAAGGCCTGATACACGCCTTCTAGGAAAATCTCGTGCGCACCATTCTTGTACTCGTAAGGCGGCCCGCCGCGGACTGAGACTTCCTCAGCCCGTCAAAGGTCGCTTGCACCAGGCCCCCAGCGGGCCTTTTTTATTGCCCAAATCGGGCCGAACCTCAGAGCCGAAGCCATGACCGCCCATACCCCGACGATCCAAGCCGAAACCACCACCCTGTCCGGGGCCGAGATGGTCGTGCGCGCGCTTATCGATCAGGGCGTCGAGGTGCTCTTCGGCTATCCGGGCGGCGCGGTGCTGCCGATCTATGACGCCCTCTACGCCGAGCCCCGCCTGCAGCATGTGCTGGTCCGCCACGAGCAGGGCGCGACCCACGCGGCGGAGGGCTACGCCCGTTCCACCGGCAAGCCCGGCGTGGTCCTGGTCACCTCCGGGCCCGGCGCCACCAATGCCGTCACCGGCATTGTCGATGCTTTGATGGATAGCATCCCCCTGATCGTCATCACCGGCCAGGTGGCCACCCATCTGATCGGCACCGACGCCTTCCAGGAATGCGACACCATCGGCATCACCCGGCCCTGCACCAAGCACAACTACCTGGTGAAGGACGTGGCCGACCTGCCGCGCATCCTGCACGAGGCCTTCCATATCGCCACCTCCGGCCGCCCCGGCCCGGTGGTCATCGACATCCCCAAGGACGTACAGTTCGCCAAGGGCGCCTACCAGGGCCCGGCGCAGGTCAAGCACGTCCACAACTACGCACCCCGCACCAAGGGCGACCCGGGCCGCATCGCCGAAGCTGCGGCGATGATCGCCAAGGCGCGCCGGCCGATCCTCTACACCGGCGGCGGGGTGATCAACGCCGGACCGGAAGCCGCCAGGCTGCTGCGTGAGTTCGCCGAACTGACCGGCGCGCCGGTCACCTCGACCCTGATGGGCCTGGGCGCCTACCCCGCGTCGAGCCCGCAGTGGCTGGGGATGCTGGGGATGCACGGCTCGTTCGAGGCCAACAACGCCATGCACGACTGCGACGTGATGGTGGCCATCGGCGCGCGGTTCGACGACCGGGTGACCGGCCGCCTGGACGCCTTCGCGCCCGGCTCGCGCAAGATCCACATCGACATCGACGCATCCTCGATCGGCAAGAACGTGCGCACCGACATCGGCATCGTCGGCGACGCCGGCAGCGTGATCGCCGACCTGATCGCCGCCTGGAAGCACAAGAACCTGGCGACCGACAAGGCCGCCATGAGCGAGTGGTGGAAGCAGATCGACGTCTGGCGCGCCAGGGACAGCTTCCGCTATGCGCCGGACGCCAAGCTGATCAAGCCGCAGTACGCCGTCCAGCGCCTCTACGAACTGACCAAGGACCGCGACACCTACATCACCACCGAAGTCGGGCAGCACCAGATGTGGGCCGCCCAGTTCTATCGCTTCGAGGAGCCCAACCGCTGGATGACCTCCGGCGGCCTGGGCACCATGGGCTACGGCCTGCCGGCGGCGGTCGGCGTGCAGATGGCCCACCCGGACAGCCTGGTGATCGACATCGCCGGCGACGCATCGGTGCAGATGACCATGCAGGAGATGTCGACGGCCGTGCAGTACGGCCTGCCGATCAAGATCTTCATCCTCAACAACGAGTGGATGGGGATGGTCCGCCAATGGCAGCAACTGCTGCACGGCGAGCGCTATTCGCACTCGTACTCGTCGAGCCTGCCGGACTTCGTGAAACTGGCCGAGGCCTATGGCGGCGTCGGCTTCCGCGCCGAGCACCCGGACGAACTCGACGACATGATCCGCGAGATGATCGCCGTCGATAAGCCGGTGATCTTCGACTGCCGGGTGACCAAGGAAGAAAACTGCTTCCCGATGATCCCCTCCGGCAAGGCCCACAACGAGATGCTGCTGGCCGATGACGGCCGCGACCTCGGCGCGGTCATCGACGACGCGGGCAAGCGGCTGGTGTGAGCCCCGGCGTCATCCCGCAAAACGCGCAGCGTTTGTCCGGGATGACACGGCGGGGCTAGCGGATCCCCAGCCGCACCATCACCTCGCGCGGGATCTGATAGTCGGCGACGATCTGGGCGCGGTCGCGCAGGCCCATGACCTCGCGCTGCACGATGAAGCACCAGACGGCGTCGGCGGCCTTCTTCAGCGCCTCGGCGCGGCCCTCGCCCTGGTGGTTGCGCAGGGCCGCCAGCGCGGCCTCGGCCTTGCGGCCCATCCGCCCCAGCGCGGCGGCCTGCTCCTCGGCCACCTCGTAGTTGAACGCCGCCTCCACGGCGTCGCCCGAGCCACGCCGGAGCATCTGCAGCATCATCTCACGCGACGACATGACGCCCATGTTGGCGCCAAGCCGCCGCTGCGCAAGCGACGGATCGTCACTGACCCTGAGATCACTGCCCGTAGAAGAACCGCTCCTCGGCGATCTTGCCGTCCTTCAGCGTGTAGACGGCCATCTCATCCATGGTGATCCGCTGGCCGCTGCCCTTCTGGGTGATGTCCATCTTGAAGCGGACCACGAACTGGTCGCCGTTGACGTAGGGTCCCTCGACCTCGACGCCGTGGACGTCGTGGTTCTCAGCCCACCACACGCCCTTGCCGCGCGCGGCGTCGATGCCGCGGCTGACCGGATCGCCGCCGCCCGGCGCGCCGGCTTCGACGCTGACCACGTCGGCGGCCCAGTACTTCTCGCCGCTCTCGGCGAACTTGCCCTCTTTGCACAGCGCGACCAGATCGTTGGCGATCTCGTGAGTGGTCATGGCGGTCTCCCTTGCTTGCCTGTCCTACTAGACGCGCCACGCAGCGCGAATGCGACACCGGCGTTCTAGCGGCGCCTCATGACAGCGTGCTGGCAGCAGCGTGGCGGCCAGGGCTATAAGGCGCCCATGACCGACACCACCCAGCCCGCATCCGTCTACGACCTGGCCCATTCCGAGCAGGTCGAGAGCCTGGCGACCTTCGCCGTGCTGGTCGACAACGAGCCAGGCGTGCTGCACCGCCTGGTCGGCCTGTTCGCCGCGCGCGGCTACAATATCGAGAGCCTGACCGTGGCCGAGACCGACCGCAAGGCCCACACCAGCCGCGTCACCATCGTCACCCGCGGCACGCCGCAGGTGTTGGCCCAGATCGAGGCCCAACTCACCAAGATGGTCTCGACCCGCCATGTGCAGGACGTGACCCGCGACCCCAACGGCCTGGAGCGCGAGCTGGCGCTGATCAAGGTCAAGGGATCGGGGCCCGAGCGGGTCGAGGCCCTGCGCGTGGCCGACATCTTCCGCGCCCGCGTCATTGACACCACTCACGCGAGCTTCGTCTTCGAGCTGACCGGCGCGCCGTCCAAGATCGACAAGTTCGCCGACCTGATGCGCCCGCTGGGCCTGGTGGAGATGTCCCGCACCGGCGTGCTGTCGATCCAGCGCGGCGTCGAGGTTCTGTAGAGGTCGGGCGCCCCTACGCCGCCAGCGCCTGATCCTGCGCCTGGGCCGCCGCCACCTGGGCGCGCACCCGGCGCTCCACGGACCGGCGGACGAACAGGAACTGGAAGCTGAAAAGCAGGATCTTCGAGGCCATCGGGACCACCGCGATGAACGCGGGCCACAGGGCGGTGAACTTCCAGGCGACCACGCCGTTGGCCGCGGCGGTCAAGAACATCAGACCCGCCCAGACGTAGCCGAAGCGGATCATCAGGCGACCGCCATGCTCGCCGGCCACCGGCGGCAGGTAGCGCAGCATCCAGCCGCGCTTCAGCATCACCGCGCCGATCGCGACGTAGATGATACTGGGCTTGACCATCAGGAAGCGCGGATCGTTGGTCATGACGCCGAGCGTACCGAACACCACCACGAGGCCCAGCGAGGCCCACTGCAGCATCTCGACCTTGCGCTTCAGAAGCAGCTGCACGCTCACCTGCGCGACCCCCACCAAGAGGGCCGCACCGGTCGCGACACGCACATCCACCTTCAGCGCCACCAAGACCGCGAAGACGATGGTGGGGAAGAAGTCCGAGATCAGCGGGCGCGCTGCAAAGAGAAGCTGGTTCACGGGAAAACTCCAAGAAAAACCGATGCCTGGAAGCCTATCTCCGGCCGACGCGGCGCCCCAGCCCGCTCACGAAGCCGGCGCGGCGATTGGCGGAAAATCCCTCCCCATCCACGCTTCGCGAACGAACGAGCACTTCAGTTCTTAACCCGCGCGGCCTATATTGGGCAGGTCAGGGCTTGCTCTGACTATGGAGATAAACGCGCACGCAATAAGCGGACTGGACCCGGGTGCGATTCCCGGCGGCTCCACCATTCTTCCCCCGGGTATCGCCGGGCCCAGTTCTGGGATGGAAGCGCGGGGCCGATCAGCATCGACAGACGTGTAAAGGTGTTGCTTTCTTCCGGCCTGACCCACCGTTCCGGGTTTTAAACTAACTGCGAACGATAACTTCGCTGGAGAAGTCCGCCTGGCCGCGTAAGCGGTTCGACGGTTCTCAACCTAAGTCCTAGGGGTTCAGATCCTTAGGCGGGGCCCGGGAGGCGCCTGCCAACAGAAGCCTCCCACCTTCCCCCCGGGCGGGCGGCTCTCTTGGGGCAAAAAGGGCGCGGCGCCCGTCAAGAGAAGCCTCCCACTTCATCGCCATCGACCCTATCTGTGATGGCGTCTATGAACCGGCTTTGCGCCTCGCGGCGTAGGCGTTAGTTTCGCGCTCGTTCGTTGGAGACCCCATGGCCCAGGATCCGCCGGCCCAGGATTTGATGCGCTACGAGGCCATGGCCCAGGATGCGCTGCGCGGAGTCGTGAAGACGGCCCTGAAGCGCGCGGCCGCGCCCGAAGGCCTTCCCGGCGCGCACCATTTCTATATCACCTTCAAGACCGACGCCCCCGGCGTCTCGGGTCCGCCGGACCTGCTCGGCAAGTATCCCGACGAAATGACCATCGTCCTGCAGCATCAGTACTGGGACCTGGCGCCGGGCGAGACCTTCTTCTCGGTGACGCTACAGTTTGGCGGCCAGCCGAAGCGGCTGTCGGTGCCCTACGCGGCGGTCACCCGCTTCTACGACCCGAGCGTGCAGTTCCTGCTGCAGTTCGAGGCGCCGGCCACCGCCGAGGGCAAGGCGCCCGAGCTGGAGGCCAAGGCCGACGCCGCCAGCGCCGATCCCGACGCGCCGCCAGCGGACGGCGAGGCCAAGGTCGTCTCGCTCGATCAATTCCGGAAGAAATGAGCCACCCTGATGGACGATGTCGCCAGCGCGGAACCGGTGACCCTCACCGACGCTGAGATCCTGGAGCGTTTCCAGCGCACCAAGAACCAGCCCACCGGCTCCCAGACCCTGGGCTTTCGGATGCTCTCGGTGAGCCAGGCGACGAAGACCGTCGAGGTGGAGTTCGAGGCCAGGCCGGAACTGCTGCTCAACCCGATGAAGCAGATCCAGGGCGGTTATCTCTGCGCCATGCTGGACGAGTGCATGAGCGTGGCCTGCATGGTGGCCTCCGGCATGACCTCGGTGGCCCCCACGCTGGAGATGAAGACCAGCTTCTTCCGTCCCGGAATGCCGGGCAAACTGCGCGGGGTCGGCCGCGTCGCCAAGTGGGGCCGCCAGGTGGCCTTCACCGAGGGCGAGCTCTACGACGCCGACGGGCGGCTGCTGGCCAAGGCGACCGGCACCGCCATCCCCACGCCATTCCAGAACTATAAGAAATAGCGATGCGGTGGGTCGCGGGCCTGGCGCTGCTGTTCAGCCTGATGGGGCTGGCCGCGGCGCCGCCCGCCACGGCCTCGCCGTTCAGCGACTGGAGCGCCGTCATCGTAGCCGGCGATTGGCACGCCCACTCCGGCGGCCCGTCCGAAGCCTTCGACAACGCCCGGCGCGATGTCACCCACGCCTTCGAGCTCGCGGGCTTCGCCCCGGCTCACCTTCGACAGTTCTCCGTCCGGCCGGAACGCTACCCGGGCGTGGCCCTCACCAAGTCCGAGCCGGAAGCGATCTATGACGCCCTCGCCGACCTTACCCAGAAAACCACTGGCGGCTGCCTGATCTATTTCAGCTCCCACGGCGCGCCGACGGGCGTGGTGGTGGACCAGCAGTTTCTTCCCCCCGGCGTGCTCGCCAACATGGTGGACACCACCTGCGGCAAGCGCCCGACGGTGGTGATCATCTCGGCCTGCTTCTCCGGCGTCTTCGTGTCGCCCCTGGCGGGACCGAACCGCATGGTGCTCACCGCCGCCAGGCGCGACCGTTCGTCCTTCGGCTGCGGTGAGGCCGACAAGTACCCCTACTTCGACCAGTGCGTTCTGGAGAGCCTGCCCAACGTCGCCAACTTCGCGATCCTGGGGACCACGGTGCAGGCCTGCGTCGCCGCGCGCGAGATCAAGGAAGGGATGAAGCCGCCGTCCCAGCCGCAACTCTTCATCGGCGCGGCGCTGAAGCCCATGCTTCCCTTCTATTCCCTGGCCGCGGCCGCGCCGAAGGGCGACTGACGCGCCTTCGACGGGCGTCGGGCCGCGTTGCACGCTTGGAATGAATCGCTGCGGCGCCTACAACCGCCCGAGCGTTCCGCTCCGGCTTGCAGGGTTCTCGATGCGGTCCATCGTCTTCGCCGTCGCTGCAGCCGCTTTGTTGCTCTCGCCCCAGGCCGGCGCGTTGGCGCAGGACGATGGCGCGCCGCCCGCCAAGCACGCCGCCCCCGGCGCCAATCTCCCCAAGGCGCCGATCCCCTACGTCAAGCTGCACCCCAAGCCGGCCAAGCCGAAACCAAAGCCGGGGGAGGCGGCCACGACTCGACCCGCCACGGCGGCGACGCCCGCCTCGCCGAAGGCCGCGCCTACGCCGGCGGCCCAGGCGCCGATCGTCCACGCG
>DASRRU010000355.1:0-19732 GCA_035656795.1 Phenylobacterium sp. | reverse complement strand
CGCGGGGCTCATCAAATCCACCACCATCAACCAGGAGGCCGTCGCATGATCACCCCCGCCCCCAGACCCCCACCCCCGGCGGCTCAACGCCCGGGGGTGAGCCGCCAACCCTCAACCCAGGGGGGTCAGTTTTAACTGTCGCCAGGGGATCAGATCCGGATGTCACTTGATAGTATCACCGCACCAAGGCCATCCGCGTCTCACCGAAGTCGATTTGCAGCTGTCGGCCCGGCGGTGTCTCGAAGCGCACGGTTGCGCGCGCTTGCGCCCGCAGTGTCTGGCGCAGCGGCGCCACCGCCCGCTCCACCGTCCGCAAGCTGACGCTCAAGCCATGCTCGCGGGCCAGATCCTGGCGGACCACGGGCGAGACCCAGGCGCGCGACGTGGCCCGGTTCAATCAGGCGCGTAAGTCAGGGCGGTGATCGGTATCTGGCCAAGGACGCCCAACCAGAGGCAACCCGCCGCCGTCTCCGGCGAGTAGCCACTCAGAAAACCAGGTAGGACATCCGGATGCCAATCGAATGTTCCAGGACATGGAACATGTTGCTTGTTCCCAGAGTTGGAACAACGTATAAAAACTCATGCGCTTAATCGCCCGTCGCAGCCCGGTTGAGTTCTGCGGCAAGCTACCCCTCGCCGAGCGCAAGTCGGCCCTCTCGGCAATGATTGCCTGGAGCACCGCCGTTGAAGCGGCGAGTTGGACCAGCTTCGCGGAGGTCAAGGCGACCTTCAACACCGCCGACTGGGCGGGGAATGCCAAGGTGATCTTCGATGTCGGGGGCAACAAATACCGGATCGTGGGCCTCATCGGCTTCCGTTCCAAGCGACTTTGGGTGCTCTTCGTTGGGACCCACCGCCAGGACGACCAGCTCGATGTGACGAAGCTATAGAGGTGACTCATGCTTGATTTCAGCGCCGTCCGCACGATCCGCTCCGACGAGGAATACGAAGTCGCCCTGCGGGAGCTGCGCCCGTTGTTCGAGGCCGACCCAGACCCAGCTTCTGAGGCCGGTGCGCATTTGGAGGGCCTGGCTCTCCTGATCGAGGCCTACGAGAACACTCGCTGGCCGATCCCGAAAGCGACCCCGATCGAGGTGCTCAAGTTCATGATGGAGCAGAACGACCGGACGCAGGCCGATCTGGGCCGCCTACTCGGTTCACGGTCACGCGCCTCCGAGATCATGAACGGCAAGCGCGATCTGACGCTGGACCACATTCGGCTCTTGTCGCGCGAATGGCATATACCGGCGGCCGCGCTGGTGGGTGAGTTGGAGGCGGCCTGACGAGGGCGCCCAGCTCCGAAATCACCGCGCGCCATGAGAGCGGGTTCGGACGGTTCATGCCCGAGGCCGTCGGAGCGGCGGTCGGAGCCCTAGCCGTTCGCGACCTTGGGAAGGTCGTGCAGTTCCACGCCGTCTTCGAGCGCTAGTACCGCTGCACAGA
This sequence comes from Phenylobacterium sp., assembly GCA_035656795.1. GTDB lineage: Bacteria > Pseudomonadota > Alphaproteobacteria > Caulobacterales > Caulobacteraceae > Phenylobacterium. Next base: position 18,289 of record DASRRU010000355.1, on the reverse strand, counting down.
GGATTTGACGGGTTCGCGCTGGAGCACTGGGAGGTGCTCTGGTGCGACGAGCACCTCGATGCTTCGGGCGGCTCTAGGGGTTCGGCGGATGAGCCCCAGGCGTTCGAGGGTGAGGATCATCTGGTGGACCGAGGGCGGCGTGACCTGGAAGTGTCGCCGCAGCTCGGCCTCGGCCGGTGGATACGCATGCGGACGGGCCTGCGGGTCGCACAAAGCAAAGCAACGGCGACTTGCCTGATCGGCGATGTTTTCGCCTAACAGGGTTCCCCCAATTGACTCGGCGGCGGCTTTTTGCCCCCATACCGGCGCATCGCGGCCGTTGGTCAGCGAGGCGTCCGATGGTCTGAAGAAGGCTCCCTCGCCATGGTGATGCGCGGCCAGCAATTGTTGCCTGCTCTAGGGGAATTGAACGCCGCGTTCGGTGGGACGCGGCCGTCGGTCACGGCGGCCGCAAGCAAGCAGTTTGCCCCCGGCAGGCCGCTGGGAGAGGCCCTGGCGGGCGTTCTCGATCCGGCTCACGCGGAGCGCAACCAGGTGCTGGCGGCGTTTGTCGGAGCCATGCCCAGGGGCATCCAGGAGTCGCTGCGATCGGTCATTCAGTACGCGCTGAGCGCCGAGCCCCAGGTGTTGCTGAACTTTTCCTGGACTCCGGCCTACGATTTCGAGGTGACGCTGTGCGAAATCGTCGAGGCCGCCCCGGCGCAATCGGGCATCAGCATCCTGCTGAAGAGCCGGTATCCGGATCACATGGCGCGGTTCGCGGCGAGCTGACCCGTGGAGCGCGCCAGGCGCACGCCCTGCCGAAGATGTTCCAGGTCGGCCGGATTGGCGTAGGGCGCTGCCATGGGCCTTTGCGGCGACCCCGCGTTCCAGCGCGTCGGCGGCAAGGCGGTCCGCGCCTCATCCAGGCGTCCAAGCTGGGCGAGACTGGCCGCCAGCACGACAGATGCGCTGGCGAAGTTATGATGCATGGCCTCGCGCGCATGAACGATCGCCTGTTCGTAGTCGCCCACCAGGTAGGCGGCGAGGGATAGCGAGTCCAACATGACCCCGAGCTGTGAATCGTAGGGGCTGAGGCGCATGCCGCGCTTGATCGGGGCGATGGCCTCGGCGGGGCGGCCGCTGAAGATCAGCGCCTGGCCTATCCGCACCTGGGCCATCGCACAGTTGGGGTTCAAGCCTACGGCCGTTCGCGCCTCGCTGAGGGCCGCGCCGTGCTGGCCGAGGTACAGCGAAGGCCCCGAACAGGCGAAATAGCCATAGGCGTCCCGAGGATCGAGGCGGATCGCCACCTGAGCCGCCTCACGGGCCTTTCCCAAGTCCTCCACCGGGTGAGCCGACCATCCGAACACGGCCCCCCCGAACAGGATCCGGGCCAGGCCGATGTGGCCGAGCGACAGGTCCGGATCGCGCCGGATCGCCTCCGAAAACAAGGCCAAAGCCTCGTCGTAGCCGCCCTTTGACACCCGGTTCAGTTGCCACATGCCGCGGTAGAAGCAGTCGAGCGCGCTGAAGTCGGCGAGGCTCTTGCGGACAACCCGCATGCCCTCGCTGTGGAGCACGGCCGGCTCGATCGCGGCGACCACCTTTTCGGTGATCTCGTCCTGCAGCGCCAGCAGGTCGACGAGTTCGCGGTCGAAGCTGTCGGCCCAGATGCTCGAGCCGTCCGACGCAACGACGAGCTGGACGGTGACCCGCACGCGATGGCCAAGCTTCCGGATGCCGCCCTTGAGGATGTACCGGACACCCAGCTCGCGTCCGATCCGGCCAAGATCGACGTCCAAGCCTCTGTAGGTGAAGCTCGAACTGGACGCGATGACGAAGAAGAGATGCTGCCGGCTCAGGGCCGTCACGATGTCCTCGGTGACCGCATCGGCGAAATAATCCCCGCCCTTTGCGCCGGCCAGGTTCTTGAAGGGTAGGACGGCGATGGAGGGTTTTTCAGGCGCCGGGAGCGTCGGCCGCTGGCCGGGCGTCGCCTGGCGCTCCTGATGCCGGTTCACGAGTTCGACGACGCTGGCCAATACCTTGCGCCATTCCGGATTTTCCGCTTCGCCAGCCCAGCGCGACAGGTCTGCGCACTCGATCTGGTCGAAGGGCATGGGCAGGCGCGCGCCGTCGATCGAGAGCTGCACGAGCTTGTCTTCCAGGCGCGCGCGGTCGGCCTCTGACCGCACCCATTGGGACTTCACCGCCTCTGCCGACCAGACCACCACCACCGCCTTGGCCAAGGCCAGGTGGCTCTCGATTTCATCGGTGAAGGCACGGTTGGCGGGGATCTCACTGTCACGCCAGACGTCATAGCCCATCGAGAGCAAGGCCGCCGCGACATCGGCGGCCTTGTAGGCCGTTGACCGGGCGTAGGAGATAAACACGTCGGACATGGGAGGACGACCGTCCCTATCGCGACCTTAACCCTAACGAGCCCACGGACCCGCGGGCAAGGAAAAGCTGGCTGACGCGCCCCCTCACCGGCTCGGGGCGGGCGTCACACGTGGGACTCCGTGGCGCGTCGAACCTCATCGGCGATGGGATGCAATTCGCGCGCGCTGGCCGAGCCGACGAGGCTGTAGCCCAGGCCCTTGTTGGCCCAGGAAACACCCCCCACCCCATGGTCGCCATGCTCGGACATCCGGGTGGTCTTGTCGTTGGCCATGGGCCGGACCATCACCGCCAGCCGCTGGCTCCTCGCGCCTTCATAGAGGAACATCGCCGCCGGACCGTGGGGCGTGGTGACCAGGCGTCCGCCGAGCAACCGGAACCCGGCGGCGGTCAGATTGGGAGGCGCCACGTGGCGCTGCAGCCGATCGGAGACCCACGCCACCAGCTTTGGCTCATCCGCCGCGGCGATCTCCACCGGACGCTCGGTGTCATTGGCATAGACGAGGTAGCTCTCGGCAGCCTCGCGCGCCAAGGCGGCGACGCCGTTCTGTGGGACCACCATTCCGCGCATGGCCCAGCCGCCCGCGAGGCCGGCCGCGAGGACCAGAGAGGCGGCGACCGGCAGGCGCCAGGCATCGGACCGGCCACGCCGCGCTTCGAGGAGGCGACGGACGTCCAGGGTTGGCGGTAGTGGCGCCTCAGCGAACGGCCGCAGAGCTTCGCGAAGCGTTCCGCGATCGGCGTCATAGGCCGCCAGGGTCTCTGCGAGCTCGGGATGATCCCTCAGATATCCCCGCACGGCGGCCATCCTCGCGTCGTCAAGCCAGCCGTCGACATAGGCGTGCAGGTCTTCTTCGGTGATGGGGCGATCGGTCATTTGACTATCTTGAGAGCGGGCCGAGCGGCCTTGGCCGGTTGACCTTCCATGAGCTTTCGAAGGGATTCGCGGGCGCGCGAGAGGCGCGACATCACCGTTCCCAGCGGCAGGCCCAGCACCCGCGCCGCCTGGGCGTAGGTCAGGTCCTCGACCGACACAAGCAGGAGCACGCTCCGCTGGTCCTCCGAAAGCTGGCCAAGGGCGCGCAGCAGATCTCGGCGCCGGACAACGTCCTCCTGGGCCGGCAAGGTGGCGAGCGCCGACGCCGGTGCGTCTTCGAGCGCGACCCCCAGGCCGCGGCGCCGGGTCCGGCGGAAGCGGCTGACCGCGAGATTGTGCAGGATGGAAAACAGCCAGGTGCGGACCTCGCCGTCGACGCGACGCTGTCCCCAACGACCGATGGCCCGCTCCAGACAGTCCTGCACCAGATCGTCAGCGTCGCCGTTGGGCCCCACGAGCGAGAACGCATAGCGCCGCAGGGCCGGAATGATCGGCTCGATGAGGGCTATGGCGTCCTGCATGGCGGCGGCTACGGCGTCTGGCGCTGCACGACGGGGCCGGGCGCCTGGGCTGTGCCACGCGCGATCACCAGGTAGCGCTGCTGGTCGCCGGCGGCGGCCTGGACGAGTTGGCGAATGGGGCCCGCTGCGTTGACGATGGCCGAGCCGGCTGGATTGGTGGTGAAGCCCGCCAGCGGCTGCAGCGGACCCGTTCCGTCGGGCCGAGCCGCCAACGCCAGCACATAGGCGGTCTTGGGTTCGAGGCCGGCGGCCGAGGCCTGCACGACCTGGATGAGGCCCTGGTCGAAGAGGCTGATGCTCGTCGCTCCCTTCGCCGTCGCGCCATCGAGAGTGAGGTGCGCCGCCTGGCCGGCGACGCCGAGCGGCTGGAGGCCGCTCAGGCCTTGTCCGGCCGGCACGGCGTTCGACACATAGGTCAGGGCCTGCGGGGCCTGCCCGATCGGAACGTTGGCGATGACCTTGTTGGCGGCGGTGTCGATCACCGCCAGCTGGTCGGCGTTCTCCAGGCCGACATAGATCCGCGAGCCGTCGCCTGACGGCCAAACCCCATGCGGCAGCTTGCCCACTGGGATCGTGGCCACCTTGTCGAAGGTCGCTGTGTTGAACACCTGCACCTCGTTCAGCCCGCCGATTGTGACATAGGCAAACTGCCCTTTCGACGTGCGGATGAAGTTGACGTGGTTGGTGATGGGGCCGGTGTCGATCACCTTCAGCACCTTGAACGGCGGCTTGGCGTCGAAGGCGACGGTCTTGCCGACGTCCTTCAGAGTGAACCAGACCTGCGTTCCGTCCGGCGTGGCGGCGATATTGGGGCAGAAGGGGCTGGGCTGGACGACCTTGCCGACGATCCTGTGCTGGGCGACCGAAACCACATCGGTCTCAGGATTGAACGAGGAACAGACGTAGCCGTAGCGGCCGTCCGGCGAGAAAATGGTCATGCCGGGTCCCGCCGGCGTCCTGATGCGCATCTTTTCCTTGAAGGTTCGGCCATCGAGCACAGCGACGTAATCCTCGCCGCGAACGGTGACCCAGACCTCCTTGCCGTCCTGGGTGAAGAACGCCTCGTGCGGCGAGCGGCCGACGTAGGTCGTGTGCTTCACGGCGTTCGTCGCCGTGTCGATGAAGGTCACGGAGTTCGAGCCGATCGATACGACCGCGAGCGTCTTGTGGTCCGGCGAGAACCCCATGCCGTGGACCAGAACCTGACCCTTGTAGAGCGGCGAGAAGTTGCCCGGCTGCGGGTCGCCGAGCCGGATGACGCCCAGGAGCCGGTTGTCGACCGGATCGGTGACCGAGACAGTGTTGGAGAACTGCTCGGCCGCGTAGACGCGATCCCTGTGGCTCACGGCCACATCAGGGTTCGCCGCCTTGCCCGGGGCCTGACCGGCGAAGGCCGCTGTCGCGATCACGCTTGAGGCCAACAGGGTCGAGATCAGGATCTTCGTATTCATTGACGTGGCTCCGAATGCAGGTGCTGCGCCGTGTGCGGGTTGTCCGCTACGGGCTGGGTGGGTGAAGGTTTGGAGGCGGGCAGCGGGTCGCCGAGCGCCAGGCGCATGGCCGCGATCTCCTGCTGCTGATCGACGATGATCTCCTGGGCGATGCGTCTGAGCTGCTCGTTCTTGCCGTGGCGCAGTTCAGACTCGGCCATCTCGATCGCGCCCTGATGGTGCGGGATCATCATCTCGGCGAAGTCCCGGTCGATATCGCCGGACGGCCGGATCGACATGCCGGCCATCATCTTGTCCATCGCCGCGGCGTTCTCGGCCTTGAAGGCCGTGGCGGCGTCCTGGGCCAGGGAGGCGGATGGGCCGAGCATACAGGATGCCGCTGCGAGGACTGCGGCGGCGGTTCCAAGGGGGCGGTGGAGTCGAGCCATGGAAATGGGCTCCCGAATGGGTCTGGCCCGTAAGACGCCCGCGCCTTGAAGTTATTCCGGCTGGCCGAATATTTTCTTCGCGCCGGCGGATGAACTGGGGGCGTGGGGCGTTCCGGCCTCGAACAGCGGGCTGGACTGACGCTAGGGCCATCGGCGAGGGTGGCGGCCCGCAAACGACAGTCCAGCAGGAAGCGCCATGCCCGAAGCCCTCATCATCGACGCCGTCCGCACGCCTCGCGGCATCGGTAAGGTCGGCAAGGGCGCGCTCGCCGATCACCATCCGCAAGCGCTCGGGGCCACGGTGCTCAAGGCCCTGGCCGAGCGGAACCACCTGAACACCGCCGAGGTGGACGACATCATCTGGGGCACCTCGTCCCAGCGCGGCAAGCAGGGTGGCGACCTCGGACGAATGGCGGCGCTCGACGCCGGCTACGACGTGCGCGCTTCCGGCGTCACCCTGGACCGCTACTGCGGCTCCGGCATCACCGCGGTGAACCTGGCCGCGGCCCAGATCATGTCGGGCATGGAGGACCTGGTGATCGGCGGCGGCACCGAAATGATGTCCTACACCGCCTCCAGCGCCCCACCGCGTGACCCCAACGCCGGCCCTATGCTGATGGACTCCGGCAATCTCTCACTGCGCGCCAAGCACCCGCAATCGCACCAGGGCGTCTGCGCCGACGCCATCGCCACCATGGAGGGGATCTCCCGCCAGGCCCTGGACGAGCTTGCCCTGCTCAGCCAGCAGCGCGCCGACCACGCCATCCGCAATGGCCACTTCGACAAGTCGCTGGTCGCCGTCTACCGCGAGGACGGCTCCGTCGCCCTCGACCGCGAGGAGTTCCCGCGACCGCAGACCACGATGGAGGGCCTCTCGGCGCTGAAGCCCTCGTTCGAGGCCATGGCCAATGTCCCGCTGGACGAGAAGGGCGCGACCTTCGCGGGCCTGATCAACCAGGTCTATCCGGACCTCAAGATCCGGCATTTCCACCACGCGGGGAATTCCTCGGGCGTCGTGGACGGGGCGGGCGCCGTGCTGCTGGCCTCGCCGGAGTACGCGGCCAAACACGGCCTGAAGGCGCGCGCCCGGGTGGTCGCCATGGCCAACGTCGGCGACAGCCCGACACTGATGCTCAACGCCCCGGTTCCCGCGGCGCGCAAGGTGCTGGCCAAGGCCGGGCTGACCGTCGACGACATCGACCTTTGGGAGATCAACGAGGCCTTCGCGGTGGTGGCCGAGAAGTTCATCCGTGACCTGCGGCTCGATCGCGAGAAGGTCAACGTCAACGGCGGCGCCATGGCGCTCGGCCACCCGATCGGCGCCACCGGCTCGATGCTGATCGGCACGATGGTCGACGAGTTGGAGCGCCGTGGCCTGAAGCGCGGCCTGGTCACCATGTGCGCAGCGGGCGGCATGGCGCCGGCGATCATCATCGAACGGGTCTAGCCTCCGGCCGTCGGGGGACTGGAGGCCACTCGGCGATCCCGGGATGAAGCCCCTGCCCCGCGCGCACGGTCTCCACGGCCGCGGCGGGGTGAGACGGAAGCGCCCGGGATCAGCCCCCCGCATAACCACGCGATTTGGCTGCTTGTCGCCCCCTGGGATCGTGCCTAAGGTTCGGACCGACCGGTCGGTCGCTTTTACCGGCCCAAATGGCCTTCGGACACCTCTCGCCCGGCGGCCTTACGAGAGGCGTGACGGTTTCGGCCGATCCCGCCCAGCAAGGGGAAACGACATGAGAAGGCTCCTTTTGGGATTCGCCTCAGTGGCGGCGCTCACGGCCGGCGGCGCCTCCGTCGCCCAGGCCCAGTCGGCCAGCGGGCCCCAGGCCAGCAAGGGCGACTCCACCCAAGTCGGCGAACTCGTCGTCACCGCGCGAAAGCGCACCGAGCGTCTTCGCGACGTGCCGATGGCCGCCAGCGTCATCGGCTCGGTGGATATCGACCAGCGCGGCGGCCTGCAGGGGGTGAAGGACCTGGTCACCGCCATCCCCAGCGTGGCGTTCGGCGACACCTCGACGCCGCTGACCTCGGAGATCTCGATCCGCGGCTCCGGCACCAGTCGCGGCACCAGCGCCGACTCCGGCGTCGGCCTCTATCGGGACGGCGCCTATGTGGGCGGCGGCGCGCAGGGCGGGCGCACCTACAGCGCCTTCGATATGTTCGACGTCACCCAGATCGAGGTTCTTCGCGGCACCCAAGGCGCCCTCTACGGCCGCGACGCGGTCGGGGGCGCGATCAACATCCTGACGGCGCGCCCGACCCAGACCGAGTCCGGCTCGATCTCCGTGAAAGCCGGCAACAAGGACTTCACGGAGGTCGAAGCGGTGATCAACCACCCGCTGACCGACCATCTGTCCCTGCGCCTCAGCGCCGACGTCATGGGCCAGCCGAAGGGCTTCTATTACAACCCCGACCAGAACGCCTACCTCGACGCCCAGTCGACCCATGCCTATCGCGGCCAGCTGCGCTACGAGAACGGCCCGTTCGACGCCAATCTGATGGTCGAACACTCGAACAACCGCTACCCGGCGCTCAACCTGCAGCTCTGGGTCTATCCTAACGCCACCGAGCCGAACGGCGTTTTCATCGAGCCCAAGTTCTCTCGGCCGCACAACTTCATGGACGACGACACCGACACGGTGAACGACGTGGAGTTCACGTCGCACTACAAGTTCGATATCGGCACGCTCACCTGGGTCACGCTCTGGCGGGACCGCAAGGACATCCAGCAGTTCGACAGCGACCTGCTGGATCCGGCGCTGGCGGCCCAGATCGCCGCCGACGGCCTGCTGGCCAAGGGCGCGGCTCTTGGCGAGACCAACGGGTCCCAGCAGAACCACGGCCACACGACGAGCTTCAATCAGGAGCTCTACCTGTCCGGCGACCTGGCGCCGCGTTGGACCTATGTGGCCGGCGCGGAATACCTGCGGATCGATGACTCACACACCGTCACCACCACCCGCACCCCGACCAAGGCCAACCCCTCGACCGGTACGGTCACGCCAGCGTCGCAGACCCTGAAGTCGTGGGCCGCCTACGGCAGCCTGGACTACGCCCTGACCGCCCAGCTGCACGTCACCGGCGAGATGCGCTACACGAGCGACGACAAGACCTTCACCGCCAATCAGTTCGATTTCGGGACGGGCCTCGCCACGCCCGGCAAGCTGGTCAACGCCACGTTCAGCCCCAGCAACACCGCCTACGACGTGACCGCGGCCTACAAATTCTCCCCGGAATGGATGGCCTACGCCAAGGTCGGCACGGGCTTCCGCGCGGGCGGCTTCAACTCGAATCTGGGGATCCCCCAGCAGCCGATCCCGATCCCGGTCAGCTACGGCAACGAGAACACCACGTCCTACGAGATCGGAACCAAGGGAAACCTCATCCGGCAGATCTATCTGACGGCGGCGGCCTACTACACCGACGTCGACAACCTGATCATCCAGACCGACAACGGCTGCAAGGCGACCAACCCGGTCTGCCCGGTGGCCCAGACCAACTTCGCGACCGATGGCGGGCGGGCATGGATCCGCGGGCTGGAGGCCGAGGCGACGATCAACTTCCATCCGTTCAGCGGCGATCTGGCCGGCACGTTCGGCGCCTCGACGCAGGAGGGGAAGATCACTGGCGGGGTCTACGCCGGCGACATGCCGCCGCAGCTGCCGCACTATCTGACCTCGGCAAACCTCGACTACAGCCATCCCGTGGCGTTCGACGCCACCGGCTTCGTGAACCTGGTCTACAGCGGCCGTTTCGGAGGCGTGCAGGAGATCGCCCAGACGCCGAAGCTGCACCAGTACCAGCTGTTCAACACACGGTTCGGCGTCCGCAAGGGCCGCGTGGAGGTCGCCGCCTTCGTCAACAACCTCTTCAACACGACCTACATCGAGTTCGAGGCCGCGACATCCCGGCGCTGGAGCGAGCCCAGGACTTACGGCGCCCAGGTGGTCTACAAGTGGTGAGGCCGCACAGGGTTCACGCCTCACCCCGGCGTGGACCCTGCCGCTTCTGACCCAGAGCCTGTCGAGCACGTTTCGAGCGGTCCGCTAACGGCCCGACCCCATCGGGATCTAGACCTTCAGGACCCCGTGCAGGGCGAGCGCCACGATGCCGTCGGCCACCGCCTGCGACGACAGCCGTCCACCCGGCCGGCGCCAGCGGTTGGTCCACATGACCATGCCGATGATCGAGAAGGCGCCGACCGCCGTATCGAGACCGTCGGCCAGGCGACCCTCGGCCTTGAGCTCCTCCAGAGCGCCGCGGATCACCTCGAACACTTGCCGCAGCCGGCCTTCCATCTCCTGGCGCCGTTCGTCGTTCAGCCCGATCAGGGTCTCCACCAGGGCGGTGACGGGATTGCCCGCGTCGGACTCCACGTGGCTGATGTTTTCGACGTGCAGACGGATCATGGCGGCGAGGCGGGCCTCGGGATCCTTGATCGCCCGCGCAGGCTCGATCACCTCGCGCTCCAGGCGCTCGACGCCGGCTTCGACGATGGCGGTGAGCAGGTCCTCCTTGCTCTCGACGAAGTGGTAGAGGCCGGGCTTGGTCAGGCCCACCGCATCGGCGATGTCCTGCATCGAGGCGCCGTCGAAGCCCTTTTCGACAAACAGGCGCGACGCGGCCAGCCGGATCTGCTGCTGCCTTGCTGCGCCTTTCCCGGCTCTTGAAATCGTCCGCGGCGCCATCGCCATTCTGCAAGGTCTCCAACCGCTCGCCTCGACTCCGCAGGGCGTAACAAAGGCGGATCACGATGGATAGGGATTCAACGTTTCCTAAGCGATCGGAGCTTGCACAGCGCCTCGCGATGATGACTCTCAGCAGCGGCGTCCTTACTGTCGGAGCGTGCCTTGAGCCGGACCAAAGTCACCGAAATTTCCATCGGCCTCGGCCTCATCCTCCTGACGCTGACCCTGCCCTCGGCAGCCGCCGCCCATGTGGTGCGGGGCGAGGCGGTCGGCTTCGTGAGCGGCTTCAAACATCCAATCTCGGGCCTCGACCATATCGTCGCCATGGTGGCTGTGGGCCTGTGGGGCGCGCAGCTTGGCCGGCCGGCGATCTGGCTGCTGCCGGTGACCTTTCCCCTGGTCATGGCGTTCGGCGGGTTCCTGGGCCTGATCGGTTTGCACCTGCCGGGCAGTGAGATCGCGATCGCTCTGTCCGGCGTCTGCCTGGGCGCGGCGGTGCTCGCCGAATTCCGGCCGCCGCTGTGGGTGGCCGCGATCATGGTGGGACTCTTCGGCCTCTTCCACGGCTACGCCCACGGCGCCGAACTGCCGCCAGGCGACAACGCCTTGCTCTACAGCCTGGGCTTCGTCCTGGCGACCGGCCTGCTCCATGCCAGCGGCATCGCGCTTGGCGTGGCTCACCGCTGGCAATGGGGCCGGCTGGCCCTGCGCGGAACCGGCGCCGCAATCCTGTCCTGCGGCGCCTTCTTCCTCTGGACCGCGCTCGTCTAACCCTTCGGCGGTGTGAACCAGATCGGGGAGGTCCAGGCGCGTTCCTGGATGGTCGCCGGCGCGGCCTTGGGGATCGGCAGGTGGCTGGCGATGGCGAGGTGCGTCGTCCACCGCGCCGTCGGGATCTCCAGCACCCGCGCGTAGTAGACCGCAGGCACATGCGGGTCGAAGGTCGGGTCCCGCCACTCGGCGGTCAGGGTCGTCGCGCCGATGGTGTTGGCGGTATTGCCGGTGGTCAGGTCCACGGTGTTGCCGACCGCCGGACCCTTGCCGGTCTTCGGATCAACCTTTCGGCCGCCCGAGAGCGCGACGTCGAAGACCTGTTCCTTGTAGGTCTTGCCGTCCAGCCAGATCTTGATGATCTGGGCGCGATCCAGGTTGGCCCCGTCAGGATCCTTCATCGCCTGCAGGACGAAGCGCGGGGCCTTGGCGGCCGGCGCGGCGGGCAGGTCCGACCCCATGGGCACCCCCTTCGCATAGGCCTGTCTGACCCAGTCCGCCTTGCTGACCAGGGACGGTGCGAGATCAAAGCCGCCGAACATCCGCACGCGGATCCGCGTGCCCGTCGTGGCGAAGGTCTCCTTCCGCTTCAGGGCGGCGAAGATCGAGGCGCGGGTGTTCTCCTCCGCCCACACGCCGGTGATCGAAGCGCCGGCGAACTGCAGAGGATCGTTCTCCTTCTGCCCGTTCGGCCGCACGCCGACCTCGCCTTCGGCCCGCGCCATCCCCAGGGCCGCGCGTGCGGCTTGGCCGGTCGGCAGCATGGTCTTCTTGTCAAGGCCGCTGATGCGTCCGGCGAAGCTGTCCTCATCGCTGACGCTCAGGCCGTTGTGGAGGTCGGAGGCGCCCACGATGCCCATCTTGAAGGGATTGGCGCCGACCTGCGACTGGATCACCAGGCCACGTCCATAGGCCTCGCGGACATAGGACCCGTGCTGATGGGGCGAAGTCTCACCCTTGTAGATGCGGTCCATGATCTCGAAGTTGGCGAACTCGTCGCTGGGCGAAAGCTCCGGCGTGGTGTCGGAGGAGCCCTTGGTCTGGGAGATTTCCACCAGCGGCTCGTTGAGCGCGCGGTTCTGGGCGTAGGCCTCGTCGATCGGCCGGCCGTTGGACATGTTCCAGTCGAAGTCGCGCCCGTCGCTGAGGTTCGAGTTGTGCGGGATCGCCAGCACGTCGATGCCCTGCTTGCGAACCGAGTTCAGGTAATGCCAGAGGTCTTCCGGCTTGTTGGAATCCACGGCGGTGAACGGGTTCGGCGCGTGGTCGGAATTGAAGATCACATTGCGGTGCATGTGGATCCCCTCGCCCGGCGAGGAGGTCCATTCGTAGGCGACGAAGGTGGTGAACTTGCCGGGCTGGTAATTGGCGTTCGCGGCCCTCATCTCGGTGTTCCAGCCGTCGGCGGCCTTCGCCGCCTCTTTCATGATCGGCGGAGTCTCGCCGCCTCCCTCCACGTGCAACAGCTGGCCGGCGCGGAAGAAGGCCTGCTGGCCGCCCTTCCCCAGCTCTTTGCCGATGTCCGACTGAGAGAACGGGCTGTTGGGGTCGTCGAGCTGGGTCATGGCGCCCAGGTATTCCGAGTGGTCGGTCACCGCGGTGAAGTCCAGCGGCCAGGCGCGGCGGGCCGGGACCGCGCCGGTTCCCTTGATGCCCTGCTCGGTCGCCACCTGGGACGCCGGGACCATGATGGTCTCCCCGCGGGCGAACTTATAGGCCTGGTCGGGCGTCACCTTGGTGCCGAAGGCCCAGGCGTCGAAGGACATCACCGTGTGCAGGTGCAGCTCGCCGAAGAACGCGCGTCGCGCGGCGGGATCGACCTTCGTCGGGCGCGCGTCGGCCGCCTTGCGGGCGCCGGCCTCGGTCTGGGTGAAGGCGCTCTGCGTGAAGGCCACCGTCGCGGCCACGGCGACCAGCGCCGTCGTGATCAAAAGTCCGCGGTACTTCATCGAAGCCTCCCTCAACTGTTCTTGCTTATGAGCCGGTGACGCGCGCGCCGTAGCGCCAGACCCAGCCGGCCAGCAGAAGGCCGGACGCGGCCAGCCAGCTGCCGCTTACCCGCACGGCGATCACCATCCAGGCGCGGGTCAGGGGCAAGGTCAGGGATGAGGCGATGGCGAAAACCACGAAGACACTGGCGGTCATGCCGACAAGGCTGGCGAAATGCGGCAGGCTGCCCGCGACGCCGGAAAGGTCGGCCGTTCCGCGCAATACGCCCAGGGCCACGGCCGCCGCGGCGCTCGCCTTGCGCGGCAGATCGGCGTTGGCGGCCAGCAGGCCGCCGATGGCCAGGAACATCCCGGCCGTGACCGCCGACATTGCCGCCGTCGGCGGCGCGAACCCTGCCAAGGCCGCGAGCCCGCCGGCCAGCCAGGCCAGCGGCAGGACCGCGAGCAACAGCCGCGTCGTGGCCGCGCCTCGCAGGCCCGCGAAGAAGGCCAGGACGATCACCGGCAGATAGTCCTCGGGACTCAGGCCGAAATGGGTGATCCCGTCGTAGATCGGGCCCATGCCGGTGGCGACCAGGTGCGCCTGGGCGGCTGTCGGGACGGCGACGCCCAGCGCCAGGGCGGCGAGGATCAGCCGGCTGCGCGCGCCCATCAGGTCGCCCCCAGCAGGATGGCGCTGTACTGGAAGGTCCACATCGCACCGAGAGCGCCGATCGCGTAGGCCGGCAGGGCCGCGACCGGTCGCGGCCAGGTGAGCGCCATCAGCCGGAACGATCGGATCAGCGCCAGGACGACCCCCAGGAAGGCCAGTTGGCCGATCTCGACGCCCACGTTGAACAGGGCCAGCGCGCCGACCAGCGCGCCCTTCTCCAGGCCCAGCGTGGAAAGGCCGTTGGCGAAGCCCATGCCGTGCAGCAGGCCGAAGGCGAAGGCCACGATCCAGGGATAGCGGATGGTCAGGCTGGTCCCGCCGCGGGCGGCGCGGATGGCCTCGGGCGCCACGAACAGGATGGAGAGCGCGATCAGGGCGTTGAGCAGCGGGGTCGAAAGCTGGATGTGGCCCAGCGTCGCCGCCGCCAGCGTCAGGCTGTGCGCCACGGTGAAGGCGGTGACGGTCTTCAACAGCGTCCAGCGGTCACGCACGATCAGCAGGAGCCCGAGCACGAACAGCAGGTGATCCGGCCCGGTCAGGATGTGCTCGATCCCGAGCAACAGGAAGGCCGAGACCGCCGTGGGGGCGCCGGCCTTCAGGTCGATGCGGAACTGCGGCGCCTCGGGCCGCACGATGGTGTCGACGCCCTCGCCGTTCTTCAGGCGGATGCGGACGAAGACGTCGGTGATGGTGTCTTGCAGGCCCTCGATCGTGACCGTGCGGCCTTCCAGCGGCGACGCGCCCTGGGCGCGGACGGTCCACTGCCGGATCAGGAAGCCGCCGGTGGCGTACTGGTCGGCGGGCGGCTGTTCCAGCCAGCCGTTGGAGAGGTGCGGGATCAGGTGGATCGCCACGTCCCCCATCACCGGCTGCTTCCAGATCGCAGTGTAGGTCGAAGGCCCGGTCTGGTCGATCTCGAGATAGGCCGGGCGGACCTCGTGGGCCAGGGCCGCGCCGGCGCCCAGAAGGCCGCAGGCCAAGGCCAGCACCAGGGCCAGCAGCCACCGCTTCATGGTGCGGCCTTGCGGTCGCCGCGCACGATCGTAAACCGCCGGGCAAGCTGCGCAAAGGCCGCCGCGTTCGCCCGGTCCTGAGCGTCCTGCAGGTAGTCGGAGCGAACCCGCTCGCGCACCTCCGCCAGCGGCGGCCGGTTCGGCGCATCGCGCGTGGCCACATAGAGCAGATGCCAGCCGTAGGCCGAGCGGAACGGCCCGGCCCAGTGTCCGGTCGGGGCGGTGAAGACGGCGCGAGCGAATTCGGTGCGCCCGAACAACCGCTCGACCTGTTCCGGCTCGAAGGCCGAGAAGTCGTAGAGATCGGGGAACGCGTCGCCGCGCTCTGGGCCGCGGGTCACGCCCGCCGGGATGCGCGCCAGGGCCGCCTGGGCGCGGGTCCGGGCCACGGCGTCTCCGCCCGGCCCGATCGCGAAATAGATGTGGCTGAACCCGGCCCGCGAAGGGGCCGCATAGTGGTCGGCGTGGGCGGCGTAGTAGGCGGCGAGCTCGGCGTCGGTGGGCTCGGCCGGCGGATGCAGGTTCTGGATCAGGAACTGCTCCTTCTGCACCACCCGGCGGCGGACGATCTCGTCGTCCTGGTCGAGCTTCAGGGCGCGCCCTTGGCGGAACAGCATCTCGTCGTGAACGTCGTCCTGGACGAGCTGCTCGAGCGTGGCCCGATCCGGCGGCGTCCCGAACTGCAGGGCGTAGCCGCGCGACAGCTGGGCCACATGCGCTGGCGTCACCTCGATGCGATAGACGTCGGTGCGCGTCTGATAGGCCCGTCCGGCCAGGAACAGCGCGAAGCCCACAACGACGAAATGGAACAGTGGCTCCTTCAAAACGCGCAACAGCCAGTCCGCGGCGCCATAACGAGCCGGGCGAATTCCGCCTGACGCGGAAGGCTTATTGATATCTATCTTGATGACTGAGCCACCCCAGCTGTCCGCTACTGACCTTGAATCCTATGGCCTTCCTTGGGCGCAGGACAGACGGACGTCACGGCATTCCGCATCCCGAAACAATCGGGGCGACCCGAGATCAGGACGCCTCAAGGCCCAGATAGCGGTACAGCATCAACGCCAGTTCGTCGTGCAGGCGCGCGTCCTCTACGGCGTAGGGGCCGGGGCCGTGCAGCATGGCGCTGATGATCTGGCCGTGCAGCATGCGCATCGCCAGGTGGGCGCGGTCGGCCAGCGCCGGGTCGTCGGGCGCCGCGTCGCGCCGGCGCAGGAGTTCCACGATGCGGCCGGCTTCCACGATCTCGATCCGCCGCATCGGCGGCCAGACATCGTGGCCGCGCAGGCTGAGCTCGAACAGGGCGCGATAGTAACCCTCTATCCCCTTCATGGTGCGCGCGGTGTTGCGCACCAGGCGGACGAACACGTGCAGCAGGGGATCGGTCAGACAGGCCGGATCGTCGAAGAAGCGGGCGATATTGACCTCGCCGTGCGCGGCCATGTCGGTCTGCAGGGACAGGAAGAACGCCTCCTTGTCCTGGAACCGACGATAGAAGCTGCCCACCGAACATCCCGCCCGCTTGGCGATATCGGCCACGTGCGCCTGCCAGAACCCCTTCTCGGCGAAGACCCGTTCGCCGGCCTTCAGCAGCCGGTCGCGCTGCTGACGGCTGCGCTGCTGGTAGGCGGGTTTCGCCCAGGCGAGCTCGCCGGCCTCCGGGCGAGGCTCTTCCAGGTCCATTGAGCGCGCTCCCGCTGTCTTCACGTCCTCGTACAGACGCGCGGCGGGAGAAACGACGTCAAGCCCTGGTGAACTCAACCGACGGGTGCGGGGCGGTTTCGCCATCTTATTCGCCGGTCCTGCAGTCCATGCCTCTGGCCCAAGCAGGTCCGGCCGAGCGGCCCGGCCGGACGCTGCGCCGCGATCAGTGCTTGACGGTCAGTTCGATGCCGAACGTGCGGGGCTCGCCGTACCACCCGAAGAAGCCCCCAGCGCTGGCCGTGCCGCCCGCGCTGATCAGCCCGGCCAGAGGCTGCGCGGCCTCGGCCACGTAATAGGCCTTGTTCGCGAGGTTGCGGCCGTACAGTGAGACCTTCCAATTGCCCGACTCCGAGCCGACGCCGACCCGCAGATTGAGCAGCGAATAGGCCCCCTGAAGCGATCGCGGATCCAGGGTGCTGTCCTCGTACTGCTTGGCTTGGTAAGTCACGCTGCCATTGACGAAGCCCTCAAGGCCGGTCGATCCCAGGGGCGCGTCCCAGTTGGCCGACAGGCTCCCCGACGACGCCGGATTGAAGGCCGGGCGCAGGCCTGTGTAGTTGCAGGTGCCCGGAGAGGCGCCGTTTGGCGTGGCGCCGACATAGCACTGCGCCGACGAATAGCTGGTGAACTTGGCGTCGTTGACCTGGCCGCTGGCGGCGATCGTGAGGTGCTCGATCGGCGCCCACTGCACATCGGCTTCCAGGCCGTCGATGCGCCGGTTGCCGGCGTTGCCGACGACGAAGCCGATGCCGGTCAGAGGATTGAGAGTCGAATCCTGGAAGTTGTCGAGGTCCATCCGGAAGACATCGGCGTTCAGCAGCACCTTGCGATCGAAGAAGGTCGACTTCAGGCCCACCTCATAAGTGATCGAGGTCTC
Source organism: Phenylobacterium sp. (assembly GCA_035656795.1). Taxonomy (GTDB): domain Bacteria; phylum Pseudomonadota; class Alphaproteobacteria; order Caulobacterales; family Caulobacteraceae; genus Phenylobacterium. The sequence goes on along the minus strand of DASRRU010000355.1, from coordinate 973 downwards.
CGGATTGAAGGCCAACGGCGTACCGGCGGCCGTCTGGCGGGCGTTGAAGCCACCATCCTTGAAGCCGGTCGAGGCCAGGGCGTAGGCCATCATCTGCTTGGTCAGGTCGTACTGGGTGCCGACCGTCCAGGTCAGCTTCTTGTCGTTGCGGCTGAGCTGCTGGACCGGGTTCACCGGGAAGGCCGTCTTGAACGCCGTGGACGCGCCGGCGTTGTCGGTGCTGGCCGTGACGGCGTTCTTGTCGTCGCTGCTGTAGCGCAGCCCACCCGTGAAGCGCCAAGCGTCCGTCACGTGCAGCGTGGCCTGGCCAAAGGCCGCGATGCTCTTCGTCGTCTGGTCGAAATAGAAGAGCGTGTTGTCGCCGGGGGTGATCTTGCCAATCGTTCCGGGGAAGACGCGGTTGGCGCCCACGCCGGCGGTGAAGCCGTTCTGATAGTTGACGGTTTCGCGGAACAGATAGAGGCCGCCCAGGTACTCCAGCCGCTGGCCGGTCGGCGAGGCGATGCGCAGTTCCTCGCTGTAGCTCTGGGTCATCAGCGGCTGCGGGCCGGTGCCGACGTTCAGCGGCAAGCCGTCCGCCGACAGCGTTTTGATGTTGTCGTAGAACTCGTTGTAGGCGGTGATCGACGTCAGGGTGTGGCCGCCCAACACCTTGAAATCGAACTGGCTGGAGGCGCCGTAGATCTGGGTCACGTCGTTGCCGACGGTCTCGTCGTCCACCGTGAAGTCGAGGCTCTTCAGCTTGGTGAAGGGATGGCCCGCGGCGACCATGGCGGCCAGGAAGCCCGGCGTGGCGATGCCGCCCGGGCCCGTTGGATTGACCGGTTCGCCGGTGCAGCAATGGGCGTCGAGGCGGGTGTAGTAGGCGATGAAGTTGCCGGTGATGTCGTCGGTGGGCGTCCATTTGATGCGCCCGCGCACGCCTTCCTGCTCGCCGTCGTTGGTGCGTGAACCGTCGTAGAGGTTCTTCTCG
>DASRRU010000354.1:0-5756 GCA_035656795.1 Phenylobacterium sp. | reverse complement strand
CGGCTGGCCGTTCCACATGGCGATGCCCAGGGAATCCGGCGAGGCCAGCTGCTCGGCGATCCACTCGGGCTTGCTTCGCCGGTCGCTGGCGCGGTCGAGCGGGTTGCCGGCGAAGGTGTTGAGGAAGCTGTCGAGGGCCATATGGCTCCTTACCGCGCCAACCCCTCCGCCGTCATCCTCCGGACGCCCAACGAGGTGCGGTCAGTGGTCGGCCGCCGGCCTGGCGTGCGCGTCCTGGTAGCGGGCCCCTTCGAGCATGCCGGCCAGGGAGTAGTTCCCCTCATGGCAGGCATATTCGTAGATCGGCCCCTTGCTCGCGCGGAACGGCATCTCGCCGCGCCAGGCCTCGGTATAAGACGCCGGGTCTTCGACGGTGAAGGCGTAGCGGATCTCGGTGGGCGAGACGCGGGTGAAGCGCTCGGTCACCCGGGCGTCGGGCCCGATGTAGTAGATCGGCGCACGGAAGGTCTCGCCGGGGCGGATGCCCACGGTCTCGACGACCAGGGTGTCCCTCTCCCAATGGCCGACGGAATCTCCGCCCCAGACCCGATGGGCCAGGTGCGGCCCGCCCAGGCGCACGATGCGCACCTCGTTGTCGATCTCCGAGACGATCACCACCGCCTCGCGGGTCTGGACGATCTGGTAGTTGGCGGCATAGGGCGCGTTCTGCATGGGCGGCGAGGCGGCCGAGAAGCTGGGCGTCAGGCAGCGTTCGCTGGCGTTGCGGACCTCCGGCCCGTCGAAATTGGTGAAGGCCTCGGCCCGCCAGGCCTCCAGGCGCCGCCGGCCCTCAGGCGTATAGGGGATGCGCCCGTCGGCGGTGCTGACGATCCAGGAGGTGCGCATCTGCCCGTCGATCACCGCCAGGTGGGACGGCTCCCACAGCTCCGACTCGCGGCTGCCCAGCGGATCGGCGGGCAGGATGTGGTCGTAGACTGTGCGTTCGATGGCGGCGACATCGTCGCCCTTGGAGACCTTGGCGGGGATGCCGGGCGGCCGCTCCAGGCGGGTGAGCGCGAAATTGCTCCACAGCCCCTGCAGGTTGGGCGCGCCCCAGGGGGTGCGCGGCGCCCGGTAGCCGGCGGCCTGGGCGGAGGCGGCGAGTCCTATGCCGGCGAGGAGGGCGAGGGCGCAGGCGCCCCAGGGGCTGAGGGAGCGGATCATGGGTTGCTCGTGAATCGCCGCGAGAGCGAACAATGTTCTTTTGGTCATTAGCCCATCCGCCGCGGTGATTGGCTACAGCGCTTTGAGCCGTGGCGGCTGGCCAAACCGCCGCGCATCCCCCACATCGCTGGGGCCGGCTCGTCCGGCGCCTTCGCCCAAGCCTCAACGGAGCCCTGATCCATGTCTGACGCCGAAGCCTACGTCCCGCCCAAGGTCTGGACCTGGAACAAGGAGAGTGGGGGCCGCTTCGCCAGCATCAACCGGCCGATCGCCGGGCCGACCCACGAGAAGGACCTGCCGGTCGGCAAACACCCGATGCAGCTCTATTCGCTGGGCACGCCCAACGGGGTGAAGGTGACGGTGATGCTGGAGGAGCTGCTGGCGCGGGGGCGCGCGGGCGCCGAGTACGACGCCTGGCTGATCAACATCGGCGCTGGCGACCAGTTCGGCTCGGGCTTCGTGGAGGTCAATCCCAACTCCAAGATCCCTGCCCTGATGGACCGCAGTGGGGCCAAGCCGATCCGGGTCTTCGAGAGCGGCGCCATCCTGATCCACCTGGCGGAGAAATTCGGCGAGTTCCTGCCCACCGAGCCGGCGGCTCGGGCGGAAACCCTGTCGTGGCTGATGTGGCTGATGGGCTCCGCGCCCTTCCTGGGCGGCGGCTTCGGCCACTTCTACGCCTATGCCCCGTTCAAGATCGAATACGCCATCGACCGCTACGCCATGGAGGTGAAGCGCCAGCTGGACGTTCTCGACCGGCGGCTGGCGGAGAGCGAGTACCTGGGCGGGGCCGAGTACACCATCGCCGACATCGCCACCTGGCCCTGGTACGGGGCGATGGTGAAGGGCGTGCTTTATGAAGCCGGCGAGTTCCTGTCGGTGAGTGAGTACAAGCACGTGCAGCGCTGGGCCGACCAGATCGCCGCACGCCCGGCGGTGAAACGCGGCCGCATGGTCAACCGCACCTTCGGCGACCTGTCGAGCCAGCTTCGCGAACGCCACGACGCCGGCGACTTCGACACCAGGACGCAGGACAAGCTGGAGCCGGCCAAGACTGAGGCCTAGGGTATCCCCAACGATAAAGGGGAGGTTGCAGCATGGGGCGTTTGCGTGGGGGCCTGCTGGCTCTGGTGGTTGTCGCCCTGGCGGCGGGTGGCGCGGTGGCCCAGCCGCCGAAGTTCGACATCCGCTCGCCCACCGATCCGTCGCGGGGCGACGCGCTGAACAACCCGGAGTTCAAGGGCCCTGAGGTCCTGAAGTTCATCGGGGTGAAGAAGGGCGATCGCGTCGCCGACATCTTCTCCGGCCGCTTCACCACGGCCCTGGCCGGCGTGGTCGGGCCGAAGGGCCGCGTCTATGCCGTGGTCCCGGAGGAGGCGATCAAGATCCACCCCGAGCTGCGCGCCATGCTTCCCGCCCGAGCCAAGGATCCGGCCTATTCGAATGTCGAGATCACCACCCCGGCGATCGACGCCATGGTCCTGCCGGGCAAGCTGGACGCAGTGTTCATCCGCCAGAACTACCACGACCTGCATGTGCGCTTCATGGGGCCGGCCGACACGCCCGCCTTCAACCGCAAGGTGTTCGCCGCCCTGAAGCCGGGCGGCGTCTATGTGATCCTCGACCATGTGGCGCTGCCGGGCGGCGAGGTGAATGCGGTGGCCAACCGCCTGCACCGGATCGACCCCGAGACGGTGAAGGCCGAAGTGGAAACCGCGGGCTTCAAGTTCGACGGGCAAAGCGCGGTGCTCGCCAACCCGGCCGACACTCACGACAAGATGGTCCTGGAGACGTCGATCCTGGGCAAGACCGACCAGTTCCTGTTGCGGTTCAGAAAGCCGAAATAGCCGCGTGGGCGCTTGCCCCGCCGCCCGGGGCGAGCGATGTTATGAGACACGGAGTCTCGTTGAACTCCGACCAAAGGGAGACTGAGACCATGCGACGCGCCCTCGTACTTGCGCTGGGAACCGCGCTTGGCGCCGCCGGCATCGCCGCCGCGGGGCTGGCGCTGGCCGCGCCCGCTGCGCCGCCTTCAGTCGACCCCACCGTCACGCCAAAGGGCTGGGCGCCGCCGAAGAACGCCATGGGCCAGCCGGACCTCTCCGGCTACTGGTCCAACGCGACCATGACGCCGCTGACCCGCAACCCGAAGTTGACGGACAAGCTGGTGGTGCCGAAGGAACAGGCCGCGCAGCTGGAAAAGGTCTTCGCCGCGGCCCTGGCCGCGGCCGACGCGCCCACCGACCAGAAGAAGGGTCCGGGCCAGGTCACCGACAAGGATTCGCCCGAGGCGCAGCTGGTCAAGATCCGGCCAGACTTCGCCGCGGCCGGCGGCGACGTCGGCGGCTACAACACCTTCTGGATCGATCCCGGCAACCACATGATGGAGGTCAACGGCGAGTACCGCTCCTCGATCCTGACGACTCCCAACGGCATGCCGCCGGCCCGCAAGACCAGCGCGCCCCCCGGCCGCGGCTTCCCGCGCGACATCTACGACAGCTACGAGAACCGCTCGCTGGGCGAGCGCTGCATAATGGGCTTCGGCGCCAACGCCGGCCCGCCGATGCTGGCCAACGGCTACTACAACAACAACTACTACATCCAGCAGTCGCCCGACGCGGTGGTGATCCAGGTGGAACTGATCCACGATGCGCGGATCATCCGGCTGAAGGGCGGCCACCGCACCGACGGGGTGCGCCAGTGGATGGGCGACTCGATCGGCCACTTCGAGGGCAATACCCTAGTGGTGGAGACCACCAACATCCCGCAGGGCCAGGCCTTCATGGGCTCGTGGAAGAATCTCAAGGTGACCGAGCGCTTCACCCGCGTCTCGCCCACCCGGATCAACTACCAGTTCCAGATCGATGACCCGGACACCTGGGACAAGCCCTGGGGCGGCGAGTACGACTTCACCCCCCTGCAGGGCATCGTCTACGAATACGCCTGCCACGAGGGCAACTACGCCCTGCCGGCGATCCTGGCCGGCGCGCGGCGGCAGGAGCAGGAAGCGGCCAAGGGCGGTGCGAAGCCAGGGGCGGAATAGCTCTTCCCCGCTATTTCCGGCGAAGGCCGGGATCCAAGCTGAGCTGAGACGCCTGGTCCTGAGGCGGGTTCGGACGGGGAGTCCGCATGGATCCCGGCGTCCGCCGGGATGAGCGGTGTTGGGTGGGCCTCGGCCAAGGTCCTGGCCGCCGAGCCTGTGGGTTGGCGGACTCACGCACCCCTTGCCTCCACGGCCCCCATCCGCCATATCCCCGCGCGGAGATCGGCGGCGGGCGGACGCTTCGCCAACCTGGTCAGGGCCGGAAGGCAGCAGCCACAACGAATTCCGTTCCGGGTCGCCGTTCGGTCTCCACCTTCAACTTTTTCGGGCTCTTCCAACTTTCGCGTGACGCGGAGGCTGGGCGTGCTCTTACATGAGCCCCATGGCCGACCAAGATTCCACGCTGCCGGAAGATGGGCCCAACGATGGGGACGACGGCCCGCCCTGGGCGGCTGACGCAGCCCCCGAGCGTGACCCGAACGCCGTGGACATGTTCGGCGAGGCGCCGAAGCCCACGGTCAGTGACGACGCCTCGGCGGCCTATACGGTCATCGCGCGCAAGTACCGGCCGAAGACCTTCGCCGACCTCTATGGCCAGGAGGCCATGGTCAGGACCCTGACCAACGCGTTCGCGTCCGGCCGCATCGCGCACGCCTTCATGCTGACCGGGGTGCGCGGGGTGGGGAAGACCACGACGGCGCGCCTTTTGGCCCGGGCGCTCAACTATGAGAGCGCGACGATCCACGAGCCGACGCTGGACCTGGCGGTGGAGGGCATCCATTGCGCCTCCATCATTGAGGGTCGGCACATGGACGTGCTCGAGCTCGACGCCGCGTCGCGCACCAAGGTCGACGAGATGCGCGAGCTCTTGGACGGGGTGCGTTATGCCCCCACCTCGGCGCGCTACAAGGTCTACATTATCGACGAAGTGCACATGCTCTCGACCCAGTCGTTCAACGCCCTGTTGAAGACGCTGGAAGAGCCGCCGCCGCACGCCAAGTTCATCTTCGCCACCACCGAGATCCGCAAGGTGCCGGTGACCATCCTGTCGCGCACCCAGCGCTTCGACCTGCGCCGCGTCGAGCCCGACGTGATCGTCAAGAACCTGGAGATGATCTCCGAGGCCGAGGGCGCCCGCGTCGAGGCCGATGGCCTGATGCTGATCGCCCGGGCCGCCGAGGGCAGCGTGCGCGACGCCCAGTCGATGCTCGACCAGGCCATCGTCCAGGCCGAGCCCGGCCAGACGGTCACCGCGGCCACCATCCGCGACATGCTGGGCCTGGCCGATCGAGCCCAGACGATTTCGCTGTTCGAGCAACTGATGCGCGGCGAGGCGGGGCCGGCGATCGAGACCTTCCGCACGCTCTACGGCTACGGGGCCAATCCCGACCAGGTGATGCTGGACCTGCTCGACCACTGCCACGGGGCCTCGGTCGCCAAGGCCATCGGGCCGCAGGCGCTGGTGATGCCGAAGGACCAGGCGCAGCGGCTGGCGGCCGTGGGCGCGGCGGTCTCGGCGGGCACGCTGTCGCGGCTCTGGCAGCTCACG
>DASRRU010000353.1:0-18799 GCA_035656795.1 Phenylobacterium sp. | reverse complement strand
TGGCTTCGTAGACCTTGGCGACCGCGTGCGCATTGCCGGCGTCCGCCGCCAGGCCATAGACCGTCTCGGTGGGCAGGATCACCAGGCCGCCGGCCTTGAGCGCGGCGGCGGCCTTTTCGATGTCGGCGGGCGTAGTCACGGCGGCTGGTTACACCGCCGTGGCTGAAAGCCCTACTGCCCCTTTATTTTGCCTTTTGGGGTTTGCGGAACTTGTAGGCGAACTGGTCGGTGTGGCCGCGGATGGCCTTGTCGAAGACCACCTTCTTCAGATCGTCGGCCGGATTGCGCAGGACGGGGCTCTCGCCCTCGTAGACAAAGCCGGCGTCGGTGACCTGCTTCTTGACGATGGCGGGGTCGATGCGGTGCAGCGTGTCGGTGTCGCGCAGGCCCGAACCGGCCTCGGCGGTGTGGTCGACCACCAGGAAGATCCCACCGGGCTTCAGCGCCTTGTAGACCGCGCGGTTGAGGACCATTGGGTCGATCTTGCCCATGAACTTGTCTGGATAGTCGTGATAATTCTGGACCGTGAACACCAGGTCCACCGGCTCGGGTGTCGCGAAGGCCGCGCCCGGCTGCAGGATCACCGAGGTGTTCGGATAGCCGCTCTTGGCGAGCGCCTGGTTCTTCACCGGGTCGGGCTGCGCCTCCTTGGCGTATTCATCGGGCCAGATCATGTAGACGTGGCCCTTGTCGCCCACGATCTTCGAGAAGACCCTGGTGAAGTAGCCGGAGCCCGGGATCAGGTCGACGACCTTGTCGCCGGGCTTCACCCCGGAAAAGGCCACCACCTCGGCGATGTGGCGGCGCGCGTCGGCGGCGCGGTCGGCGTCGCGGCCCTTGTCGGCGACGGCGGCGGCGACATAGGCGGGGATCGCGGGCGCGGCGACGCCGGCCGCTGCGAGGCCGACCGCCGCACAGGCGGCCAGGAGCAGGGTTCTCATCTTCCAGTCCTAACCTTGATAGATGAAGCTGTCGCGAAGCTCCTGCCAGCGCCTCACCCTGTCAACGGGGCCTAGCCTAGTGCTTGTCGCTCGCCCCGGTCGTCTGGGCGTTCAGTTGAACGCGAACCGTCACCTTGGCCGGCACCTGGTCGGTCGCCGCGAACTCGCCCTGGCCAACGCCGAACAGGGTCCGGTCGAGACTGGTCTCGCCGCTCATCTGCGCCTTGTCGCCGACGATCTTCAGCTTGAACGGCAGGTCCACCGGCTTGGTCACGCCCCGCAGGTCGAGCGTCCCGTGGGCCACATAGCTTCCCTCGCCCTTCTTCTCGAACTTCGTGGCGGTGAACACCGCCTTCGGGTGGGTGGCGGCGTCGAACCAGTCCGCGGCCGGCAGGGAGGCGTCGCGCTGATCGTCGCCGGTCTTGGCCGAGGTCATGTCGATCGTCACGGTGACCTTGGACTTGTCCAACGCGTCGGGGCCGAAGAGGATGTCGGCCTTCCAGGTGTTGAACCGGCCCTGGACGGCGTCACCGCTCCACCTGGTCTGGAAGTTGAGGCTCGAGCCCGGCGCGACCTTCCAGGCGACGGCGCTGGTCGTGGGTACAGTTGACGCCGCCGCAGCGGGCGCCGCCGCGGCGGCCGCTTGAGCAGGTGGCGTCTGGGGCAGGAAGGGCGCCGCCGGCCCCTCGGCCGTTGGGGCCGGACCCGAGGCGGGATGCGGCGGCTGAACCAGCTCGCCAAAGGCGGCCGCGCCCAGGACAGCGATCACGATCAGCAGCAGGCGCAGGTCCCACCAGCGACCGGCGACGGCGCCCGGCGCCATGCGCCGCAGCACCGGCGTATTGCGCTCGAACAGCTGGTGCTTCAGCGCGCCGGCCACGTGCAGCCCGAAGAGGCCGTAGAAGCCCCAGGCCAGGAGTTCATGACCGTTCTTGCCGATCAGGCTGGCGATGTGTTTGGCGGCGGGCGCGAGGCTGTCCGTCCCCGGGATGTTCGGCCAGAGGACCGACCAGAAGAGGATGGTCGGGATCGCGGTCTTGCTGGTCGAGACCATCAGCCAGCCGGTCAACGGCATGCCGATCATGATCACGTAGAAACCCCAGTGGACGATCGCCGAAAGCACTCGTTCCCAGCGCGCCATGGCCGCGGGCTCCGGCGGCGGCGGATTGGTCAGGCGCCAGCCCAGCCGAATGATGCTCAGCACCAGGATCGAGATGCCGATCGACTTGTGCAGTTGGAGCAGGGCGAAGGCTTCCGGCGTCTTTCCGCCCATCCGCCACGCGATCAAGACCTGCGCTACGATGGCGAGCGCGATCACCCAGTGGATAATGATCGCCACCGTCGCGTAGCGGCTCTTGCCGCCCAGGCCTGAGGCGTTGCGGGCATTGGTCATCTGGCGTCGTCCCCTTGAAGCTCGGCCGTACCTACTACTTCTTTTCGAATTCGACCTCGAAGATCAGGTCTACTTCGTCGCTGGTGAACTGGTTCAGGATGAAATTGCTGAGACCGAAGTCAGATCGTTTGATCTGGGTCGAGCCTGAAAAGCCCAACCGTGTGCCAAGCGGCGTGATTCCGCGCCCCGCGCCATCGAAGGTCACGTCCAGGGTCACCGGCTTGGTCACCCCGTGGAACGTCAGGTCGCCGGTCACACTCCCCTTGCCGTCGGCGCCGCCGGTGACCGCGGTCGAGACGAAGGTGATGACCGGGTATTTGTCGGCCTCGAAATAGCCGGCGATCTGCTTGTCGAAGGACAGATCGTGGGTGTCGATTGACTTGGGATCGACCATGACCGTGACCTTGGTCTCCCGCCAGTTGGTCGGGTCGTAGGTGAAGCTTCCGTCCAGGCCGTTGAGGCGCAGCGTGTAGTGCGAGAAGCCCATGTGAACCACTTTCGCCGTCAGGCTCGCATGGCGCTTGTCGAGGACGTAGTCACCTGCGGGAACCTTGGCCGGATCGGTCGTGGAGGGATTGGCCGAGGCCGCGCCGGCGAGGCTGACCCCAAGCGCCAAGGCCAGGGTGGCAGTCCGGATCATCGTCGTCTCTCTCCTGGGCGCCAATCAATGATGCTAGGTCTGCACACCTAGCCGAAAGTCCGCCCGGGTGGATTTACGGCGTATCCCCCAGACAAGTCCGGCGGACTTGCCCTGCGTGCGCACGCAACCTATCGCTTGCAGCTTCAGTATGGGGGCGTTCGTGATCCGATTGGGCCTGGGAGCCGCCATGGCGGCCTGCATCGCCGTCTTCGCGATGGCCCAGGCGCGCGCGGCGGACGCGCCGGCCGCGACCCTCTATCGTCACGCCAGCCTGATCGACGGGACCGGCGCACCGGCGCGGCCGGGTATGTCGGTGCTGGTCGAGGGCGAGCGGATCAGGGCGGTCGCCCCGGACGCCGAGCTTGCGGTTCCGGCCGGCGCCCATGTCATCGACCTGACGGGTAAGTACCTCGCCCCCGGCCTGATCGATTCCCACGAGCACCTGGCCACGCCGCCCAACCGCCGCGCGGCCGAGGCCAACATGCGGCGCGACCTCTACGGCGGGGTGACAGCCATCCGCGACATGGCTGACGACCTGCGCTCGGTGGCCGAGCTCGCGCGCGAGTCGCGCGCCGCCGAGGTCCCCGGTCCGGACATCTTCTATGCCGCCCTGATGGCCGGCCCGAGCTTCTTCGTCGATCCGCGCACCCACGCCGCCAACTTCGGCGTCGAGCCCGGCCACGCCCCCTGGATGCAGGCGATCGACGCCAGAACCGACATCGCAACCGCCGTCACCCTCGCCCGGGGAACCTCGGCCACGGCGATCAAGATCTATGCGAACCTGCCGCCGGACCTCGTCAGGAAGATCGCCGCCGAGGCGCACCGCCAGGGGATGGCCGTCTGGACCCACAGCGCGATCTTCCCGACCACGCCGTCCCAGGTGCTGGACGCGCACCCCGATGTGACCTCCCACACCTGCTACATGGCCTATCAGGTGGTCGGCGTCCCGGCCTCATATCAGGCGCGCACGCCTGTCGATCCCAAGGCGATGATCGGCGGCGAAAATCCGGTGATGGCCAGCCTTTTCCAGCGGATGAAGGCGCAGGGGACGATCCTCGACCCCACCTTGCGGGTCTATGCCGAGGACGCCGAGCGGTTCGCCAAGAACCCCAAGGGCCGCCCGCCGCTGTGTCCCCTGGATCTCGCCGCAGCCCTGACCCGCCAGGCGTTCCGCGCGGGCGTGCCGCTGTCGACCGGCACAGACGGGGTCGCGCCGGCCTCCGATCCCTGGCCGACGGTCTATGACGAGCTGTCGCTGCTTGTGAGCAAGGCGGGGCTCACCCCGGCCCAGGCGATCCACGCCGCCACCGAGGTCGGGGCCCGCGCCGCGGCGCAAGCCGCCGACATGGGGACCGTCGCGCCCGGCAAGCTCGCCAACCTGATCGTCCTCAGCCGCGACCCCACCGTCGATATCGAGAACCTGAAGAGCCTCGACACCACCATCAAGCGTGGCCGGGCCTACCCCCGCGCCGATTTCCGGCCACCCACCGCACAGGAATTGAGAGACGCCCCATGAGCCTCGACCGACGCACCGTCCTGGCCCTGGGCGCCGCCGCCATGGCCGCTCCGGCCGTAGCCGCCCCGAGGGACCCCATCGCCGGTTGGACGGTGATCAATGCGCTGGGCGGCCTGCTGGACCCCAATACGCCAGACCTGCCGAAGGTGGTCATGACGCCGCGCATCCTGGGTGACGCCCACGCCTCGGGCATGACCGCGGTCAACTGCACCCTGGGCTATGTCTTCGGACCGAAGGACCCCTTCGAAAGCACAGTAACCGACGTGGCCTATTGGGACCGGATGGTGCGCGGAAATCCGCGCGACCTCCTGAAGGTGTTCACCACCGCCGACATCGCCCGCGCCAAGGCGGAGAAGAAGGTCGGACTGATCTACGGCTTCCAGAACTGCGCCATGATGGGCAAGGACGCCAAGCGCGTGGACATCTTCGCCGACATGGGCGTGCGTGTCTTCCAGCTCACCTACAACAACGAGAACCAGCTCGGCGGCGGCTCCATGGCGCCGGAGGACCGCGGCCTGACGCCCTTCGGCCGCGAGGTCATCGAGCGCATCAACACCAACCGCGCGATGGTGGACCTCAGCCACTCCGGCCGGCAAATTTGCCTGGACGCCGCGCGCGCCTCGAAGCAGCCGATCTCGATCAACCACACCGGCTGCCGTGCGCTCACCGACCTGCCGCGCAACAAGACGGATGAAGAACTGCGCCTGGTCGCCGAGAAGGGCGGCTTCGTCGGCATCTACTTCATGCCGTTCCTGAACCTGTCAGGGCACGCCACCGCCGCCGACGTGGTGGCCCACATCGAGCACGCCCTGAAGATCTGCGGCGAGGACCATATCGGCATCGGCACCGACGGTGGCACGACCCAGATCGATGATCTGGAAGCCTACAAGGCCGCGCTCACCAAGGAGCACGAGGAGCGGGTCGCCAAGGGCATTTCCGCGCCCGGCGAGCGGGCCGACACCCATCCCTTCGCCGACGACCTTCGCGGTCCCGGCCAGTTCCGAAAACTGGCGCGGCTGCTGGAACAGCGAGGCCACAGGCCGGTGACCGTGGAGAAGATCCTGGGTGGCAACTTCGTGCGCTACGCCCGCGACATCTGGGGCGCCTGAGCCTAGAACACCGCCGCCAGCAGACTCAAAAGAGCTCCCTCCATGACCTTTCGCGCCCCCGTCCGCGACCTTGCCTTTGCGCTTTCCGCCGTCGGCCACGACGCCCTGATCGCCCGGGCCTTCCCGGACCTCGACGCCGACACCGTGGCGGCGGTGCTGGAGGCCGCCGGCGTCTTTACCGCCGACGTGCTGGCGCCCTTGAACCGCAAGGGCGACACCGAGGGCGCGCATTACGAGAACGGCCACGTCACCGCCGCGCCCGGCTTCGCCCAGGCCTATCACGCGTTCGTCGAGGGGGGCTGGAACTCGCTTTCCGCCGACCCGGAGCACGGCGGCCAGGGATTGTCGAAGGCCATGGAGCTGGCGGTCTTCGAGATGGTCCACGCCGCAAACATGGCCTTTGGCCTCTGCCCCATGCTGACCCAGGGCGCCATCGAGGCCATCGCGTTGCACGGCACGGAGCGCCAGAAGCGTCTGGTGCTGCCCAAGCTGGTGTCGGGCGAATGGACCGGCGCCATGTGCCTCACCGAGCCGCAGGCCGGCTCCGACCTTGCCGCGCTGACCGCCATGGCCCGACCGGACGGCAAGGGCGGCTGGCTGCTGTCTGGCCAGAAGATCTTCATCACCTGGGGCGACCACGACGCCGCCGACAACATCTGCCACCTGGTCATAGCCCGCACACCGGACGCCCCGCCGGGCGTGAAGGGCATCAGCCTGTTCCTGGCCACCAAGTTCCAGGTCAAGGACGACGGCGGCCTGGGCCCCCGCAACGACTTCCGGGCCGGCTCCATCGAACACAAGCTGGGCATCCACGGCTCGCCCACCTGCGTGATGCTCTACGAGGGCGCCCAGGCCGAGCTGGTCGGCGAACTGGGCCAGGGCCTGCCGCACATGTTCGTCATGATGAACGCCGCGCGCCTGCAGGTGGGCGTCCAGGGCGTCGCCATCGCCGAGCGAGCCTTCCAGCAGGCGCTGGCCTTCAGCCAGGAGCGCAAGCAAGGCCGCACCGTCTGGGAAGCCGACGGCATGATCTACGGCCATCCGGATGTGCGCCGGATGCTGATGCTGATGAAGGCCAAGATCGAGGCGGCCCGCGCCATCTGCCTGACCACCGGGGTGCTCTCGGACCTCGCCCGCCTGGCCGACAGCGAGGCGGAACGCGCCGCCGCCAAGGCGCGCCAGGAGCTGCTCACGCCCATCGCCAAGGCCTGGTCGACCGACGTCGGCGTCGAGGTAGCGTCCCTGGGCGTGCAGGTGCACGGCGGCATGGGCTTCATCGAGGAGACCGGCGCGGCCCAACACTATCGCGACGCCCGCATCGCCCCGATCTACGAGGGTACAAATGGCATCCAGGCCATCGACCTGGTGGGCCGCAAGATCGCCATGGCGGACGGCGGCGTGATGCGCGCGCTCTGCGCGGAACTGGCGCTGACCGCCGCGAGCCTGAACGAGATCCCCGAGCTGGCTTCGGTCGGTCGCCGCCTGGCCGCCGGCGTCGCGGCCCTGGAGAGGGCCACCGACTGGCTGCTGGCCAACCGCGGCGCGCCCAGCCTTGCCGCCGCCACGCCCTATCTGAAGCTGGCCGGCGACGTGATCGGCGGGGCCATGCTGGGCCGCCAGGCGCTCGCCGCCGTGGGCTCCGACGATCCGTGGATGCGGAGCAAGGCGGCTCTGGCGCGGGTGTTCGCCGGTCAGGTGCTGGCCCAGGCGCCTGGCCTGGCCGACGGCCTGATGGACGGCGCCGACGATCTGGAGGCCACCGCGGCCGCGGCGCTGACGCCCTAGATCCCTTCCCGGGTGACTTGACCCAAATCAACCGGGGCAGCACCTAAATCGCTATAGAGGCAGGGGATTCTCCGAGGTTTAACCTTTCGCGCGCCATCCTGTCGGCAGGGATGAGGGTCATGATGCAACGGCCTGTCTTGGAATTCGCGCGACCACGCGCCGCCGCCGAGGCCGCCGGGAACGGCCTGAGCGTTTACCATCTTCTACTCCACGGCATGGTCCATCCGATCGCGTTCTTCGCGGTGTTCAATGCCCTTATGGCTATCGGCTTCGAGTTGCTGGGCCACCCGATTCTCGGCGTGGCCGCCTTCGCGGGTTACTGCGCCATCGACAAGGCCAATCAGCATTTCATCCGCGGCTGGCTGGCCGGCGCGGCGCAGGCCGACACCGCCAAGGGCTTTCGCAATGTGGCGTGGCTTTCCGGGCTCCGCATCACCGGCTATGTGCTTCCTACGGCGGCCATCGCTCTGAGCGGCCGTCCGGGCGACCTGCTGTTCTTCTCCCTTCAGGCCAGCACCCTGTTGGCGGTGTCGATGTCGAGCGGAACGCTTTCGCGACGCGTCTACTGGGGGTTCGTAAGCCCAGTATTCGCCGCCCTCGCCTGCGTGACGGTCTACCTTCTGAGCCCGACCTCCGCCGCCGCGGCGCTGATCAGCCTGTTCAGCCTCGCCCTGCTCATGGCCCTGATGGTCGAGGCGTCGAACCGCACGACCAACATCATGCACCGGGCCTATTCGAACCACGCCGCCATGATCCCGGAGCTGGAGGCGGCTCGCGACCGGGCGATCGCCGAGCGCGCCGCCGCCGACGAGGCCCGCGAGGACGCCCGCCAGGCGGGTCGCGCGAAGGCGAACTTCCTGGCCACCATGAGCCACGAGATCCGCACACCCATGAACGGCGTACTGGGCATGGCTCAGCTCCTGCAGCGCGACGAGACCAATCCCACCCAAAAAGAACGGCTGGCAGTGCTCATCGAGAGCGGCGAGTACCTGCTGTCGATCCTCAACGACATCCTCGATGTCTCGAAGATCGACGCGGGGCGCCTCGACATCTTGCCGGTGGCGGAGGACCTGCGCCTGTTCCTGGAGCGGCTGGTGGATTTCTGGGGCCCGCGCGCCGACGAGAAGGGCGTGGGGCTGATCCTGGAGCTGAAGCCCGGAATGCCCGATTTCGTCCTGATGGATGCGCTTCGCCTGCGTCAGGTGCTGTTCAACCTTGTGGGCAACGCGCTTAAGTTCACTGACCAGGGCTCGGTCTCGGTGATCGTCGACGCCATGCCCAACGGCGAGGGCGCGGCGCTGCTGCACATCGCCGTGGTCGACACCGGCATCGGGATCGCCGAGCAGCACCTGCCGCAGCTCTTCGCCCGCTTCAACCAGGGCGACGCCTCCGAGATGCGCCGGTTCGGCGGCACAGGCCTGGGACTGTCCATCGCCAAGCAACTGATCGAGCTGATGGGCGGCAAGATCTGGGCGGAGAGCAAGCCCGGCCAGGGCGCAGCTTTCCACGTCAAGCTGCCGCTGGCCCTGGCCGACGGGCCAGCGCTGACCCGCCGGCCCGCCGACATCCAGGACGAGGCGGCGCCGACCAGGGCCTTGCAGATCCTGGCGGTGGACGACAATGCCGTGAACCTGCTGGTTCTCGATCAGGTGCTCACCAGCTTCGGCCACCAGATCACCAAGGCCGCCAGCGGCGCCGAGGCCCTGGCGCACGCGGCTGAGCGGCCATTTGACATCATCCTGATGGACATCCAGATGCCCGGCATGACCGGCGTCGAGGCGCTGCAGCACTTGCGTGCCGAGGACGGCCCCAACCGCAACGCCCCAGTCGTAGCGCTCACTGCCGACGTGACCTCAGGCGGCCGCCAGCGCTACCTGGGCCTGGGCTTCACCGAACACAGCTCCAAGCCGATCCAGATCCAGGATCTGATGGACACCATCCGCCGCGCCATGGCCGCGCCGCTGCGCAAGCGTCAGGCAGCCTGAAGCTTCGGCAGATCGTGCAGCGAGGGGTCCAGGCCCGCGCCCATCAGGTCGATGAAATTGTCGCGATAGAAGCCGCGCTTCACCGCTTCGGATACTCCCGCCAGGCTGTCGTTGAACCGCTTCAGCGGATTGCGGCCGCCCTCTATGTGCGGGAAGTCCGACGAGAACAGCAGCATCTCCGGGCCGGTGTTGTCGATGATCCAGCGGGTGTCCTCATGCGGATAGGGCGTGGCGCGGAACTGGCGGCGCAGAATCTCGCTGGGCTTGCCGCTGAGTTTCTGCAGCCGCTCCTCCTTGCCGAAGGCCGCGACGCCTGAGTCCAGGAAATGCATCAGGCTCGGCAGCCACGAGGCGCCCAGTTCGATCGCCCCCCACTTCAGGTTCGGGAACCGGTCGAAGACCCCATCGATCACCAGGGCCGACAGGGTCTGCCAGAGCGACAGCGGGATCGCCATAAAGGTGAGCGAGGTGAAGTTCTCGTCGCCGCCGTGAAAGTCCTTCACGAAGGGCAAGCCGTTCTCGATGTAGTCATGATGCATCTTCTCCTCGCCGCCGACATGGAACAGGACGGGGATCTTCGCCTCCTGCGCCAGCGCCCAGAGCGGATCGAGCTCTACGTGGCTCGGCGAGAAGCCCTTGGGATGGCGCGAGGGGATCACCAGGGCCTTGGCGCCCAGCGCCAGCGCCTCGCGGGCAATGTCCGGGGCCCGCGCGCGATCGATCAGCGGCACATAGCCGGTGGCCAGCAGCCGGCGGTCCACCGAGCAGAACTCGGTCATCATCCGATTGTGAGCCCGCGCAGCCTCCACGGCCAGCTCCGCCTCGCCCATCTGCTCCAGGCCGAAGTTGGAAAGGCAGGCGGTGGTGAAGACCAGCTGGCTGGCGAAACCCAGGTAGTCCAGCGTCCTTGGCCGATCGGCGGACTTGAAGGCGCCCAGGGCTTCATAGTTCTTGCGCAACAGAATGTTGGCCTCGGCGCCGGCCAGGAACTCCGGGTTCTCGGCCTGCGCCGCAGCCCTGGCGAACCACTCGGGCAACACGTCCTTGCGCCCGGTCTTCTCGACGAATGCATCGCGGAATTTCGGGTCCAGGTAGCGGTTGATCGTCCCGGGCAGCTCCATGATGTGGGAGTCGGCGTCGTGAACGGTTTGGCCCTCGACGTACGGCATGCGAAATCCTCCCGATGATGGTCGCCCCCATTTCGCGCCCCGAGGCTGCGGCGCGTCAAGCGAAGCTATTCACGTCACCGAGCCGCGCGGCCGCGCTCCACCTCATCGGCTGGACCCTCACCGTTGACGGCGTGGGCGGCCGGATCGTCGAGACTGAGGCCTACGACCACGAGGACCCGGCCTCCCATAGCTATTCGGGCCCGACCGAACGCAACGCGGTGATGTTCGGGCCTCCCGGGCGCATCTACGTGTACCGCTCCTACGGCATCCACTGGTGCATGAACCTGGTCACCGGCGGCCCCGCCAGCGCGGTGCTGATCCGCGCGATCGAGCCCACTCAGGGCGTTGACCTGATGATCGCGCGCCGCGGCCGGGACGACCCGCGGCGTCTCTGCGCCGGCCCCGGACGGCTCTGCCAGGCGCTCGGCGTCACGCGCGAGCACAACGGCCTGCGCGTGGACCAGCCGCCCTTCTCGCTGACGCCCGGCCCGCCCGTCGAGATCGCCAACGGCCCGCGCATCGGCATCACCAAGGCGGTCGAACGCCCGTGGCGTTTCGGCGAGCGGGGCTCGCGCTACCTCAGCAAGCCGTTCCCAGAGCCGATCTAGACTAGCGGCGGTTGTTGGAGGCGGCGACCGCCCGCGCATTCGACGCCGCGAGCTCCGCGTCGGGCATCTGCGCCAGCTGGCTCATCTCGATCTTCACCGGCGGCCCATGGAGACTGAACGGCGCGATCTGGGCCGTCGACGCCGTGCGCGCAGCGGCCAGACCGCTAAGCGCCTCGTCGGTCTGGACGCGGGCCTGCAACGCATACGTCTGGTTGGTGAGCGCGATATCGCGGCTGCGTTGCGCCTGAACCTCGGCGGCGCGCTGGGCGTCCAATGACTGAGTGAGACCGCTAAGAGGCTGCGCCGCGACGGGCGCGGCGGCCCCGGCGATGGCGGTCAGGACAAGGGCGGCGATCTGAATGCGCATGGCGGACCCCTGGAGGGAAAACCCCTCTAACGCGCAGCCCGCGCTTCGGCTCCCCTACTCCTTGCGTTCCACGTGGAAGCGGGCGAGCTCGGTCTTGGGCGCCTCCCAGTCGGGGCTGAGCTCGACGGCCTTCTGGTAGTCGAAATAGGCCGATTTGGCGTCGTCGAGGCCTTCGTAGGCCAGCGCGCGGTCGAAGTAGACCTTGGCAGGGGCCTCGACGCCAAGCGCCAGTCCCTTGTTCAGGTCTGGCAGGCTCTCGGCATACTTGTGCATGCCGATCGAAACGGCGCCGCGGTTGGCGTAGGCCTCGCCCAGATCCGGCTTCACGCGCGTGGCCTCGGTGAAGTCACTGGCTGCGCCTTCCCAGTTCAGCCGGCGCATCTTCAGGATGCCGCGATTGACCAGCGTGCCGGCGCGATCGCGGCTGGACAACTCTTCCTTTTCGAGCGCCTCGGTGCAGGTGCGCTCAACGCGCTGTTCCGCCTTTCCGGAGAGTGCGGCCTTGGAACAGGCCTCGGCAAGGCCGCCGCCGATCACCGTGACCGACGCCCGCGCCTGCGCCCCCATCGCCAGGGCCGCCATCAGCGCCGCGCCGAAAATCAGCCGATTCATGAGCCTGTCCTCCCCGCCTGCACGGCTCGAGGCCGCGTATCGGCGTTCGACGCGAGAGTCCTCCCGCAGTCGGCGCCTGTCAACGCGAGACGCTCACGCTGCGTCAGGCCGATCGGGCCTGGGCTGGGACGACCCGAAACCGCAGCAGCTCGCGGTGCAGGATGTATAGCCCGCTGGCCGCCACCACCGCGGCGCCCGCCAACGTCACCGGCTGCGGCCGCTCACCCCAGATCAGGTAGCCCAGAACCGTGGCCCAGATCAGCTGGGTGTAGTCGAAGGGCGCCACCACGCCCACCGGCGCGACGCGGATCGCCTCGGTGAGAAAAAGCTGGCCTACCCCGCCGATCAGGCCTGAGAAGATCAGCACCGCCAGCGTCGCCGGGTCCGGGGTCACCCAGTCGAAGACCGAGACGCCCAAGCCCAGCAGCGTACCTGCCAGGGTGAAGTAGAAGACGATCGTCGCGCCCTTTTCGGTGACCGAGATCTGGCGGATCTGCACCATCGCCATGGCGCTGCCGGCCGCGGCGGTGAGGGCGAAGGTGACGCCGGTCAGGTTCATGTGGCCTGGCTGCGGGCGCACCATGATCAGGACGCCGATGAAGCCCACCAGCACCGCGCCCCACCGGTGGCGGCCCACCATCTCGCGCAGCATCAGCGCCGAAAGCGCGGTCATGAACAGGGGCGCGGCGAAGGTGAAGGCGGTGGCCTCGGTCAGCGCCAGGCGCTGCACCGCAAAGAAGCTGCAGCTCATGCCGATCAGGCCGGCGATCGAGCGGGTCAGGTGGCCCCATGGCCGCTGGGTCTTCAGCACCGAGACCCCTGTGGTGCTCCAGATGTAGAGCCCCAGGGGCACGAACGCGAAGGCGTTGCGGAAGAAGACCAGCTCGAAGACCGGTATGCCCCGATGGCCCGCCCACTTCACCGACGCCGTCAGACCCGCGACGCAGACCATGGCCATCGTACGATAGGCGATGCCGAGCCCGTTGCGGTGGTGGTGCGGAAGCTGGGCTGTGGGTGCGGTCACCGCGGCGGTTTGCGGGCGCCGCGATCGGCGGTCAACAGCGGCGGCCTAATTGCCGTCCACCGAGAAGACCAGCAGCAGGTTGTTCGCGCCCGCGCTGCCGCCATATCCGGAGTGGAGGAAGAGCCGTCCCCCGGCCACCGTCGCCCCGCCCATGTCGAGGCTGCCCCCGCTCGCGCCCCTTATGCCATTGACGGTGTCGAGCGGCGTGGTCGTGTCGTAGTCCCAGATCAGCCTGCCGTCGGCGGCATAGGCCCGCAGATGCCCGTCCAGGGCGCCCGCAAAGACCGCGCCGGGTACGGCGGTCACCGCCTGCGAATAGCCCGGCAGGCAACGCCCCGACGGCACGTTGCAAACCACATCCTTCGGCGCATCCGCCTGCCACAGCACCTTCCCGTCGACCGCCCCGAGCGCCGCCAGTCCAGGACGCCCGCGCCCGGGATAGTCAGCCAGCGCCGCGTAGACGATGCGCCCGTCCGTGGCCGAGCCCCATTCGACCCCGCCACCGGCTCCGCCGCTTCCGAGCTTGGCTGTCTGCCAGACGGTCTTTCCGGTGTCCGGGTCCATTGCATAGACGATCGAGGATTTGTTGCCCGTGATCAGCAGGTCCCTGCCGGCGACCTTCACCAGCATCGGCGAGGCTCCGAAGTCGAAGTCGGGACCCCGCTGGCCCAGCGGCCCGTTGACCGTCCCCGACATGAAATTGTCGTTGGCCAGCACCTGGTTCACCCAGCGGATCTTGCCGGTCGTCAGGTCCATGGCGATCACGGCGTCCGACGTCGGGTTGTCCGCCTCGGTGTAGGAATCGCCACTCGCCACGTAGAGTTGGCCGCGCTTGGCGTCGATGGTCGGGGCCGACCACAGCGCCCCGCCCGCCGGGCCGTACATCTGGGCGCCGGCAGCGTTCTTGCGGGTGGGATGCGGCTTCGCGTCGAGGATCGGACGGGTCCAGAGGATCTTGCCGGTCCTGGCGTCCACCGCCACCACCGTACCGACGAAGGTGCAGCAGCCGTACGCGCCGACGTTGCCCTGGCTCTCCTCGGAGGCCGACAGCGGCACGTAGAGGACATTGTCGTAGAGCGCCGGCGAACCGGTGATGCGGCCCACCACATGGTCGCCCACCCGGGTGTTCCACAGTTCCTTGCCCGAGCCCGCGTCGAAGGCCCGCAGATACATCCGGTCGTCGCCGAAATAGAGCGCCCAGCCGCTGGGCGCGCTCGCGAGCCGGCCGACGCTCATCGAGGCTCGGCCGCCGCCACGGTAGTCGTAGCGCCAGTGGACGCAGCCGCTCGCGGCGTCGAGCGAATAGACCTTGCCGCCCATGCTGGCGACGAACACGCGGTCGCCGAAGACGAGGGCCTGGGTGTTCTTGGTGCCCGGATAGGCGAACGCCCACTTCACCTTCAGGCGCGGGATGTCGGCGGCCGAGAATCCGGGCTTGGGCTGATAGCGGCTGTTGGCGAGGTCGCGGCCCCAGCCGTTCCATTGCGGCCCGCCCGCCTGCAGTGGGCCGTTGGTCTTGCAGGGGTTCGGGTCGGGCGCGGATATGGCCTGCGGCACGGGCGACTTGCCGGTCAGGAAACGAACGACGCCGTAGATCTCGGCGCCGCTCATACCCTGGGCCATGGGCGCCATCGCGCCGAGCGTCAGCGCGTCATAGACCTCTTCCGGCGAGCGGGCGCCCAGCATCTGGCGGCTCGGCGCGCGGCCGGTGGCGGGCTCGTGGCACCCCGCGCACCTGGCCTTGAAGATCGGCTCGCCGCTCACCGGATAGAGGCCGGCGGAGTTCTCCGGCGGCACGATATAGCCCGGCTTGGGGACCGGCCGGACCGGCGCGCCCGCCAGCGGCTGGGCCACCGCCCAACCGCTTGCCAGGACCGCGGCGGCGAACGCCGCCAGGGTGCCGGCCAGACGCCTGCCCCGCATGACGGCGGCGCCTATTTGCCGTCCACCGAGTAGGCGAGCAGGACATTGACCCCGTTGGAGCCCACGCGCGCCGCGCCGTTGTTGCCGCTGGTGACGAACACCATGCCGCCCGCGATCGTCGGGCCCATGCCGTCGAATCCGCCGCCGGGCTGGCCCTTGACGCCGTTGACCGTGTCGTAGGTCCGCGACGTCGTGGAATCCTCCCAGGCAATCTTGCCGGTCTTGGCGTCATAGGCGCGAAGCCAGCCGTCGAGGCCGCCTTCGAACACAAAGCCAGGAATGATCGCGGGTGCGGCCGGTTGGGCCTTGGCGCAGCGGCTGGGCTTGCCCTTGTCGGCGGCGTAGACGCACGGCACGTCCGGCGCCGGCGCCGACCAGGTGATGGCCCCCGTCGCCGGGTTCAGGGCGTAGATCCCGGCCTTGCCCTTGGAGGCCATCGCCGGATTGAACAGATAGACGAGGTCGGAGATCGGCACGTAGAGCTGTTTGTCGTCCGCGCCCATGCCCCACTCCACGCCGCCCAGGGCAGACCCTGCGCCCACCTGGGTCTTCCACAGGACCACGCCCGTGTCGGGGTTCAGGCCGTAGACGATTCCGGACTTCTGGCCGGCCATCAGCACCTGCTTGCCGCTGGGCAGCGTCATCAGTATGGGCGTCGCGCCGAAGTCGTAGTCGGGGCCCATCGGCGTCGGGCAGTTGCCGGATTGCGAGGTCGGGCCGCAGCCCATGACGAAGTTGTCCTGCTCGGTGACCTGGCGGCTCCATTTCACCGCTCCGGTCTTGATGTCGAGCGCCATGACCGCATCGTGGCCGTTGCTGCCGAGATCGGTGTAGCTGTCACCTGTCACGACGTAGACGACGCCGCGCTTGCGATCGACCGACGGCGCCGCCCAGACCGCCGCGCCGGCCGGGCCCTGGACCTTGCCGCCGCCATCCTTGTCGCGGATCGTCTTCATCGGCCCGGTGATCATCGGGGTCTTCCAGATGAGCTTGCCGGTCTTCAGGTCCAGCCCTGCCACCGAGCCACGGAAGGTGCAGCAGCTGTAGGCCTTGCTCATCGCCGCGGCCTCCTCGATCGAGGAGATCGGCACGATCACACGATCATCGACGATCACCGGCGAGCCGGTGAGCACCGAGACCGGATGGTCCTCAAGCTTCGCGCTGCGCCACAGCTCCTTGCCGGCCTGGGCGTCGAAGGCGCGCACGATGCGGTCGCTCTGGCTGACCACCGTCAGCCAGCCGCTGGGCGAGATCGGCGATTTGATGATCATCGGGGTGGTGCGCGACACCAGGTCGTCGACGGACCAGTGGACACAGCCCGTCTTGGTATCGAGGGCGTAGAACTTGCCGGAGCGGTTCGTCACCCACATCCAGTCGCCCACCACCGCCGGCTGGCCGCCGCCGGTCATCGAGAAGGCCCACTTCACCTTCAGCTTCGGCACGTCGGCTGCGGTCAGGCCCGGATGGCGCTGGAAGCGGGTGGACGCGTCGTCGACGCCCATGCTGGTCCAGTCGCTGGCGCCGGCCTTGATCGGCGCGTTGACCGCGCACTTCGGATCCGGCGCGCTCGGTCCCTTGACGGCGACCTGAGGCATCTCCGTCCCGGTCGGACGCGACGGCAGGCTGGCCGAAGCGCCGGTCGAGGTCAGATAGCCGGCCACGGCCTGTTTGTCGGCGTCCGAAAGGCCCTGGGCCATCGGCTGCATGATGCCGCTGGTCAGCGCCTGGACGATATCGCCAGGCGCACGTTGTCCGAGATCGGCGCGGCTGGGCGCGCGCGCGGCCCCGCCCTCGTGGCAGGCCTTGCAGCGCGTCTCATAGATCTGCTGGCCGGACGCGGCCGGGGATTGCGCCTGGGCCGAGAGGCCGAGAGCCGAGGCGGCGGCAACCGTGACACCGAAGAGCCATGAACGAACTGGACGCAACGTTTAATCCCCTCAACGGCCCCGGTCTGACCGGGGCTCAAAATTCTTGACTCGAAACCCGCGCAATATGCATCGCGCGGGTTTCCTGTTCACCTGAATCCAGTCACCCGCCAAGCGGCGGACGCTCGGTATCTCCCGGTCAACGGCCTGCGGCCGGCCCGGTCCTGGCCTCCGTGGTCGCCACCGCCGGCGTAGCGGCCGGCACGGGCTGGGCCGCGGGGGCCGCAGGCTTGGCCGGGCCGCCGCGCTTGGGCATCAGCTTGGAGGCCGCCGCCAGCTCGGCCGCGTCGATGGAGCCGTCGTGATCGGTGTCGATCAGGGCGAAGTACTTCTTGAGCATGTTGGCCGGGCTCGACGGCCCGCCCCGCAACTCCGAGAGCTCGATCTTGCCGTCCATGTTGTCGTCGAGCACGCCCATCATCAGGTTGGCCTGGAGCAGCTTTTCGTACTCCGGCGTCTGGTGCTTCACGGTCTCGTCGGCCCACCGGTAGTGCAGGTAGGTGGCCATCATCTCTTCGGAGGTCTGCTCGCCCCAGTAGACCGTCTTTGTGGGGTCAGGATTGCCCGGATTGCGGGTCGAGTTGTCATAGGTCCACTTGGCCACGATCTTCGAGCCCGCCGGCACCTTCAGTGGATCCTTGAGGAAATACTCGTACTGCCAGTTGAAATTGTAGCGCGGCAGGGCGAGCAGTTTCTCCTCCTTGCCGTTGGGATAGAGGATCGAGACCTGGGCCGAGCCGCCGCGCACGTGGGCGTGCGGGGTGATCCCATAGAGGATCGCGTCCTTCGGGAACTCGATGTAGCTGGTCTCCTTGTGGAACTCCTCGCCGGCCGGGATCTCGATGGAGAAGTCGAAGATGCCGAAGGTGCGCAGGATGTACTTCGGCTCCTGCCCCTTCGGGTAGAAGTAGATGCCCATCTGGGTCTTCTCGACCGTTTCCTTGCCGTACGGCGTGTAGTGGTTCTGGAAGCCCACGCCGCCGGACGGCGGCACCCACACGCCGGTGTCGATCGGCTGGATGTTGGAGCCGCGGCCCGGGCCATAGCCACCGAGCGAAGCGCCCCACTGGGTTTCGGAGAAGCTGTTGCCGGCATGGTCGGAGGCGACGACGCCGGTGAGGATGTGGTGCACCACCTGGCGGTCGGAGACGCGGAAAGTGGTGGCCTTCATCCAGCGGCCTTCGGCCATGGCGTTGGCCACCACCGGATGCTGGTAGTCCATGACGCCGCTGGCGGCGATCTTCACCTCAGGCACGCTGAGCACCACGTCGGGCTTGCCGAGCGGCCATTCCGGGGCCTTGAAACTGATCTTCTGCAGCGGGTCTTCGCCCGTTCCCCGCGGCGCGCCGGCGTCGATCCAGTGGACCAGGGTCTTCATCTGGGCCGGCGTCAGGCGATCGTCATCCTGGAAGGCGCCGACCGTCTCGTCGGCCAGGTAAGGCGGCATGCGGTGGGTGCGGATGACCTCGCGGATCATCGGCGAGAAGCCCTTGATCTGCTCGTAGTTGTTGAGCGGCATCGGGCCGATCCCGCCGGGCTGGTGGCAGGTCGCGCACTTGGCCTGGATGATCGGGGCGATGGCGTGGGCGTAGGAGATCTGGGCGTAGGTGTTGGCCTTGGCGCGGTCGGGGAAGGCGATCAGCTGTCCCTTGGCCTCACCTGAGGTCAGCGCCACCTTCTGGCCCGCGACCAGGGCGTCGACCGCCGCCTTGGCGCCGTCTACCGGGCCACGGTAGGCGATGGACCAGCTGCGCGGGTCGATAACGATGACCTCGGCGGCCCGCGTGATCCCCAGTTCCTCG
>DASRRU010000352.1:0-6836 GCA_035656795.1 Phenylobacterium sp. | reverse complement strand
CGAGGAACTGGGGATCACGCGGGCCGCCGAGGTCATCGTTATCGACCCGCGCAGCTGGTCCATCGCCTACCGTGGCCCGGTAGACGGCGCCAAGGCGGCGGTCGACGCCCTGGTCGCGGGCCAGAAGGTGGCGCTGACCTCGGGCGAGGCCAAGGGACAGCTGATCGCCTTCCCCGACCGCGCCAAGGCCAACACCTACGCCCAGATCTCCTACGCCAAGACAATCGCCCCGATGGTCGAGGCCAAGTGCGCCACCTGCCACCAGCCCGGCGGGATCGGACCGATGCCGCTCAACAGCTACGAGCAGGTGAAGGGCTTCTCGCCGATGATCCGCGAGGTCATCCGCACCCATCGCATGCCGCCCTTCGAGCCCGACGAGACAGTGGGCCAATGGAAGGACGACGGGCGCCTGTCGCCGGACCAGATGAAGACCCTGGTCCACTGGATCGACGCCGGCGCGCCGCGCGGAACGGGCGAAGACCCGCTGAAGAAGATCAGCTTCCAGGCGCCCGAATGGCCCCTCGGCAAGCCCGACAAGATTGTCGAGATCCCGTCCATGAAGGTCCCGGCCACCGGGGTCGTCGAGTATCAGTATCCGTCGGTGAAGAACGTCATGACCGAGGGCCGCTGGCTGAAGGCCTCGGCCTTCGTGGTCAACGACCGCCAGGCGGTGCACCACATCCTGTCGGGCGTGGCGCCGAGCGACACCCCGACCGGCCAGACGATTGCAGGCTCTCCGTTCGAGACCCTGTTGCAGGGCTATGTCCCTGGCGTCGGCTACCAGAAGATGGCCCAGGACTCGGGCCTGTGGGTGCCGGCCGGCAGCGGCCTGGCCTTCCAGGCCCACTACACGACCTACGGCAAGGAAACGGTCGAGAACACCAAGCTCGGCCTCTACTTCTATCCCAAGGGCGAGGACCCGAAGTACCCGCGCCGGACCTTCGGCATCTTCGACTTCTCCATCGAAATCCCGGCGGGCGAGGCGGACCACAAGGAAGTCGCCTACATCGAGTTTCCGAAGGACGCGGTGGTCTACGCCTTCACCCCGCACTCTCATAAGCGCGGCGTCGCGGCCAATGTCTCCATCCGCTATCCGGACGGCAAGGAAGAGACCCTGCTGGCCATGCCGCGGTACGATTTCAACTGGCAGTGGGACTATGTGCTGGCCAAGCCGCTGAACGTCCCGGCCGGCTCGAAGATCATCACCCACTGGGTCTACGACAACTCGACCCGCAACCCGAACAATCCCGACCCGACCAAGACGGTCTACTGGGGCGAGCAGTCCTTCGAGGAAATGCTGGCGGTCTACATCCACTACCACTGGGCCGGCGAGACCGCGAAGAACCCTCGGGACGACTACGACAAGCTGATGCAGGCCAACCTCATGCTGGACGTCATGGACGACAACATGGACGGAAAGCTCGAGCTCTCTGAGCTGAAAGGCGGCCCGTCGAGCCCCGGCACGATGCTAAAGAAATACTTCGCCGTGATCGACACCGACCATGACGGCTCCATCGACGCTAAGGAACTGGCGGCGGCCATGAAACTGCTGCCTCAGCGCGGTCGCGGCGCGGCGAAGGCGGCGGCTGGCTCGATGCCCAGCGCTCCGCCGACGCCGGCGGTGGTGTCGGACGCGGCAAAGGTGACGCCGGCGGGTGGCGGGCGCTGACACTTGTCTGGCTAGGCGCAGCTCTTGGCCCTTCGCCACTTGCCGTTGCTGGCGCGTTTCGCCCTCTGAGCGACTAAACGTCCACACCAGGGTTGAAAGCCGAGATCGATCACGTGTCCGATTGCGGACCAAGCCGGATCTATGAGTGCACGCTCTAGCTCTTGCGGTGCCGGATGGCGTCGATGGCCAGGGCGGCCGCGGCGATGATCAGCGGCAGGATGTAGAAGGCCAGCCGATAGCCCAGGAACGCTGCGGCCAGCGCGGCGACGTCCACGGCGGGCAACAGCGCGGCCATGGCGCTTTCGAACACGCCTGCGCCGCCCGGCACCGATGAGGCCAGGCCCGCGATGCAGGCCACCGCATAGGCCCCTACGAAGGCCCCGTAGCTCGGGCCGCCGGCGGGCAGCAGGATCCACAGGATGGCCGCGGCGATCCCGTTGTCGACGACGCCCAGCACCAGCTGCGCCAGGGCGTCCCAGACGTCGGGCAGGGTGACGCTTCGCCCAAAGGCGCTGAACGGGCGACGGCGTAGGGCGCAGAGCGCGACATAGCCGAGCGAGCCGGCGAGCAGGGCGGCGCCCAGCCAGTGGCCGACCGTCGGCGTGATCGCCGTGGCGTCCAGCTCGGCGTTCGAGGCCAGCAACAGGCCGGCGCCCGACAGCGCCGAAAGCCCCACCGCGAACGAGGCCGCGGCGAACACCGTGGCGCCCGCCACCTGGGTCAGGCTCACCCCATGCCGGTCATAGGTGCGCGCCCGGATGGCGCCGGAGATCAGCAGGTTGGCGCCGATGGCGTGGGCGATGGCGTTGGCCAGGAACGAGCCCAGGGCCACGGTGCGCAGCGGCGCCTTCGCGCCGATCCACCGCAGGCCCACCCACTCGATCACGCCCATCAGAACGAAGCTGGCGGCCGACAGCGCGATCGCCGCCGCCACGGTCGCGACGCCCCAGCCGGCGATGGCGTGGGTGACGGCCTGCAGGCTGAGCTTGTGGAACTCGCGCCACAGCACCCAGCCCGCTGCGATCAGCATGACCACCGGAACCACCCGAAGGGCGATTCGCGTGGCGCGCGTCAACCGCCGGCGCGGCGCCGGCAGAGCCTCGGCGAGTTCGACCTCGGCGCGCCCAGGGGCGGGGGAGCGGGGCGGGTCTGAAGCATTCACGGCGGCGTGCAGTCTCCGTTGAGTCGGGCGAAGGAGACAGGCGGCCCGGCTGCAGGCTCGGTTGAGCCTCATATGGGAACCGAAGTCCACGGCGCCGGTTCTGCCGCAGGGGCGTCCGCAATGCAGAGGAGATCAGGTCATGACGCGCGATGATAGGCGGGACCACGAGGAAGATCACCGCCGAGCGGCGCTAAGAGGCGGAGCGCGGGGCGATTTCGGCCAGGCCGACTACTCCCGCGACTACGGCTACGACCCCGCCGCCCGCTCGGGCTACCGCGTCGAAAACGATGCCCGGCCGCACTACAACGACTATGGCCAGGCCGACTATTCGACGGACTACGACTATGACGCCGCAAGCGGCGAGGCTTATCGGCGGTATGGCGAGTCCGATCGCGGCGACGGCCGGGTGCTGAGTCAACCGCGCTCCTGGATGGACAGGGCGGGTGAATTCCTGTCGCCGGGCCCGCGTGGGCCCCGGCTGGAAACCCGCGCCCCGCGGCCGCGCCACGGTCCGTCGGACCGGGTGCTGTGGGCGGTGATCGTCGAGCGCCTGGAGGACCAGCGCGGCCTTGATCTGCGTGACCTGGAGGTCATCGTGCGGGACGCCGAGGTCACCCTGAACGGCACGGTGCGGCACAAGACCGACAAGCGCCGGATTGAGGATGTGGCCGACGTCGACGGCGTGCGCCACGTGCAGAACAACCTGCGCCTGCGCGACCACAGCCACTGGACCTTCCTCTAGCCGCGCGCGCCTCCTGAACAGGGTGTCTCGGGCAACCTAGCCTGGCCTTGCGGGTTCTATTCCCACGGCAACAGCCGAGGAGACACCGATGACAGGCAAGCAGACCCAAGATGAGGCCCGGCGCGCCTTCAGCCATGGCTCCGGCGGGGCCAACGCCGATATGGCGGTTGAAGCCGCGCCGATTCACGAGGATCGGCACGTCGACGTTCCGCATTCGCGCGAAGTGGAGCCCCTGAAGGAAGGCGAAAAGCACGACCACATGGCCGCCCGCGAGAAATCCGCGGAGGACCGCCAGGAAGCCCTTCTGGACGAAGCGATCGAAGAAACCTTCCCGGGCAGCGACCCCATCAGCCCCAAGCACATCACCTGAGGCAGCGCAGGCGGGTCCGTCCCTTCGACGGGCCCGCTGTCGCGTGTTAGTCAGGGGCGGTGAAGCTTCCACCGCCCCGCATCGATCTGAGAGGCCTTACCGCGGTCAAGGTGGGCGTCAGCCGCTTCAGCTTCGACGACCCCTACTATCTCATTCTGGCGATGCGCTGGCCGGCCTTCCTGGTGGTGGTCCTGCTGTTGTTCATGGCCGCCAACCTGCTGTTCGCGCTGCTGTATTGGCTATCGCCCGGCTCGGTGTCCAACGCCCATCCGGGCGGCTTCGGCGATGCCTTCTTCTTCAGCGTCGAGACCTTGGCGACCGTCGGCTATGGCGTCATGACGCCGGCCACTCTCTACGGCCACGTCGTCTCCACGGCCGAGATTTTCGTGGGCATGTTCCTGACGGCCCTGGTGACCGGCGCCTTCTTCGCCCGCTTCGCGAGGCCGCAGCCCCGCCTGGTGTTCAGCGACAGCGCGGTCATAACCCCCTATGAGAACCGCCACGCCCTGATGGTGCGGGTGGCGAGCCGGCGGATGCAGGGGATCAGCGAGGCGACGGCGCGGATCAGCTACCTGATGAACCATCCGGTCGGCGACACGCGGTTCCGCCGTTTTTCAGAGCTGAAGCTGGTGCGCAGCAACCTGCCGGTCCTCAGCCTATCGTGGACGTTGATCCATCTCATAGATGAGGACAGCCCTCTGTTCGCCATGACCGAAGCGCGCCTGGAGGCCGAGGCGCCGACCCTGATGGTGTCGATCCACGGCTTCGACGAAGCGATCTCCTCGCAGATCAACGACCGCAAGACCTATCGGCGCGAGGATCTGCGCTTCGGGCACGTCTTCGCGGATATTCTGCGCGACCTGCCCGGCGGCTTCGTCGAGGTCGACATCACCCGCATCCACGACACCGTGCCCATCGAGCGCCCAGCTCAGGACTCCGCGGTCAAGGCCTCGTAGGCCTCCTGGGCGGCTATCCATTCCTGCTCGGCGGCGTGCACCGCGGCCTGCGCCGCATCGCGTCGGCGGCCAAGGTCGGCGGCTTTGCCCGGATCCTTGGCGAAGATCGCCGGGTCGGTGAGCTGGGCGTCGATCTGAGCCAGGGCGCCGGCGGCGCGGCCGAGCGCGGCCTCGGCGGCTTCGGCGCGTCTCCGCGCCGTGCCGGTTGGGACCTTCGGGCGCGAGACGGGTGGCGGAGGCGGCGGAGCCGCCGTCACGGACTCGGCGACGACCTGGGTCGGGGCGCGGGCGGCGACCCGGGCGCGGTCCAAGACAAACTTGGCGTAGTCCTCCATGTCGCCATCGAAGGGCTCGATGCGGCCATCCGCGGCCAGCCACAGGCGGTCGGCGACCAGTTCCATCAGCGAGCGGTCGTGGGTGATCAGGATCACCGCGCCGTCGTAGTCGTTGAGCGCGTCCAGCAGGGCGCGCCGCGAATCGATGTCGAGGTGGTTGGTGGGCTCGTCGAGGATCAGCAGGTGGGGAGCCTCCATCGCCACCATGTTGAGCAGCAGGCGCGCGCGCTCGCCCCCGGAGAGGTTGGCGACCGTGGTCTCGACCTTCTCATGGCCGAGGCCGAACTGGGCGAGCTTCGAGCGGCGCTGGGATTCGCTGCTCTGCGGCATGGCGCGGCGGATGATCTCCAGTGGCGTGTCCGCCGGGTCCATCGCCTCGATCTGGTGCTGGTGGAACCAGCCCACCTTCAGGCGCGAGCTGCGCAGCAGGGTGCCGCTTTCCACGTCCAGGGCGCCCGCCACCAGCTTGGCGAAGGTCGACTTGCCGGCGCCGTTGACGCCCAGCAGGCCGATGCGGTCGTCGATGTCGAGGCGCAGGTTGAGCCCCTTGAGGATCGGCGTACCGCCGTATCCGACCGCGGCGCCTTCCAGGCGCAGCAGCGGCGGCGGCAGGGGGCGCTCGGGCGAGGGCAGGGTGAAGGGCGCGACCCGGTCCTCGATGACGTTGGAGACCGGCGGCAGCTTGGCGATCATCTTCAGGCGCGACTGAGCCTGGGTCGCCTTGGACGCCTTGGCGCCGAAGCGGTCGACGAAGGACTGCATGTGGGCGCGCTTGGCCTCGATCTTGGTCCGCATCGCCTCCTGCAGGCGCAGCTTCTCGATCACCTGGCGCTCGAAGCTGTCGTAGCCGCCCGTATAGAGGTCGAGCTTGCCGTTCTTCAGGTGGAGGATGTGGTCCATCGAGTTGTCGAGCAGCTCGCGGTCGTGGCTGATGACCATGGCGGTGTGCGGGTATTTCTTCAGGCGGGCCTCGAGCCAGAGCGCGCCTTCCAGGTCGAGATAGTTGGTGGGCTCGTCCAGCAGCAGCATGTCCGGCGCGGCGAACAGGGCCGCCGCCAGGGCCACGCGCATCCGCCAGCCGCCGGAGAACTCCGACATGGGCCGCGCCAGGTCCGGCGTGGAAAAGCCCAGGCCGGCCAGGATCTCGGCGGCGCGGCTGGGCGCGCGGTCCGCGTCGATCTCGATCAGCCGGGTGTAGATGTCGCCCAGGTCTTCTGGCTCGGCGGTTTCCAGGCTGGCCAGCAGGGCGGCGCGCTCCAGGTCCGCGGCCAGGACGGTGTCCAGCAGCGGAATCGGCGTCGCCGGATGTTCCTGGTCGACCGAGCCGATACGGACGGCCTTGGGCAGGCCGATCTCGCCGGAACCGAGAACGAGCTGATTGAGGATCAGCTTGAACAGCGTCGACTTGCCCACGCCGTTGCGGCCCACCAAGCCCACCTTGGCGTCCTTGGGCAGGCTGACGGTCGCCTGGTCGAAGAACCGGCGGCCCCAGGCGTCGAATACGAGGTCTTTGATCTGCAGCATCGGAACTTCGGGGAGACTCGGGGCGAATGGGCGCGGACCGGCACGCGCCGGACCTGCGGGAGAAAGGGAAAAGGCCAG
>DASRRU010000351.1:0-8919 GCA_035656795.1 Phenylobacterium sp. | reverse complement strand
TGTGTTTGTCCGAACCGCGCCGCGCGACTGGCGATTCGCCGCCGCGCCCCCCGACCTCGAAGGACTTGCGACATTAGCCATTTTGCAGCCCGACGGAAGGGGCGCGCGGGGCCTCAGGCGCGCCGATCCACCGAACCGCCCGGATCGGCGTCCTCTTCGGTGGCGTAGGGGTTCGTCCCCGCACCGTTCAGCTTGCCGGCGTCGGCCTGGGGGGTGGGCTCCTTGGGCGCCACCATGACCATGGCCGGGCGCACCAGGCGGCCGAGCAGCTCGTAGCCCGGCTGCATCACCTCGACCACGCCGCCCGCCGCCACGTCGGTCCCCGGAACCTCGGCCATGGCCTGGTGCTGGTGGGGGTCGAACTTGTCGCCCCGGGCCGGCGCGATACGCCTCAGCCCGTTGCGTTCGAAGGCGCCGATCAGTTCCTTCTCGGTCATTTCCACGCCGAGCACGAAGTTCTTGATGGCCGGGTCGCCGCCGTCGGCCGGCTCATGGGCCAGGGCGCGGGACAGGTTGTCGGCGACGCCCAAGAGGTCGCGGGCGAATTTCTGGATGGCGTAGGCGCGCGCGTCATTGGCCTCGCGCTCGGCGCGGCGCTTGGTGTTCTCGGCTTCGGCGGCGTAGCGCAGGATCTGTTCCTTCAGCGCCGCGGTCTCGGCCCTCAGGGCTGCCAGCTCGCCCTCTTCCGCTTCGGCGAGGAAGGCGTCGGCTTCGTCTGGCATATCGTCTTCGGACATTTAGCTCTCGTCTCTCAGCTCTTGTCGCTCAGGCGTTCATAACCTGACCCAGCACGCGCGCGGTATAGTCCACCAACGGGATGATCCGCGCATAGTTCAACCGGGCCGGGCCGATCACGCCAATCGCACCCAGCACCCGTTGCGAGCCCGTCATATAGGGCGCTGCGATCACGGCGGAACCCGAAAGTGAGAACAGCTTGGTCTCCGCCCCGATGAAAATGCGCACGCCCTGACCCTCACGCACGCCGTCCAGCAGCGAGATCAGCTGTTCCTTCTGCTCCAGATCCTCGAACAGCGAGCGCACCCGCTCCAGGTCGTCGGCGGCCCCTGGCTCGTCCAGCAGGTTGGCCCGGCCGCGGACGATCAGCGCGCGGTCCTCCGCCTCGCCGCCGCCCCAGGCCGCCAGCCCGTCCTCCACGAGCCGGGCCGCGCTGGCGTCGAGCTCGCGCCGGGCGCGGCCGATGTCGGCGGCCAGGTCCACCTTGGCCTCGGCGAGCGTGCGGCCGCGAAGGCGCGCGTTGAGGAAATTGGAGGCCTCGGTCAGGGCCGAGGGCGTCACGCCCGCCGGCAGCCGGATCAGCCGATTCTCCACCGTACCGTCCGCGAAGACCATGATCGCCAGCGTGCGCTCGACGCCCAGGGAGACGAACTCCACATGCTTGACGCCAGCGTCGCGCACCGGCGTCACCACCACGCCCGCGCCACCCGCCAGGCCCGACAGGATCGAGCTGGCCTCGTTGAGCGCGTCCTCGAAATTGCGGCCATGGGCGTGCAGGCGGGCCTCGATGGCCTGGCGGTCGACCGCGCCCACGTCGCCGACCTCCAGCAGGCCGTCGACGAACAGCCGCAGGCCCGCGTGGGTCGGCAACCGCCCGGCGCTGATGTGCGGCGCGCCCAGCAGGCCCAATTGGGTCAGATCCTGCATGGTGTTGCGGATCGAGGCCGGCGACAGCGGCAGCCCGCCCTTCGACAGAGTGCGCGAGCCCACCGGCTCGCCGGTCTCCAGATAGCTCTCTACGATGCGCCGGAAGATGTCGCGCGCGCGTTCGTCGAGTTCGGCCAGGGAAGGACCGGAGGCGAAGAGAGGGGTGTTCACGTTGGCGGCGGCGGGTTCTCGGGCGGCGTCCATGGACGGGACCTTGCCGATCTAGGATAAGCGCCGCGCAAGTGGGCGCAAGGCGCGCCCCTATTTCAGTTGAAGCCCCCAGGAGTCCTCTATGCGCCCGTCCGAACGCCTCGCCGACGTGCTGCGGCCCGTGACCCTGGAGACCGGCGTCAACCGCTACGCCGAGGGCTCGTGCCTGGTCAGTTTCGGCCACACCAAGGTGCTGGTGACCGCCAGCCTTGAGGAAGGCGTCCCCGGCTTCCTGCGCGGCAAGGGCCAGGGCTGGGTGACCGCCGAGTATGGCATGCTGCCCAGGGCCACCCACACCCGCGGCCGGCGCGAGGCCGCACAGGGCAAGCAATCGGGCCGCACCCAGGAGATCCAGCGGCTGATCGGCCGGTCCATGCGCGCCATCGTCGACCTGAAGGCGCTGGGCGAGCGGCAGATTTCCATCGACTGCGACGTGATCCAGGCGGACGGCGGCACGCGCACCGCCTCGGTGACCGGAGCCTGGGTCGCGCTGCGCCTGGCCACGAAATATCTGCTCGAGGAAGGCGTCATCACCACCGACCCGATCCTCGACCAGGTCGCGGCGATCAGCTGCGGCGTATTCAACGGAACGCCGGTGCTGGACCTGGACTACGAGGAGGATTCCAACGCGGAAGCCGACGCCAATTTCGTGCTCACCGGCCGCGGCGACATCGTGGAAGTGCAGGCCACCGGCGAGAAGCGCGGCTTCTCCGAGGCTGAGTTCGAGGCGTTGTTTTCCCTGGCCCGCCAGGGAATCGCCGAACTGGTCATCCTGCAGCGCGCCGCAACGGGCGGCTAAATGCGAAAACGGGCGGCTGGTTTCCCAGCCGCCCGTTTCGAGACCGGCCCCAAACCGTGAAGGCGGGGCGGTCGTTTGGGGTCTTAGAGCCCAGCCACGAGATAGCGGAAGGCCGAAGGCGGCATCCGGTTCAGCTCGCGTGCCAGCGGCGCGAAGAGGGCGTTCAGAACCCGTTCAATCCTGGCGATCATCGGGATACTCCATTGTGCAGCGCAATATAGTGCGGCGCATATATGGAGGGCGCGTTGAGATTGCAAGACTTCCCACGGCCAAGCCGCGAAATCCTACCGCAATGCGGCGAGCCCGCTATTCGTCGTCGTCCGGCAGGTCGTCGGACGGACCGGCTTCGTAGGTCAGCAGGTCGCCCGGCTGGCAGTCCAGCTCGCGGCAGAGGGCCGCCAGGGTCGAGAAGCGCACCGCGCGGGCCTTGCCGGTCTTGAGGATCGACAGGTTGGCGATGGTCACGCCGACCCGGTCGGCGAGTTCGGTCAGCGACATGCGGCGTTCGAGCAGGACGCGGTCGAGTTGGACGCGGATGGGCATGGTCTCTGAGCCGCCTAGATCGTCAGCTCGGCTTCGCGCCGCAGGCGGGCGCCCTCGCGGAACACCTCCGCTAGGACGAAGACCACCAGGACAGAGAACCAGGCGGTGAGGCTGAAGTCGGGCTTCACGTCTTTGATCCACGGCAGAAAGGGGCTGAGACCCCAGACGCAATAGCGGCCGACCTCCAGCGCCGCCAGCATCAGGCCGATCAGGCGAAGGCGGCGAACGTTGGTCGGATGGAAGGGATCGCCCGTGGTCAGGGTCGTGAAGATCTTCCGCAGCGAATAGACGATCGTCAGCACACCGCCGATCGAGAGGCCGAACACCAGCAGCATGCCGGCGAACAGCGGCCCGCGGGTCGCCACCACCGCAGCGTTCTTGCTCATGATGTCGGGGAAGAGGTCGGGATTGAAGCTGAACAGCAGGGCGGCCAGGGTGGCCAACGCCACCGCGCCCAGCGCGATCCACAGGGCGGCGAAGACCACGTCGAGAATGATCTTCAGGAAACTGGAGACCGATCCCGGTCCTAGCGCGCGCATCCGGTAGCTCCCCTACACGCCATCTTGGGCGACGCCAGCTAGGGCGACGCCAAAACCCGCCCCGGGCGCGCACCGATTGGTCGCGGCGGGAGCGGGTGGGATCAACCCCAAGGCGATGAGCCTAGTTGATCGTGGCGGCGACGGCGACTGCCAGCATCGGGGTCACGGCGAGGGCCATGAAGATGCCCAGGGAAACGCGGTCGAAGGTCCTCATCATCGTCGAAAACATGGTCTGCGCCTTTCGTGCGAGTTTTGCTGCGGTGCAGCGTGTGAGTGGGTCGGCGTCCCGTCCCGATGTCGGTATTCAATATGCCCGTATCGATTAGCGATCAAATTAACATCGAGTCACGATATTAAACTTTTGCAATGCAACACGGCGGGCCGGCGCTATGGTCCCAGAGGCGTAAAGGGAGCGTGAATCAATGGCGCTGAAGCTGGAGCCGGGAAGCCGGCTGGTGGTGGCCACCCACAACCCCGGCAAGGCCCGCGAACTGGCCGAGATCCTGGAGAACCGCTTCGTGCTGGTGAGCGCGGGCGAATTGGGCTTGGCTGAGCCCGACGAGACCGAGACGACTTTCGTCGGCAATGCGCTGCTGAAGGCGCGCGCGGCGGCCGAGGCCAGCGGCCTGGTG
Source organism: Phenylobacterium sp. (assembly GCA_035656795.1). Taxonomy (GTDB): domain Bacteria; phylum Pseudomonadota; class Alphaproteobacteria; order Caulobacterales; family Caulobacteraceae; genus Phenylobacterium. The sequence goes on along the minus strand of DASRRU010000351.1, from coordinate 4,534 downwards.
GCGCTGGCCGATGATTCCGGACTGTCGGTGGCGGCGCTGGACGGATCGCCCGGCATCTATTCGGCGCGCTGGGCGGGGCCGGGACGTGACTTCACCGTGGCCATGAAGAAGGTCGAGGAGCGGCTGGAGGAGACTGAGGCCCAGGATTTCAGCGCCTGGTTCACCAGCGCGCTCGCGGTCGCCTGGCCGGGTGGACCGGCGGTGGTCGTCGAGGGCCGGGTCGACGGGACGCTCAGCTTCCCGCCGCGCGGCGACCAGGGGTTCGGCTACGATCCGATCTTCGTCCCCGAGGGCTTCAGCCAGACCTTCGGCGAGATGGACCCGACCGCCAAGGACGCCATGAGCCACCGCGCGCGGGCCTTCGCCAAGCTGAAGGCCGCGCTCTTGTGACCACCGGTCCTAAGTTGGGGGTCTACATTCACTGGCCCTACTGCGCCCGCATCTGCCCCTACTGCGACTTCAACGTCTTCAAGAACCGCGGCGGAGACGAGCCGGCGGGCCTGGCGCGGGCCATTGTGGCGGACCTGGAGGCCCAGGCGGCGCTGACCGGGCCGCGCGAGTTGACCTCGATCTTCCTGGGCGGCGGCACGCCGTCGCTGATGGACCCCGAGTGGGCGGGCGAGATGATCGCTGCGGCCCGGCGCTTGTGGACCCCGGCCACGGATCTCGAGATCACCCTGGAGGCCAATCCCACCGACGCGGAGGCCGATCGATTCGGGGGTTTCGCCGAGAGCGGGGTCAACCGCCTGTCGCTCGGTCTGCAGTCGCTGGACGACGAGGCGCTCGGGTTCCTTGGCCGCAATCACGACGCGGCCACCGCGGTTCGCGCCACGAAGGCCGCCACTCGAGCCTTCCCGCGACTCTCCATCGACATGATCTACGCCCGGCCCGGCCAGACGCCACGGGCCTGGGCGGAGGAGCTGCGCGCCGCGATCGACCTGGGCGCCGAGCACGTCTCGCCTTACCAGCTGACCATCGAGGCCGGCACCGCTTTCGACCGGGCGGTGCGTCGGGGGAGCTTCACACCGCCGGACGGCGACACCGGCGCCGAGTTGTTCGACACGACCCAGCGGGTGCTGGAGGCCGCCGGTTTCGAGGCCTATGAGGTCTCCAACCATGCCCGGGGCGCGGCCGCCCGCTCACGCCACAACCTGATCTACTGGCAAGGCCACGACTACGTGGGCGCGGGCCCCGGCGCCCACGGCCGGATCACCCTTGAGGGCGTGCGACTGGCCACCCTCGCCGCGGCCAGGCCCGCCGACTACATCGCCAGGGTCGCCGAAACGGGGTTGAGCTTCGCCGCCCCCGAGGCCCTCAGCCCCCGCGAGGCCGCCCAGGAGCGGTTGTTGAGCGGGCTGCGGATCACCGAGGGCGTGCCACTCGGCGATGTCGCCGCCCTGGCCATCCCGCCGACGCGGATCGCCGATCTCGTGGCGCTGGGCCTGCTGGCCGACGACCCCCAGCGATTGTGCGCGACAACCGCCGGGCGGCTGGTGCTGGATCGGCTGACTCAGGAACTGGCGACCTGACATCCCTCCCCAGACGGCGAGGGAAGAGCCCTTGCAAATCGCCCCCTGACCGGCGAACCCTCCGCCATGGCCCGACGCCCCCCGCCCCCCGCCCTTGACGACGCGCCGCTCGCGCCGGGCCTCTATGTGGTGGCCACCCCAATCGGCAACCTGCGCGACATCACCCTTCGCGCCCTCGATGTGCTGGCCGCCGCCGACCTGGTGCTGGCCGAGGACACCCGCGTGGCGGGCAAGCTGCTCAACGCCTACGGCCTGTCCGCCAAGCTCGAGCGCTATGACGAGCACGGTGCGGAGCGTAGCCGGCCCAAGGCGATGGCGGCGCTGAGCGAGGGCAAGCGGGTGGCGCTGATCTCCGACGCCGGCACGCCGCTGGTCTCCGACCCGGGCTACAAGCTGGTGCGCGAAGCCGCCGCCGAGGGCGTGGCGGTGTTTCCGATCCCCGGCCCGTCGGCTCTGCTGGCGGGCCTCTCGGCGGCGGGCCTGCCCACCGACCGCTTCCTGTTCGCAGGCTTCCCGCCGCCGAAGAGCGCTGCGCGGCGCTCGTTCCTTGAGGAGCTGGCGCCCCTTCGCGCCACCCTGGTGTTCTTCGAGGGCGGCTCGCGCCTGGCCGCCAGCCTGGCCGACATGGCCGCGGTTCTGGGCGGCGGCCGCGAGGCCGTCGTCTGCCGCGAGCTGACCAAGCTCTATGAGACCCTCTACCGCGCTCCGCTGGCCGAGCTGGCCGCCGATCCGAGGCTCGATGCGCCGAAAGGCGAGATCGTTATCCTGGTGGGACCGGGCCACGAAGAGGAAGCCAGCGCCGTCGACATCGACACCGCGCTCGCTGACGCGCTTCTGCGCCTGCGCCCGGCTGAGGCCGCCGCCGAGGTGGCCAAGGCGCTCGGCCTGTCGCGCCGCGACGTCTACCAGCGGGCCATGGCCATGCGGGCCGGCAGATGAATTGCAGCGACGTCCGCCAGGCCCGCGGCCGCGCCGGGCGTGAGGCCGGCCGCCGCAGCGAGGTGCTGGCGGCCCTGTGGCTGATGACCAGGGGATACCGCATCCTGGGCTTCCGCCTGAAGACGCGCCAGGCGGAGATCGACCTGCTGGCCCTGCGCGGCAAGGTGCTGGCCGTGGTCGAGATCAAGCCCCGTACGAGCCTGCTCGCCGCACTGGAAACCGTCACCTTGGAGCAGCGTCAGCGGCTGCGCCGCGCGGGCCTGGCGCTGGCGGCCGGCCGGCCGGCCGGCGCTCGCCGGTGCGACGGTTCGCCTCGATCTCATGGCCCTCGCGCCGGGCAAACTCCCAAGGCATATTCGCGACGCCGGGAAGGGCGATTGAGGGGACGTGCAGGCTAGGCCATGAGCCGCGAGGAGGCTGAATCCGCACTGCTGGGCGCGGGCGCCGGGCCCGACGCCGACTTCCCACTGCTGGAAGCCGCGATCGCTTGCGCCATCCACGAGGATCCCGGCCGCGATCCCCAGGCCGCGCGCGACCTCGGCGCGGCGGGCGTCGAACGCCTGGCCCTGCGGCTGAAGCAGGAGAGCGCCGAGGAAGCCCTGGCCGAGAGCATGGCCGGCGACCTGCGCCTGGCCGGCGACCTGCTGACCTACGATGACCCGGAAAACGCCGATGTCATCGCCGTGGCCGAGCGGCGCAAGGGCCTGGCCGTAGCCTTGGGCGTCTTCTACCTGCACGCCGCCCGCAAGTGTCAGCTCACCGTCCGGGGCGTCGACTTTCCGGGCCATTTCCTGCTGCGCATCGAGACCGAAGAGGGGCCATTGGCCCTGGATCCGTTCTCCGAAGGCCGCGTCGTCCTGCCCTCGGAGCTGACCCGGCGCGCCCTGCACGCGGGCCTGACGCCCAACGTCGCCGACCGGCTGGATCGACTGATGGCGCCGGTGAACGACCGGGCCGTGCTGCTGCGCCTCCAGAACACCATCTACGCGCGGGCTTTCCAGATGCGAGATTTTCCCCGCGCCGAGCGGGCGGCCCTGCGCCGCGCCCTGCTGGACCCCAGCGACCATCGCCCCTGGCTGGACGTCGCCGCCGCCCGCGAGGGCCAGGGGGCGTTGGCGGGGTCGCTGGAGGCGCTGGCCCGGGCGACAGTGCTCGACGGCGGCGCGGCGCTGGCGGCGCGGGCGCAGCGGGAACGGGTAAGGCTGCAGCTCAACTGAACGGGCCCCGTCTCCCGCCATCATGTCCGCGAGCTTGTCCCGGCCACGCCTTCTCAGCGTTTCTGCACGCTGCGCCAGCTACGCTTGCCTTGCCTCCGCCCCGTTCACAGCGTAACGGAACGCTCCCTCAAGACTAGGAGCGCACCAATGGGTTACCGGGTCGCCGTCGTCGGCGCCACGGGCAACGTGGGCCGTGAAATGCTGAACATCCTCGAGGAAGTGAACTTCCCCGTGGACAAGATTCACGCGATCGCCTCGCGCAAATCCATCGGCATGGAAGTGAATTTCGGCGACCAGATCGTCCGCTGCGAGGATATCGCGCAGTTCGATTTCGCGAGCGTGGACCTCGTGCTGATGAGCGTCTCGGGGACCTTCTCCAAGGAATGGTCGCCGAAGATTGCTGCGGCCGGCCCGATCGTCATCGACAATTCCTCGGCCTGGCGCATGGACCCCGACGTTCCGCTGATCGTGCCGGAGGTCAATCCGGACGACGCGGAGTGGGCCAACCGTAAGAACATCATCGCCAACCCGAACTGCTCGACCGTCCAGCTGGTCGTCGCGCTGAAGCCGCTGCATGACCGCGCGCGGATCAAGCGGGTGGTGGTCTCGACCTACCAATCGGTGTCGGGCGCCGGCAAGGAAGGCATGGACGAGCTGTTCGACCAGACGAAGAACGTCTTCGTCCTGGGCGCCACGCCGCCCAAGAAATTCCCCAAGCAGATCGCCTTCAACGTCATCCCCTTCATCGGGGAGTTCAAGGACGACGGCTACACCGACGAAGAGCAGAAGATGTGGAACGAGACCCACAAGATGCTCGATCCGGACATCAAGCTGACGGTGACCTGCGTG
>DASRRU010000350.1:0-7142 GCA_035656795.1 Phenylobacterium sp. | reverse complement strand
CGGCTGATCACGTCCACCACGGCCTTCCGCAACGAGCCGTTCAACGACAACCCACCCATAGGTGCGCGATGCTGAGGCGTCTCCGATCCGACCAGCGCGGCCTGGCCGCCGTCGAGTTCGCGCTCATCGCGCCGATCATGATCCTGCTCTATACGGGCATCGCCGAGTTCACGATGGCGATGATGGCCGAGCGCCGGGCCGCCCACGCCGCCTCGGTCGTCGCCGACCTGGTCGCCCAGTCCAATCAGGTCTCGGTCAGCCAGGTGACCGACATCTTCGCGGTCGCCAACGCCATCATGAGCCCTTTTTCCACCTCGACGCTCAAGCTGCGGATCACCAGCGTCACCGCCGATGTCAACGGCATCCCCAAGGTGAGCTGGAGCCAGGGCAATGGGCTGGGCGCGCTGACGACAGGGGCGACGGTCAGCGTCTTTCCGCCCACCCTGCTGGTGGCCGGCGACAGCGTGATCATGGCCGACGTGCAGTACGCCTTCTCCTCGCCGCTGAGGATGAACCTGCCCAATCCGGTCAACTTCAGCGACACCTTCTACCTGAAGCCCCGCGCCTCGACCTCGGTGACCCTGGTGGCGGGTTAGGCGAGATCGTCACCCGTCTCCCCTTGGGAGAAGATGTCGCCCGCAGGGTGACGGATGAGGGGAAGCATCGCCGCCCCGATCATACCCGGCCATCGCCCCCTCATCCGACCGCTTCGCGGCCACCTTCGCCCGAAAGGAGAAGGGGCGAAGGCTCACCACCCTGCGTTGGGAAGGACAGGACGCCTAGACCCTTTCCCGGGGCGCCGGGCCACCGCCCTTGACGAACATCAGTCCGGCAAGTCCGACGGCCAGCAAGAGGATGATGGTCGCGAATCCGCCCTGCTGGGTGTGGGTCGCCCGCGTGCCCCAGTTGACCAGGGTGGGCGCCAGCCACGCCGTCGCCACACCCGAAAGCGCGAACACCCCGAAAAAGGCGCCAGCCTGGGTCGGCGGGGTCAGCCGGGTCAGCAGCGTTCGGCTGGAGGCGTACTGGCCGGTGATGAAGGTCGCATTGATGAAGCTGATGAGGATGAAGACCAAATCCGGCAGATGCCGGAACACCGGGCCGTTCCACAGCGGCGCGTGCGCGGCGGGATCATAGGCCCAGAGGTAGAGAATCCTGTCAGGCGCCATGCCGATGAGGCTGGTCATCGCCAGGATGGTCATGAAGATCTCGATCTTCAGCGCGTTCTTGGGCCCCAGCCCCTCGTCCAGCCAGCGGGCCACGAAGCCCCCGAACACCGCCACCACGCTGAGCACGATGCCGAAGACCAGCATTTCCAGCGGCCCCCACTTCATCACCCCAACCGCATAGACGCCCGCGTAGATCAGCACCCCGTTCATGCCGTCGACGAAGAACATCCGCGAGGCCAGGTAGATCACCGCATCGCGGTAGCGCCGCACGGTCTTCAACATGGCCGCCAGCTCTCTGGCCCCAGCCGCCCAGGCCGTCAGCATGGGAATGCCGGTGCGCGGCGCGTCCGGGGTGAACAGGAAGAGCGGGATCGACCCCAGCGCCAGCAGGCCTGCCGACAACAGCGCCACCACGCGCTCAGGCTCGTGGGTGGCGGGGTTCAGGCCGAACAGCGGCGACGCGGGGACCCAGGCCCAGTGGACCTTACCCGGCAAGGCGAAGGCCCAGGCGGTGAAGGCCAGCGCCACCACCGAGAACAGGTTGCCCAGCGACAGCGCCAGGCCCGACGCCTTGTGCGCCGCGCCGAGGCCCGCGGCCCGCACCAGCAGGGAGTTGTGCAGCACCTCGGTGTAGACGAACAGCACGCGGGCGGCGATCACCAGCAGCATCACAACGCCCAGCGTCACCGCTCCTCCGGGCTTGGCCCACCAGAGCGCCGCGATCAGCGGGACCATCAGCCCCACCGCCAGGCCGAGCCAACCCTTGCGAGGCCCCAGCTTGTCGATGGAGGCGCCCAGGAACGGGGCGGTCACCACCACGATCCAGCCGATGTACTGATCCCAGCTGGAGATCATCGACTGGCCGCGCACCGGGTCGCCCACCAGCACCGAGGCCACGTAGGGCATGAAGATGTAGATCGTCACCAGGATGATGAAGGGGTCGCGCCCGCCCTGGAAGATCGACCAGGCCGTCCCGCCCAGGCTGAGCTTCCCGTCGCCGCCCACCTCGCCGATCATGGTCTCGTCGATCACGGCCGAGACGCCGTGGACCTCCAGCGGTGCGGACTCGGTCAAGGCTCGCCCTCCCAGGCTCCGCCTTTTAGAACGGCGGTTTGGGAGACGTTGACGGGTTTTTGGGGCGGAGGCTAGGCGAAGCCTCCAGATGCTCCCCCAGCGCGGAGCGCAATTGAGGGGGAGCTGTCACCGAACGTGACCGAGGAGGTTGCATCCCCGGCGCTCAGGATGTCGGCCGTCGCAAGCGCAGCGGGTGGGCCCCCCTCCGGCTCGGCGCTGACGCGCCGATCCACCCCCCTCAATCGGGCTCTGCCCTGGGGGAGGATCTCTTAGCCTAGCTTCCCATCCGCCGCCGCCAGCGCCGCCTTGGCGTCGGCCGCGAAGCCCTGGGCGTTCAGCGCCTCGCAGAGCGCGGTGAGGCACAGACGCACGTGCCAGGCGGTGGCCGAGGAGCCCATCAGGCCGATCCGCCAGACCTGGCCCTTCAGCGGCCCGAGCCCCGCGCCGATCTCCAGGTCCCAGTGTTGCAGGACATGGGCGCGCACGGCCGCCTCGTCGACCCCGTCGGGCACGCGCACGGTGTTCAGCTGCGGCAGCCGGTGCGCCTCGGCCACCAGCATGGACAGCCCCGCGGCCTCGACGCCGGCCACCAGGGCCTCATGCATCCGCGCATGGCGCACGATGGCGGCCTGCTGGCCTTCCTCGAAGATCGCCACCAGGCTCTCGTGGAGCCCATAGAGAGCGTTGATCGGGGCCGTGTGATGATAGGTCCGGCCGCCGCCCCCACTTCCATCAGGGCCGCCCCAGTAGCTCATCAGAAGATTGAAATCCAAGAGCCAGTTGCGGACCTTTTCCTTGCGCCCGGTGATCGCCGCCTGGGCCCGCTTCGACAGCGCGATCGGCGACAGGCCGGGCGGCGCCGAGAGGCACTTCTGGGTGCCGGAATAGACCACGTCCGCATCCCAGCCGGCCACGTCCACGACGATGCCGCCCAGCGAGGTCACGCAGTCCACGACCGACAGCGCGCCGTACTTCTTCGCCACGGCGCAGAGGCTCGCCGCATCGCTCTGTGCGCCTGTCGAGGTCTCCGCATGGACGAAGGCCAGAACCTTGGTCGGGGCCTCCGCCACCGCCGCCTCGACGCGGGCCACATCCACCGGCAGGCCCCAGGCGTGATCCACGGTGACCACGGTCGCGCCGGCGCGACCCGCCATGTCGGCCATCCGCCCGCCGAACGCCCCATTGATGGCGATCACCGCCCGGTCGCCGGGCTCCAGCAGGTTCATGATCGCCGCTTCCATGCCGGCGGTGCCGGGCGCGGGCAGCGGGACGCAGGCGTGGTCGGGCGCGTTGAACAGCCGCTGCAAGGCGGTTTTGATCTCCTCCATCAGCGCTTGGAACTGCGGGTCCAGGTGGCCGATGGTCGGCCGCGCCAGGGCGCTCAGCACGCGGGGGCTGACGTCGGAGGGGCCGGGCCCCATGAGGATACGCCGCGGCGGCTGGAAGCTTTGCATCTAGGGTCCTTGAACTCTCAGGCGAGCAGGCGGTCTTGCAGCCGCTCACGCAGTTGACTGTCGACGCCCAGGACGTCGGCCAGATAGCCGTCGAGGGAGCCGTGCGCCTCGCGGATCACCGCAAACGCGGTCTCCAGATAGGATGGATTGACCGACACCGCCACGCGAAGGGCGGCCTCGTCGACGGTCTTTCCCACCGTGTCGCGCAGCCAGGGGCCCAGGAACGCCATCTTGCGCGCCATCCGGTCCTCGTCATTGGTCAGCAGATAGTCGGCCATGATGTCGTCGGCATGCACGCCCAGCAGATGATGGGTGAGCGCGCAGATCAGCCCCGTGCGGTCCTTGCCCGCCGCGCAGTGCACCACGATCGCCCCGTCGGCGTCGGCCAGGGTGCGGAAGTAGCGGCTGAAAAGGTCGATGTGGCGAGCCTCAAACGGGGCTCTGCGATAGTAGCCCATGCCGTCATCGAGGAACCACCGGGCGTCGACCACCTCCACGCCCTTCATTAGGTCCGCCCATTCGCCGTGGTCCGACAGGATGTCGTTCTCCACCACCGCCGCCCCGAACCCGGGCCAGCGCTTGGAGGGCTCGCGCTTGCGCTCCGCGGTGCGTCGCAGGTCGATGATCGCCGCCAGCCCCAGGTCGGCCATCCGCGCCAGGTCCGCGTCGGTGGCATAGGCGTGGTTGGCTGAGCGGTAGAGCAACTCGCGCTTGATCGGCCGCCCCGACGCCGTGTCGTAACCTCCGAAATCGCGGAAGTTCTCGATGCCGTCGAAGTCGATGTGCCGGGTCATGAACGGCCAGATACCCGGGATTGCGCTGCGGATCGAGAGCCCGCCTGCGGTCAGCGGCGGACGTGAACGACGGCCCAGCGGTCGGCATAGAGCCGCCGCCATCCCGGCATCGCATCCATCGCCTCCACGACGGACGACCCGGGCTTGAACAGGGTCCAGCCGACCTGGCGCGCATCCAGCGTGGCGGCGAGCGCCGCGCGGTCCGGCCGTATAAGCCGGTCGTAGGCCTCGATGTAGGCGTCCCCATAGAGATCGGCGCGGCTGTCGATGAAGGGCGCAACGCCGTGGCCGATGAGATAGCCGCCGAAGCTGTATTCGTTGAGGACCTGGGTCTGCCGCGTCGCGGCAGGAACGGCGGCCAGCGCCGAAGCGGGCCTGTCGACGTCGTCGCCCAGGACCACCGGCCATGCGAACCGGCCCACCGCCAGCAACGCCGTGATCGACAGCGCCACCGCGGCCAGGATTGGCGCGCGGATGGGCCGTTCCCCCGACGGCGGCGCCTCTGCGCCTTGCCCGAACGCCTGCGCCATCGGCCTGGCGAGGATCAGGACGCCGATGATCCCTAGCATCTGCTCATACCGCGTGTGCTGCAGGGCCAGATAGAGCAGCAGCAGGAGCAGCAGCGCGCGAATGACCGGCAGCCGGAGCGGCCGGGTGATCGCGATGAAAATACCCGCCAGCAGTGAAACCTCCAGGGGCCCGGGCGTCGCAAAGCTGGCGGGAGCCCACTCGCCGATATGCGCCAGGCTCTTCATCCCCAGGAGCTGGATCGGAAACAGCAGGCCGCCGATTCCGTCGGGATTGATGGCCGCCATGGCGGTGGCCGCGAGCCCGAAGCCGCCCCAGCGCAGGACGACCGCGCGACGTGTCCCGGCCGACGGCGCCGCGAGCAGGGCCTCCAGCGCGAAGGGGCCGATCAGCGCCAGCCCGAACATGAAGCTGCCGTGCAGGTTCGCCCAAAGCCCCATCAGCGGCAGCGCCGTCCAGCGCGGGCCCCGCCCCTCGGCCCGCGCCCGGATCAGTTCGGCGGTCCAGATCTCCAGGATCGGCAACGCCAGCATGTGCGGCCGCGCGAGCAGGCTTCCCGAGCCAAGACTGAGGCCGATCGCCAGGAGGCAGAGAAGGGGAAGACCGTCCACCCATCGGCTGAGGTCGCGGGCCAGTAGCCAGGCGGTCAGCCCCATGGCGGCCGCCGTGAGGATCACGACGGCGCTCCAGCCGCCCGCGCCGAACGCGCCGCCCAGAAGGATCTGGGCCAGCCACTCGTGCGTATGCCAGGTCGCGCCGGCGAAGGTGTAGGAGAAGGGATCGCTGTGGATCACCGCGCGCCGGGCGATCATCAGCCGGCCGGCCGCCACGTGCCACCAGCTGTCGCCGTCGTTCAGCACCCTGGGCGAAAGCGCCGCCAGGAACGCCAGGACCGCCGCGACCGCCGGGGCGACGCCACGTGGCGTCAGGCTCGTCGGAGCGCGCGCCCTGTCACTGGTCGCTGTTCGGCCTTGCATCGGTCGCACCCTCTCGATCCGCCGCGCGTGAGGATTGTCGTCACGTCGCCGAGTAGGCGCTTCGGGTGAAGATTTGGTCGCCGCCTCAGCGCCCGCCCGGACCTGCCGCCGCCGGGCCGCCGTTCTCGTACTCGAAGCCGGGCTCCTTGGCGGCCTTGGCGGCGCCGCCGCCGAAGCGGTAGTCGAGACGGAAGAACACCGCGCGGGCGACCGGCACGCTTTCGAAATGTTCGAAGAGCGTCGGCGTATCCAGTCGCCGCTCGAACTTGCTGCCCGCCAGCAGGTCCTGCACCGTGACGGTGGCGGTGACCCGGTCGTTGACCTTGTGCCGCCAGCCCAGGTTGATCGTATAGGTCGGCTCCAGAACCCCCTGGGCGACATAGCGCTTGGCGTTGGCCTGTGCGTTGAACTGCAGCAGGTCGTCCGGGCGCGCCTGCCAGTTCAGGCTCACCCGACCGCCGACGGCGTAGCCGGACTCCGACGGGGCGTCGGCCACCAGATTGCCGGAGTTGATCTGCACCCAGTAGGCGGTGGTCGAGACCGTGTAGCTGAGCGTCGGCGTGATCTTGCCGTTGGCGCTCAATTCGAGCCCGGCCTGATGACTCGTGCCGATATTGCCGAAGGTGAACTCGAACACGCCGTCGCCCAGGTCGCGTTCCACCTGCTGCACCTGATTGACCTTGTTCCGATAGAAGAGCGTCGCGGTATACGAGCTCTGCCCCTGGCGCTGCTCGTAGCCCAGTTCGTAGGACTGGGTTTCCTCCGGCTTCAGGGCCGGATTGCCGACGACGACATCGGTCGGGTCGAGCACCTGCAGCAACGGGTTGAGCAGGAACGCCGGCGGGCGCTGCACCCGGGTCGAGAAGCTGGCAGTGAGCTTGCGATCATCGCCCAGCTTGTAGGCCAGGTGCAGGCTTGGATAGACCTTCACATAGTCCTGCTCGTTGTGCTGGCCGGACGTGAGCTGGTCGAGGCGAAGGTTCAGCTCCTCCAGCCGCAGGCCGGTCTGCACGCTGAAATCGCCCAACGCGTGCTCATAGGTGGCGTAGGCGGCGTTGATCGTCTGCTGGAGATTGAAGCGGTTCGCCAGGCTCGCCACCGGAACCAGCGTCGCGTCGGTCGGCCCGACCCGGTCGGTGTGTTCGA
>DASRRU010000349.1:0-12652 GCA_035656795.1 Phenylobacterium sp. | reverse complement strand
AGCAGCACTGGATGGCCAGAGGCGTGACCGCCCGCCGCGCCCGCAACGAGGGCCGCAAACGGCGTCTGGAGAGCCTGCGCCAGGAGAAGGCCGACCGGCTGAAGGACACGCGCAAGGACCTGAACATGGGCATCGCCAGTTCCGGGACCTCCGGAAAGCGGGTGGTGGAGGCCAAGGGTCTTTCCAAGGCCTTCGGCGAGCGGGTGCTGCTGAAGAACTTCTCCACCCGCATCCTGCGCGGCGACCGGGTGGCGGTCGTGGGCCCCAACGGCGCCGGCAAGACCACGCTGGTGAAGGTGCTGCTAGGCGAGATTCCGGCCGACGAAGGCGAGGTCAAGCTCGGGACCAACCTGGAGATCAGCTACATCGATCAGGCCCGCGCCACCCTGTCTCCGGAGATGACCCTGCGCGAGGTCCTGCTGCCCGCCGGGGGCGACCACGTGCTGGTGCGCGGCGAACCGCGGCACGTGGCCTCCTACGCCAAGGACTTCCTGTTCAGCGAGGCTCAGCTTCGCCAGCCGGTGCGCAGCCTCTCCGGCGGCGAACGCAATCGCCTGTTGCTCGCCAAGGCGCTGGCCAACCCCGCCAACGTCCTGGTCCTGGACGAGCCCACCAACGACCTCGACATGGACACCCTCGACCTGCTCGAGGATCTGTTGGCCGACTATGAAGGCACCCTGATCCTTGTCAGCCACGACCGTGATTTCATCGACCGCCTGGCCACATCCACGATCGGCCTCGACGGCAAGGGCAATACGATCGAGACCCCCGGCGGCTGGCAGGACTTCATTTCGCAGAACCCCGGGTTTTTCGCCCGCCTTCCCGTTGCGGCCTTCGCGGCGCCCAAGCCCGCGCCCATGCCGCCACCACGCCCGGAGCCCGCCCGCGCAAAGCTCAGCTACAAGGATCAGCGACGCCTGGCCGAGCTTGAGACTCTGATCGCCCAGGCGCCGGCCAAGGCCGCGGCCCTCGAAACCCGACTGGCCGATCCTGGCCTCTACGGACGTGATCCGGCCGCCTTTCAGCGCCTGTCCGGCGAATTGGAAGACCTCCGCACACAGCTCACGGCCGCGGAAGAGGCATGGTTCGCCCTTGAGGCCCGCCGAGAGGCGCTGGAGGCAGGAACAGGCGGCTGAACCGCTTTCCTGTGGATCGTTTCAAGGCCTGAAAAGCCTTCGACAATTTGGACTCAACCCCAGGTTATGCACCGCTTTTGCACCGGATGTTGACGCCCGAATCACATGCCGTCCGAATCAGCCGCTTGCCGGAAATTAAGGATGGGCGCACCGTTCAGTTGCCGAGAGGGACTGCGGCGCGGGCGGACGGAAAAGCCGGAAACGGCGGACCCCGAAGCAGAGGCGAGCAGAAGGTTTCTAGAGGCGAGGACCGGGGCGACCCGGGACAGACTTCCAGAGACACCGGACGCGACGGAAAACCAGCGGGGGCGACCTCGCAAACCGAAAGCGCGCTCGACCTGGAAGGCACAGATCCCCCAACGGATCTGGATGAGAGGGCGACGCCCCGGGAAACCGGAGCGCCGCCCTCTTGCTATGGGCGTCTTCCAACCGAAGCCGGAGCGCCCTACCCTTCGCGGGAGCTTGCAGCAGGGGCGCGATGAAACTCTCCCAATTCATGGTCGTGGCCCTGGCGGCCCTGCTCGTCGCATGTTCGCCGGCCAAACAGGCCGCCCCTCCCGCAGCCTCCAACCTCACCCCCATCCGCTTCGCCACCGACTGGCGCGCAGAGGCTGAGCACGGCGGCTTCTACGAAGCCCTGGCCGAGGGTGAATACGCCAGGCGCGGCCTCGACGTGAAGATCGTCCAGGGCGGGCCCGGCGTGAACGTGCCCCAGCTCCTCGCCGCCGGCTCCATCGACATGGGCGTCGGCTCCAACGGCTTCCTGGTCCTGAACCTGGCGCAGGAGGGCGTGCCGGTGAAGGCCGTCGCCGCGGTCTTCCAGAAAGACCCGCAGGTGCTGATCGCCCACCCGGACGCCGGCGTGAACAGCCTGGCCGACCTGAAGGGTCACCCGATCCTCATAGGCGACGCCTCGGTGACCACCTTCTGGGTGTGGCTGAAGGCCAAGTACGGCCTCACCGACGATCAGGTGCGCAAGTACACCTTCAACAACGGCCCGTTCCTGGCCGACAAGCGCGCTGTCCAGGAGGGCTACCTGACGTCCGAGCCCTACACGATCGAGAAGCAGGCCGGGATTAAGCCCAAGGTCTTCCTGCTCGCCGACAACGGCTACCCCGGCTACGCCACAATGATCCTGGCGACCGACACCCTGATCGCCAGGAATCCGGCGGCGGTGAAGGCCTTCGTCGAGGCCACGGCCAAGGGCTGGAACGACTACCTGAACGGTGATCCCAGGCCCGCCGACGCCCTGATCAAGAAGGACAATCCTGAGATGACCCAGGACATCCTCGACCAGGCCCGCGCCAAGCTGAAGGCCAACGGCATCATCGACGGCGGCGACGCTACGAAGAACGGCATCGGGACCATGACCGACAGCCGGTGGCAGACCCTGTTCGACGTCGCCTCAGGCGCCGGCATCTACCCCAAGACCCTCGACTACAAGAAGGCCTACACCCTGCAGTTCGTGGCCCCGCCGGCGAAATAGCTTGAGCATCGCGGCCCTCCGAGACGTCGAGGTCGACTATCCGCGTGGGCGCGCGCTCGGCCCGTTCACGCTCGAGATCGGCGCGGGCGAGATCGTCAGCCTGGTCGGCCCCTCGGGCTGCGGCAAGTCGACGGCCATGCGGCTGCTGGCCGGGCTGGAGGCTCCGACCCGCGGCGAGGCGGCCCGCACGCCGGGTCGGGGCGAGACCGCGGTGGTCTTCCAGGCTCCGACGCTCGCGCCCTGGCTGTCGGCCCGCGCCAACGTCGCCCTGCCGCTGGAGTTGGCCGGCGTCGCTCGAGCCGAGGCCGCCGCCCGCGCCGGCGCCGCCCTGGCGCGCGTCGGCCTGGCCGAGGCCGCGGCCGCGCGACCAGCCCAGCTCTCCGGCGGCATGGCCATGCGGGTGGCCCTGGCTCGCGCCCTGGTGACAGGTCCAAAGCTGCTGCTGCTCGACGAGCCGTTCGCCGCTCTCGACGAGATCACGCGGCGCGCGCTCGCCGACGACGTCCTGGCGCTCGGGGCCGAGACCCGGCCGGCCATCGTCTTCGTCACCCACAATGTGGAAGAGGCGGTCTACATGGCCTCGCGGGTCGTGGTGATCACCAAGGGCCCCGGCCGCGTCGCCGGCGAGGTGGCCGTGGAAGGGCCGTTGCCACGCCCAACGGGCTTTCGCACCGGCGCTGCTTTCCGCGCCCAGGTCGAGACCGTGTCGGCCCTGCTGGCCCAGGGCATGGCCGCATGAGCCGGCTCCTCTACGCCATCGCGCCTTTCGCGCTCCTGGGCGCCCTGATCGGCGCCTGGGAAGTCGCGTGCCGCGCGCTGCATGTGGCGCCCTATCTCCTGCCGCCGCCGTCGAGTGTCGCCATGGCGCTGGCGCAGAACTTCCCGGCCCTGGTGGTCGCCGCCTGGAGCACCCTGTCCGTCGCTCTGCTGGCGCTGGTGATCGCCAGCGTGATCGCCCAGGTCCTGGCCGTTGCGGTGGCGCTCAGTCCCTTGACCGAGCGGGCCATCCGGCCGCTGGCCTCGGTGATCCAGGTGACGCCCGTCGTCGCCATCGCGCCGCTCCTGCTGATCTGGGCGGGCCTGGACCACCCCCATCGGGCGCTGGTGGCCCTGGCCGTCCTCGTGGCCTTCTTCCCGATCTTCTCCGGCGCGGTGTCCGGCCTGAAGGCCGCCGACCCTGACCTGGAGCGCCTGTTCGACCTCTATGGCGCTACGCGGTGGCAGCGGGCCATGCGGCTGAAGCTGCCGTCAGCCGTGCCGTTCCTGTTGGAGGGCCACAAGGTCGGCGCCGGCTTGGCCATCATTGGCGCCGTCGTCGCCGAATTCGGCGCGGGTTCGGGCAAGGTGCGCGGACTGGCCTGGCAGATCCTCGAGGCCGGCAATCGGCTGCAGACCGCCAAGATGATCGCCGCCCTGGTGGTTCTGGGCGCCATGGGCGTGGCGCTCCATGCTCTGCTGGAGGCCGGTGAGAAGGCTGGCCTGCGCTGGTGGCGCGGTCGTTAGACCCTGTCCCGGTTATTGTTTGACGGGCGTTAGCTCGTAGCGGATCGGCAGCCTGATGTGGGCGCCGACGGTCGGCGCCCCGTCCTGGCTCCACGGCCCAACCCGGAACTTGGACGCCAGCGCCAGCGCGCCGGCGCCATAGCCCTGGCCGGGCGGATCCTCCTGCGCCACGGAACAGCCGCTCAAGGCCCCGCCCGCCTCGACCATGCAGCCCAGCACCACGCGAACGTGGTTCACGCCGTTCTCGGTCTTGGGGAACGTCGCCTGGAAGTCCTGCGGCGAGGGGATGGCCGCCCACGCCGGCTTGGTCACCGTCGCCTCGCCCTTGAGCACCGCGGCGTCGAAGATGACCGGAATGAAGATGTTCTGCCTGGTGAGGCTCAGATCGCTGGCCTTCAGCCTGGTGGCGATTCTGGCGGCCGCCGCGCCGAAGCCATAGCCGCTCGGCGTCTCTTTCAGGGCGGCGCAATCGCGAGGATGGCCGTCTCGGCCCATCTCGCAGGTCAGCTCCACCTGGCCACCGACGCCGGCGGCCCTGGCCCGGGCGGGATAGGCCGCGGCCATATCAGCGACGGTCGGGGCATCGACCCAGGCGTGCTCGGCCTCGGCGCCGGCGGCCTTCACGGCGGCGGAGGCAGCGATCGCGGCGCCGGCGGCGGCGGCAAGGACGGCGAACTTGACGGACATGATGGCTCTCCCCTGAGGGCAGGAGCTTGACACGCCGGCGGACGGTTTGAGAAGCCCCGCAGGTCGGGGGGTCAGACGGCGGTGCGCTTGGGCGCCGGCCCGGCGCGCAGCCGGTCCAGCGCTTCGCCGGCCATGACGCTCAGCGAGCGCAGGCCGTGGTCGCCGAACACTTCGAGCGCCGCATCCAGCGCCATGACCGCCGCCGCCCGCTCGCCGCGGTCCTTGCCCGTGATGTCAACGCGGGCTTCGTAGAGCCGGGCCAGATGCAGCTGGACCAGCGCCCAGGCCACCGGGTCGCGGCGCGGCTGCAGGCCGGAGAGCTCGATCTTCAGCGCCGCCTCCGCCGTATCGAGAACCGCGAGGTCGCCTGTCAGTTCGGCCGAACGCGCCAGGCACATGGCCCGCTCACCGGCCGCCAGGCCGCGCAGGGGCGTCGCCGGGGCGTCTCTCAGCACCAGGTTGGCGCGATCGTAACAGGTCACAGCCTGTTCGTAGGCGCGCTCGTCGGCGCTGGCCTCGCCCAGCGTCTGCAGGGCGTGCGCAAGCGCGATCTGGGTGCGCGCCCAGTCCAGCGGGCTGTGGTCGCGCGTCAGATGGTCCAGTGCGCCGGCCAGCGTCGTCGCCCCGGCGGCCACTGCGTCGATATCGCCGGTCGCCTCGCCCCACAGGGCCAGCCCCTGGCCGCGCAGGATCTCGGCGCGGGCCCAGGTCAGCGGTTCATAGGCCAGATCCAGGCGGTCGGCGGCGGCGGCGGCGTCATCGATGGCGGCGCGCAACAGAGTCTCGTCCTTCAGCCGCGCGCCCCAGCCGCACAGGAGGTCAGCGCGCATCAACCGCGCCTCCGCCGCCAGCGGCCGCGCGGCGCCGGAACGGCGGGTCATGGCGTCCATGGCCGCGATCGGGGCGTTGAAGCGCGCCGCGGCGCTCCAGGCCGCAGCGGCGTCGCCCTGGCCCAATGCTTCGCGCCCCGCGATCAGGGCGATGCCCACGTCGGCAAGGGCCGCCGAAAGGCCGCCGCGCGCAACCCCACGGGCCTCGCGGAAGGTGGCGGCCGCCGCGGCGTCGAGGCCCGGATCGCCGAAGAGTTCGGCGCCGAGCAGGCCCGCAAACGCCTGCTCGCAGCGGGCGCGGGCCCAGGCGTCGGGGCGGCGATGGGGGTCGAGCGCCGCACAGGCGGTCTCCGCGGCGCAGGCGGCCTTGCGCAGGGCCACCGCATCGCCGGACCGGCGGGCGACTTCGCGCCAGACCACCGCCGCGTCGAGCCGGCGCTGAGCCTTGTCCTGGGCGCTGATCCGGCCCGCGGCCACGTCGGCGGCCTTGGCCTCCTGGCGCAGAAGATTGAGGTCGAGGAGTTCGAGCAGGGTGGCGTCACCGCCGGTCAGGCCCTCCGCGTGGCCCTTGAGCCGATCGCCGGCGAACAGCTTGATGAACTCGCGCCCCAACTCAAACATTCTGCCGCTCCCGTTGGCCGTGCGTCCCGCGATGAGACGAAGACCCCGCGTCCTGACGGATAGGAGCAAAGCCGGAGCCGGCTTCGTAAACAAGTGGTTAATTTCCTATGTATGGTTAACCGTGTCTTACTTTCCACAGTAAAGCGCGATGGAATCCCGCATTCCTCGAGAACTCGCCGACCGGTGATGTGACGGTCAGGCGAAGAGCTGCGCCTGCTCGGCCGCAGTCAGGATGCGCCAGGCGCCGGCGGACAGGTCGTCGGGCAGGGCGAGACCGCCGATTCGGTCGCGGTGCAGTGCGGTCACATGGTTGCCGACGGCGGCGAACATCCGCCGCACCTGGTGGTAGCGCCCCTCGGTGATGGTCAGCCGCGCGGTGTTCGGACCCCTCACCTCGAGCACCGCTGGCGCCAGGGGATCGCTTTCGCCCTCCAGCATCAGCGCGCCGGCCGCGAACACCTCGGCCTCGTCGCCACGCAGCGGCCGGTCGAGAGTGGCCACGTAACGCTTGGCCACATGCGCCTTGGGCGAGATCACCCGATGCAGGAACGGCCCATCGTCGGTGACCAGCAGCAGGCCCGAGGTGTCCTTGTCCAGGCGCCCGACAGTCGACAGCGCCGGCATTCGTCCCTGCCAGCGGCGCGGCAGCAGTTCATAGACGCTGCGGCCCGGCTCGCGGTGGGAGCAGACCACGTCCAGCGGCTTGTGCATCAGGATGGTCAGCGGCGCGGGCGGATCGAGCGGCTGGCCGGACACCGTCATCCGTCCGGGCAGGTCGGCGGCGAGCGCGATCCGCGCGCCTGCGTCCTTGACCACCGCCCCATCCAGCATCACCTGCCGGCGGGCGACCAGGTCGGTGACCTCGCGCCGCGAACCATAGCCCAGGTTGGCCAGCAGCCGGTCGAGCCGCGCCATGGGAGGCTTGGCGCTCACTTGCGCGCCTCATAGACCTTGTAGCCGCCGCCCTCGGCCCGCAGCGTGACACTTCCGAAGGCCGCCTTCAGCCCCGCCTCGTAGGGCAGGTGCCGGTTCGCGACCAACCAACACACGCCCCCCCGGCGCAGCATCCCAGCCGCGGTCGCCACGAAGCCCTGACCCAGGGCCCGGTCCTCCGCCCCGCCGTCGTGGAATGGCGGATTCATGACCACAAAGTCGAGATCCGCGAGCCCCTCCGGCGGTCGCCGCAGGTCGGCCCAGGCCACCCTTACCCGCGGGTCGTCAAGGTTGTGGCCAGCACAGTCCACCGCGCGCCGATCGATGTCGGCGCAGGCGAGCGCGGTCACCGCCGGCGACGCCAGGATCTGCAACGCCAGCACCCCGATCCCGCAGCCCAGGTCCGCGCCCCGGCCCTTCAGCGCCGGCAACGCTTCCAGCAGCTTCAGGCTGCCCGGATCGGGCCGGTCCCAGCTGAAAACCCCCGGCTGCGACCACAGCCCCAGCGTCTCGATGATCCGCGGCGCTCCGCTCTCGATCGCCGCCTCGAGCCCGATGAGTTTCCCCGGCCGCACCGCGTGGCAGAACCGGTGATGCTTGCGCGCATCCTCGGTGACGGCGCAGCCGAAGCCCTCCAGGGCCTTCTTCAGCCGCGAACCGCCCTTGTCCTTCGGCGCGAAGGCGATGATCGGCGCGCCGGGCTTCAGCACGCGCAGCGCCTGGGCCAGCACGAAGTCCCGCTCCAGCGTCCCCGGCGGCGCCAGGATCGTGGCGCTGTTCGCCGATCCATCGGGCAGGCCCGCGATATCCGTCGAGCCCGGGATCAGCGGCGAGAGCTGCACGGCCCCGGCCGGGACATCGATCAGCCCGGGCGCCGGGGCGCCGTAGATCATGGCGCCCGCCACCGGTCTCAGGCCCGTTCCTTCGACCGCTCGAAGCGCACCTTGGGATAGCGTTCGGAGACATAGCCGGTCTCCCAGGCGGTCTTGGCCAGGAACACAGGCTGGTCGTCGATGTCGGCCGCCATCTGCATGCGGTGCTTGCCCTGGAAGTCCTCCAGGTCAGCCTTGTCGCCGGCGATCCAGCGCGCCTCCGCATAGGGGCTGGCCTCGAAGATCACCTCCAGCTGGTATTCATTGGCCAGACGGTCGGCCATCACCTCGAACTGGAGCTGGCCCACGGCCCCCACGATGAAATCCGCGCCCATGGTCGGGCGGAAGAGCTGGGTCACGCCCTCCTCCGCCAGGCCTTCCAGGGCCTTCTTCAGGTGCTTGGCCTTCAGAGGATCCTTCACCCGAACCCGCTGCAGGATCTCCGGCGCGAAGTTAGGCAGTCCTGCAAACCGTAGCGTCCCGCTCTCCGACAGGCTGTCGCCGACACGCAGGACGCCGTGGTTGGGGATGCCGATCACGTCGCCGGCGAAGGCGTCTTCGGCCAGCTCGCGGTCGGAGGCGAAGAACATGATCGGCGCGTTGACGCTGAGCTGACGGCCGGTGTTCTGGACCTTCAGCTTCATTCCGCGTTCGAACTCGCCGGAGGTTAGCCGGAGGAACGCGATCCGGTCGCGGTGGTTGGGGTCCATGTTCGCCTGGACCTTGAAGATGAAGCCCGAGACCTCGCGGTCGCCCGGCGCCACGTGGGTCGGCTCGCCGTTCTTCACCGCAGCCACCGCCTTGGGCGGCGGGGCGTAGGCGCCCAGGCCCTCCAGCAGCTGGTCGACCCCGAAATGGCGCAGCGCCGAGCCGAAGAACACCGGCGTCATATGGCCTTCCAGGAAGGCTTGAGGATCGAAAGCCTTGAGCCCCCCCTGCGCGAGTTCGGCGTTCTCGGAGAGCTCCTCCTGCTCGTCGGGGTCGAGGTAGCTCACCACCGCATTGCCGCGGAAGGCGATGGCCTTGGGGTGGCCGTCCTCATTTCCCACGGCCCCGCCACCCTTCTTCATGAACGGCAGGAACTTGTCGGCGCGCAGGTCCAGCATGCCCTTGAAACGCCCGCCCGAGCCCGCCGGCCAGTAGAGCGGCGAAGGATCCAGAGCCAATTTCGAGGCGACCTCGTCCAGCAGCTCGAACGGGTCCTGGGCCTCGCGGTCCATCTTGTTGATAAAGGTGATGATCGGGATGTCACGCAGGCGACAGACCTCGAACAGCTTCAGCGTCTGCGGCTCGATTCCCTTAGCCGCGTCCAGCACCATCACCGCAGCGTCGGCGGCCGTGAGCGTGCGGTAGGTGTCTTCCGAGAAATCCTCGTGGCCCGGGGTGTCCAGCAGGTTGAACATCAACCCGTCGTGGTCAAATGTCATCACGCTGGCGGAGACCGAAATGCCCCGCTCGCGTTCGATCTTCATCCAGTCCGACCGGGTGCGGCGGTTCTCGCCACGCGCCCGCACCGCGCCGGCCGCACGGATCGCTCCGCCCGCCAGCAGCAGATTCTCGGTCAGCGTCGTCTTGCCGGCGTCAGGGTGGGAGATGATCGCGAAGGTCCGCCTGCGGGCGGCCTCTGCGGCGGGGGAAGTGGTCATGGGCGGGGCAGGTAGCGTGTGCGACGCCCTTTCGCAAATGACCGCGGCGCGATTGGCGCTCAGCTCGCCGGGAAGTTCAGCTGCCAGGAAACGCCAAAGCGGTCGTCCACCCAGCCGAACCGCAGGCTGAACCCATAGTTGTCCAGCGGCATCCGCACCACGCCGCCCTCGGCCAGGGCCGCGTAGAGCCGCTCGATCTCCGCCTCGTCCGCACAGTCCACGAACAGCGAGATCGACGGCGTGAAGCTGAACTCGTGATGCACGGGACTGTCGAGGCAGATGAACTCCTGCCCGGCGAGATGGAAAAAGGCGATGCGCACCTTGCCCTCGGCCCCCGGCTCACCTCGGCCGTAGTGTTCGAGCCGCTTTACCTCGGCTCCGGGGATCAGGCCGACATAGAAGTCGAGCGCCGCCTCGGCTTGGCCTTCGAACATCAGGAAAGGGGTGATCTTGTCGACCATTGGGACCTCGCATGCCGCTCGGGCCACGAGGTAAGCACGCGACGGCCCTAAGCCGCCAGCCTGCGCCAGATCATCCGATCGACGCCGTTCGCGTCCAGCCGTCCGTCCCGGTGCAGGTTGTGCAGCTGGGCCATCACCTCGAACTCGCAGGCGACGAAGCGAACCGTCACCTCGCTCGGCGGACAACCCAGCGAAGGCGCAACAAACAGGGCGGCGTTAATCATCGGCGCCTTGGCGGTGATCAGGGAGGCCAGCCGCCGCGCGCGCTCGGGATTGGTCCGCTGCACCATCGGCTCGCGCGCGAAAAGCTCCCGGCCCATCTGCAGGATCGCAGGGAACGACAGCCGCAACATCCGCGTCCCATCGAGTTCGGCCTCCATGGCGATCCCGTCGAGGCGAAGGACAACGTCGTTGAGCAGGAACAGCATGGGGCGGCCGCGACCTTGCGAAGGAGCTCGTGGGCGAAGTCACGGTTGTCGCTGGGGCAAGCTTACGCCGGCGTGCATGAAGGCGGTTAACCGGCGAAGAAACGCCGGGACAGGGCGCGCGGCTGTATCTGGGCGTCAGCCGCCTTCCACCGGCTCGGTCAGGAAGTGACGGCCCTGGCGGTCGTCAACCTCCACGACCCAGACGTCCGGATCGACGCGGGCGGCGCGCTCGATATAGGCGTCGAGGTCCCTCTCCTGTTCGGACGGGACCGGTTGCATCCACACCCGCTCGCCGTCCAGGCGCGTGGCCTCGGCGTAGAGCCGGGCCGTGCCCTGCGGGCGGTTCAGCACCTTGACCAGAACGGCTCCGGCCCGCGCATCGCCCTTGCGGATGACCATGCCGAAGGCCCCGGAAAGCTCGGCCCGGCGGATCAGGGCGCTGACCCAGATGTCGGTGGAAAGCAGCATGCGTCAGAGTGTCCAGCGGCCGGTAACGGTGTGGCAACGCTACCTGCGCTACCCCAGGGCATGGTCCTGTGACCAGAACGAAAACGGACGACGCATGAAGAGCTCGCGCAGAAAAGCGCGGCCGGCGTCTCGGTGGATGGGGTTTCTAGCGGCGGCTTCGGCCGTTCTGCCCGGCTTCGCGCAAGCGCAGCCGGCTGACCTGTTCTACGAGCGTGCGGTCATGGCGGCGGCGGATCAGCGCTGCGGACTGTTCTCCCCCGACGTGGGCGCGGCGCTCGCTGCGGCGACGGCGCAGGCCCGGGGCGCAGCCTTGCGCGCCGGGGTCTCCACAGCAGCCTTGCGCCAGACCGAGCAGTCCGCCCGGGCAAAGGCAGGCAGCGCCGACTGCCATTCCGCCGACATCGCAACCGCTGCGGCGCGGGTGAAGAACGCCTTCGCCGGCTACGCCAGGATGACCCGGCTGAACTACGCCGGTGACGTGGCCGGCTGGGCGGCTGACCGGAACCTGGGCCGCGCCGCGCGCTGGCGGCTGGCCCAGGAGACCAGCTTCGGCCTAGGCCCGGGAAATGACCGCATGGCCTTTGGCCTGGCCGGTCGCGAAGGGCAGGAAGGCCTCGTCGCCGTGGCCGTCTTCGCCGACGGCGCCCAGCCCTACGCCGCGCGCCTGGTGCTGCGCGACGACACGCGCGCCAGCCAGCCCTACCTGGACCGCTTCGGCGGTGGGGCGACCGCCGGCCTGCCGCTGGCGCGCCGCCTGCCGCCCTCGTCCGCCCAGAAAAGCTACGCCGCCATGGCCCGCGCGCCGGCCGGCGCGGACCTGCTGCCCAGGGGCGAGACCGCCGGCTGGGCGTTCCGCTTCCCTGACGCCGCCGCCGTGGAACTGGCGACGTTGGACCCGCGCGAGGCCGTGGCCATCGATTTCCTGTTCCCGGGCGATGTGGTCCGGCGCGCCTATGTGGAAGTCGGCGACTTCGCCGCCGGCCGCGCCTTCCTGGCGGTGGCCGGGCGCTAGGCCCTGGCGCCTACCTCTCCGCGATCCGCGCCACGCGCGGTTGGACCTGCGGGATCGGCACAGGCTGAGGGATCAACACCGGCATCCTGACCGTGACCGTGGTGCCTGCGCCGAGCGTGCTCTCCAGGGTCATCTCGCCGCCATGCAGGCGCGCGAACGCCCGCACCAGCGATAGCCCCAGGCCGGCGCCGGCCTGTTTCTGCTCCGCGCCGCCCGCCTGCTCGTAGGGCCGTCCCAGCCGCGCCAGGTCGTCGGCCGAGATCCCGACCCCGGTGTCGCTGACCGCGATCTCCAGCACGTCCCCGTCCGGCCGCGCCGACACCGTCACCGAACCGCCCCGGGGCGTGAACTTGAGGGCGTTGGAAATCAGGTTGAAGGCGATCTGCTTGATCGCGCGCCGGTCCGCCTCGGCCTCCAGCGACCCGGCCGCCAGCTCGCCCTTCAGGCTGATCCCGGCCCGGTCGGCCTGGCCACGCATCAGGCGCAGCACCGCGGCGATGGCGTCGCGGGCGTCGAAATCCTCGCGCGCCAATTCGAACCGCTCGGCCTCGATCTTCGACATGTCGAGC
>DASRRU010000348.1:0-2492 GCA_035656795.1 Phenylobacterium sp. | reverse complement strand
GGCCCGTTGGGCAGGCGCTTCAGGGCCTGGGCCATGTAGGTGCGCCAGATTTCCGAGGGGGCGGTGGCGCCCGTGATCCTGACCATCGGCTTGGCGTCATCGCGGCCGGTCCAGACCACCGTGGTGATCCCGCCGGTGTAGCCGCAGAACCAGGCGTCCTTGTAGTCCGAGGTCGTGCCGGTCTTCCCGGCCAGGTCGTAGCCCACGATATTGGCGTGGGTCCCGGTGCCGACCGCCATCACCGTGCGCATCATCCGCTGCATCTCGTCCAGCGACGGGTTGGCCACCGCAATCGAGGCGAGCTGGACCTTGTGCTGGAACAGCACCTGGCCGCCGGTCGTGCGGATCCGCTCGATGCCGTAGGGCGCGATGCGATAGCCGCCGTTGCCGAAGGTGTCGTAGGCCGTGGCCATCTCCAGCGGCGTCACCAGCGTGGTGCCCAGCGCCATCGCCGGGTCGGTGTTGACCTGGGAGACGATGCCCATCCGTTGCGCGACGGCGGCCACGTTGTTGCGCCCCACCTCGTCGGCCAGCCGCGCGGCGACGGTGTTGATCGAGTGCGCCAGCGCCGTCTCCAGGGTGATCTCGCCCATGAAGTCCGGCTCGTAGTTGCGCGGCGACCAGCCGTTTATGGTCACCGGCTCGTCCACCACGGTGAGGTCGGGGGTGCGCCCGGCCTCCATGGCGGCGGTGTAGACGAAGGGCTTCCAGGCCGATCCGGCCTGGCGGTGGGCGTCGACGGCGCGGTTGAAGGGCGCCTTGTAATAGTCGTCGCCGCCGACCAGCACGCGCATCCGGCCCGAGCCGTCCAGCGAGACCACGGCGGCCTGCTTGACGCCCTGCTTGGCGAATTTCGTCGTGGTCGCCTTGATCGCCTCGTTGGCGGCGATCTCGCTGGGCAGGTCCAGCGTCGTCTCCACCACGATATCCTGCTTGGTGGTTGGGCCGATCGCGGCCCGGGTCTGGGCGTCCACCCAGTCGATGAAGTACTGCGCCGGCGCGGTTGCGGCGGTCTTCCAGACCTTCGGGGTCTGCTCGAGCGCCTTGTCGCGCTCGGCCGCGGTGATGGCGCCGGTCTCGGCCATGGCGCCCAGCACCAGGGCGGTGCGCTGGGCCGATTTCTCCGGCTGGTCGGCCGGGTCGTAGTTGGTCGGCGACTTCAGCACGCCCGCCAGGGTCGCCGCCTCGCGGATGGTCAGTTTCGACGCGGGCTTGTTGAAATAGCGCCCGGCGGCGGCCTCGATCCCATAGGCGCCGGAGCCGAAATAGGCCCGGCTGAGATAGAGGGCGAGGATCTGCTTCTTCGAATAGGTCCGCTCCAGCTGGACGGCGATGATCAGCTCGTCGGCCTTGCGCTCCAGGGTCTGGTCGGCGCTGAGGTAGAGGTTGCGGGCCAGCTGCTGGGTGATGGTGGACGCACCCTCGCGGGTCTTGCCCTTGGCGAGGTCGGCCACCACGGCGCGGGCCATGCCCACCGGATCGAACCCCGAGTGCTCGTAGAACCGCCTGTCCTCGATGGAGACGAAGGCGGCGGGCACGTAAGGCGGCAGGCGGGTCAGGTCCACCGGCGGGGCGAATCTGCCCCCGCGCACTCCGATCACCGCGCCCGCGCGGTCGACATAGGTGATCTGCGCCTCACGGGTGATCGGCGGCAGGTGCGACAGGTCCGGCGGGGCGAGCGCCACGGAAGCGGCGGCGAAGAGGGCGATCAAGCGTCAGACTCCAGGACGGCGGGCGGCCCCCCAGCGTGAATCCGTCTCCGCCGCCCTTTTCCCCCCAACCCTGCCCCGACAAAAGATAATTCGCGGTAATGCGCGGTATTATGGCGCAAGCGGTGGAAGCCAAAAACTGAGGCTGACCCCACATTTCGGGCATGAAAGCCCGTCGCCCGCACCTCTACATCATCAATGCCCTGCGCCGCCGATACGGGCTCGCCAAGGGCCAGCGAACCGCCAACCCCGGCTCTAACCAGGCCGCAACGGGTCTAGCCCACCTGGCCGCCGTGCTGGTCATGTTCGATCCGGCGCTAGACCTAGGCGCCATTCCCGTTGTGCGGCCCTCAAGGCCCGGCGCGAGCGTTGGAGCCGCACAGCGCTCCGTATCCTCCGAACCGCAGACAGACCGCTCAGAGCCCGCGAACTGGCCCGCAAGGTCACCCTCCTAAGGTGCTACGCGCTTTGGCGCAGGCCTTGGGGACGTCCGCGCATCGCGACGTTAAGATCGGCGTGCTAGGTCCTGTTGACGAAGTGCCGGATCCACAGTCGGGCTGAGGCGACGAGTATGAAGGCGATGTAGCTGTCAGCGGTCTTGTCGTATCGGGTGGCCAGTCTGCGGCTATGCTTGAGCTTCGAGAAGCATCGCTCGACCAAGTTCCGCAGGGCGTAGAGATGGCCGTCGATGATGGGCTGGACCTTGCGATTGCGCTTGGGTGGGATGACGGCGGCGATTCCGCGATCATCCAGGTCGGCGAGGATGGCGTCGGCGTCGTAGCC
>DASRRU010000347.1:0-15471 GCA_035656795.1 Phenylobacterium sp. | reverse complement strand
ATGACGCCCTGCAAGGACTCTCCGGCTGGAGCGCAGTGGCGGGCGGGGCGACGCGGTCCCTTTCGGTGCAGACCGGTCTGGCGGCGCTGACCGGCCCCGACGACATGCCGGTGCTGATCCATGACGCGGCGCGACCGTTCGTCACGGGGGCGCATGTGGCGACCTTGTTGGCGGCCCTGGAAGCGGCCGAAGGCGCAGTCCCCGCCCTGCCGGTCCCGGACACGCTGAAGCGAGGCGATGGCGCCGTGAGCGAGACCGTGAGCCGCGAGAGCCTCTGGCGGGCCCAGACCCCCCAGGCTTTCCATTTGGGGCGTCTGCGAGCAGGCTACGCGGCCTGGATCGGCGGGTCCGAACCGACGGATGACGCCCAGGTGGTGGAAGCCGCCGGCGGTCGTATCGCGCTCGCGCCCGGCGACCCCATGCTCATGAAGCTGACCTATCCGGAGGATTTCGCGATGGCCGAGCAATTGGCGGGTGGACGGCGGATCATGCGCACCGGCTTCGGTGTTGACGCCCATCGCTTCGGGCCGGGCTCCGAGGTCTGGCTGGGGGGCGTGCGGATCGCGCACGACCGGGGCCTGGTCGGCCACTCCGACGCCGACGCGGGCCTGCATGCGCTGACCGACGCCTTGCTGGGCGCCATCGCCGAGGGGGACATCGGCCAGCACTTCCCGCCATCGGATCCGAAATGGAGGGGGGCTTCCTCCGATCGGTTCCTGATCCATGCCGTCGAGCTGGCCAAGGCCAAGGGCGGCCAGGTGATCAGCGCCGACCTGACCCTGATCTGCGAGCGGCCGAAGATTGGCCCGCACCGCGACGCCCTGCGCGCGCGCATCGCCGAGCTGTTGGGCCTCCCCGTCAGCCGCGTCAGCGTCAAGGCGACCACCACCGAGGGCATGGGGTTCACCGGCCGCGAGGAAGGCCTGATGGCCCAGGCGGTGGTCTGCGTGGAAACGCCCCTCTAGCCCTCGCTGTTGGGGTCCAGTTTCTGCAGGAAGCGCCGCCAGAGCGCGCCGAACAGGTTGGTGTAGTCGTCGGTCCACGGCTTCACCCCGTTGGCGTCCGTGAGCTTCCAGCGCGGGTCGCGGACGAACGGCTCCAGCGCCGCGCGGGACTTACCGATGATCACTGCATCCTCGGGAGAGGGCCAGCCGCTACGGTCCGTTTCGGGTGTCGGCCGGAAGTGCTGGATCAGCGCGACCCCACCGGCCGCCTTGGCCACCGCCTGGGCAGGTCCGTTCAGGTCCAGGTTTCGGTTGGAGAGATGCAGGATCAACACCCCGTCCGGTCTCAGGTGCGTCAGATACCCCCGCACAGCCTGCACCGTAAGCAGGTGCGTCGGGACCGAGTCCGACGAGAAGGCGTCGATCAGCAGGATGTCGAAGACGCCGGTCGGCTGTTGCGCCAGCGTCAGGCGCGCATCACCCAGCACATAGTTCACCGGCCCGCGGGCGCAGCGGGTGGTGTAGGCGAAGTGCCTGGGGTCGCTAGAGATCTTGATCACCAGGGGGTCGATCTCGAAGAAGGTCAGCCGGTCGCTGGCGCGCACATAGGCTGCGACCGAGCCGGTGCCGAGGCCGACCGCGCCGATCCGCAAAGCCGGCTTGGCCTGCTGTTCGCCCAGGAACACCTGCCCGATCGGCGTCGATGTCGCGTAGTAGACCAGCGGGTTGCAACGCCAGCGCGGCGTCAGCGCTTCGGCGCCATGCAATGTGGTGCCGTGCGAGAGCATGCGCGTGGGACCGCCCAGCGCGGGCACCTGCGTCTCTCCCTGTCGAAGGATTCCGAAGAAGCTGCGCCAGGTGTGATCGGTGGTGGTGTGGTCGGCGGCGCCCTCGGCGCCCAGCCACAGGACTAAGATCACGGCGAAGAACGGCAAGGCGCGGCGACTTACGAAGTAGGCGGCGAAGACCGCAAAGACCAGGCAGGTTTTCAGCGCCATGTCGAAGAGATCGGCCTGGGTGAAGCCCACGAAGACCGGTCGCGCGAAGACATGTGGCGCGACGAAGGTGTCGAGGATCGGCATCGCCACGCCGGCTCCGACCCCCATGATCAGCATGGTGGCGGTGAAGATGCCGATCTTCCAGTCGCCCCAGGGACGCAGCAGGCAAGCCCCTACCAGCACCAGCGGATATTCCCAGACGTTGTCGAAGATCACCGGCGCCAGGAAGGCGTTGAACGATCCGCCGATCACCCCGCCCAGGGACATCCAGAAATAGAACTCCGTCAGCCGCTCCGGCGCCGGCCGGCGCGCGACCAGGGCCTGGTGGCACATCAGCGCGGTGAAGAAGAACGCCGCCAGATTCACCGGCAGCAGCAGGGCGAACGGGCTCGCGTGGAACGGCAACAGCGCCACGCACACCGACACCATGGCCGCCTGCAGCAGCAGGGTCAGGTCGTTGCGGATCGCGGGCTTCGCCTGGAAGGCGATGATGAAGGTGATCAGGTAGAGGGCCAGCGGCAGAACCCACAGGAAGGGCGCCGAGGCCACGTCGGTGGTGATGTAGGTCGTCACGCCCAGCATCAGGCTGGAGGGGACTGCCGCCAGGGCCACCCAGATCAGCCGCTCGCGCCAGGCGATCGGCGGGGCCTCGACGCGAGCCGGCCACACTGCGCCATGGCCGCCGCCGGACCGGATCACCCCGATCGCAAGCCCCGCCATCAGCAGGACGAAGGCCAGGTACCCGCCACTCCAGCCCAGGCGCTGGGCGTGCAGGGTCAGGGCCGGTTCGACGATCAGGGGGTAGGCCAGCAGGGCCAGCAGACTACCTAGGTTGCTCGCGGCGTAGAGCACGTAGGGCTCGTTCGCCGTCTCGGGACCTCCGGCTTCGCCGAAGGTCCGCGCGTGCCAGGCCTGCACCAGGGGCGCGGTGGCCGAGAGGACCGCGAAGGGCGCCCCAACTGAGATCGCCAGCACGCCCAGCAGCCACAGCGCCGGATGGTGCGACGACGGCGGACCGATCAACTCGTTGATGCGCAGCGGCAGGACGATCGCGGCGGCCAGCATCGCCGCGCCGTGTACCAGGGCCTGGGCGCGCAGGGAGCGCAGTCGCTGCAGCAGGTGTGCGTAGGCGTAGCCGGCCAGCAGGGCGGTCTGGAAAAAGGCCAGGCTGGTGTTCCACACCGAGGGGCTGCCGCCCAGTCGGGGCAGCACCAGCTTGGCGATCATCGGCTCGACCAGAAAGACCAGGGCGGCGCTGGCGAACACGGTGACCGCGAACAGGGCGGCCGGTGGCCGAGCGCCGGGCGATGCGTCGGAGGGGAGCGTGGTCATGTGGGCCGGCCTCGGGGTGCTCGAATCGCCTTGAACCTCCAGCCTATCCGATGCTCTGGTCGCCGAACCCATTCGCCGTCAGACGAGGCCCTGCGCATGTTTTCGCTCGAGATCGTGACCCTGGCCCGCCTGCTGGTCGACGAGGCTCGCGAGCGCTCGCTGCGCATCGTCACAGCCGAGAGCTGCACCGGGGGGTTGGTGGCCGGCGCGATCTGCCAGGTGGCGGGCGCCTCCGACGTGTTCGAACGCGGGTTCGTCACCTATTCCAACCGCGCGAAGCAGGAACTGCTCGGCATCCCCGGCGACCTGATCGCCGACCTGGGCGCGGTCTCCGAGCCGGTGGCGCGAATGATGGCCGAAGGCGCGCTGGAGAACTCCAACGCCCACGTGGCCGTGGCGATCACCGGCGTCGCCGGTCCTGCCGGCGGCACGCCGATGAAGCCGGTGGGCACGGTCCATATCGCCACGGCGCGAACCAATCATGGCCTGCAGCACCGCCATGAGTTCTTCGAATTGGACGAGCGGATCGACATCCAGCTCGCCGCCGTCCAATCGGCCCTGCAGATGCTGCGCGACCGCATGACCTGAGGCCGACGGGGTCTAGGCGGCCTGACGCGCGCGCATCGGCGACATGAGCTTCAGCAGGCTCTCATCGCCGTAGGCGTTGCGGTAGAGGGCGATCAAGGGCGGTACGACCAGGAAGCTTCCGACGAGGAAGCCGACGGCCAGGCCTGCGACCATCACGCCGTTGGCGGCGGCGGGCGCCATTCGGCCGTTGAGGAACACCAGGCCCGAGTGCACCTTGCCCACCAGGTCGTTGAACAGAATGATGTTGCCGACAAACAGCGCGCGCCAGAACACCGAGATGAACAGCAGCATCTTCCAGGTGTTGATCGGCAGGCTCAGGTGCCGATAGGCGGCAGACCACAGCCCCACCACGGCGATCGGGGTGAAGACGAGCATGTCGAGGATATCGATCGGCGAAAGGTGTGGAAGCCTTCCGAGCGTCGGGGGCAGGATCGAGACGGCAAACACCAAGTAGGCGACCGCGTAAATCCTCCAGAACAACAGCACTAGCCTCTCCCAGGCGACCTTTGGATCGGACGTGGAGTCTTGCGCGTGCACATTGCAGACCTGCTAACAAGCAAGGTGAAGATGGCGTCCACCAAGATTTAGATGCCGGAGGGCTGCTCTTTCGGCGCTTCGGCGGCGGGTTCGCCAGCGCCATAGAGCGCCTTCGCGCGGCTTTCGAAGCAGGTCATCAGGCGCTCCACCGCATGGGCGAAGTTGGCGCTGAGCAGGGTGTCGAGCAGGCGCGACTTGAACTGGAAGTCGATGTCGAACTCGACCCGGGTCTGGCCCTCCCCGTCCTCAAAGAACCGCCACCGGTTGGCGAGCCGCTTGAAGGGGCCGGACAACAGGGTGACGTCGATCTGGCGCTGGCCTGCGTCACGGCGCACGCGGGTCGAGAACCGCTCCTTCAGGAAGGAGAAGCCGACGCCGGCCTCCGCATCCAGCGTTTCCATGCCTTCGCCAAGGTCGCGCGCGTTCCAGGTGCGCATGGCGGTGATCCAGGGCACGAACTCGGGGTAGGCCATGACGTCGCCCACCAGGGCGAAGAGCTGGGCCGGGGCGTAGGGCAGGCGCTTGGTGACGTGGTGCTTCAGGCCGCATCCTTCGCGGCGCGGGCGGCCTGAAGGCGGGCGAAATCCTCGCCGGCGTGGTGCGAAGACCGCGTGAGCGGGCTTGCCGCGACCATCAGGAAGCCCTTGGCCCGGGCGATTTCCTCATAGGCGTGGAATTCGTCCGGGTGCACGAACCGGTCAATCGGAGCGTGCTTGCGGGTGGGCTGGAGGTACTGGCCGATGGTGATGAAGTCGACCCCGGCGGAGCGCATGTCGTCCATCACCTGCATGACCTCTTCCTTGGTCTCGCCAAGGCCGACCATGACGCCGGACTTCGTGAACTGGGTCGGATCGCGCTCCTTGACC
This sequence comes from Phenylobacterium sp., assembly GCA_035656795.1. GTDB lineage: Bacteria > Pseudomonadota > Alphaproteobacteria > Caulobacterales > Caulobacteraceae > Phenylobacterium. The sequence goes on along the minus strand of DASRRU010000347.1, from coordinate 10,206 downwards.
CGCTCGAGCAGGCGCAGCGAGTGGTAATAGCGCGCGCCCGGGCGGATCGAGAGATAGAGCCGCGGCACGGTCTCCAGGTTGTGATTGAAAACGTCGGGCTTGGAATCGATCACCTCGAACGCCGCCTCGACGGGCTTGCGCAGGAAGTCCGGGGTGAGGATCTCGACGGTCGTACCGGGCGCTGCGGCGCGGATCGCGCGCACGACGGCGGCGAAGTGCCCTGCCCCGCCGTCGGAAAGGTCGTCGCGGTCCACCGAGGTGATGACCACGTGCTTCAGCCCCATCTTGGCCACGGCGTCGGCGACGCGGGCGGGCTCGGTGGGGTCCAGCGGATTGGGTTTGCCGGTAGCGACGTTGCAGAAGGCGCAGGCCCGGGTGCAGGTCTCACCCATGATCATCATGGTGGCGTGGCTCTTCGACCAGCACTCCCCGATGTTCGGGCACGCCGCCTCCTCGCAAACCGTGACCAGGCCGTTGGCCTTCACGATGTCGCGGGTAGCGTTGTAGCCGGCGGAGCCCGGCGCGCGCACGCGCAGCCACTCGGGCTTGCGCAGCAACGGCGTCTCCGGATTCGCCTGCTTTTCCGGGTGGCGCGGGCGGATCGCGCCCGAGAGATTGTCGATGACCACGGCCATGGCCCCTAAATCGGCGGTCAGGGGCTCGGGATCAAGGCAAGAGTCTGTCGGCGCCAGGCAGGCAGCCCGACAAGTCACGCCCTGTAACCAATCTTTTCATCTGCGTGACCAGCCGGTAGGCTTGCCGCAACGATAAGAAAGATGGGAGGCGAGAGGCTCTTGCAGCGTACTTTTGACGCCCGCCAGGCGCAGACGAGCCTGTTCGACGCCTTGGTGGATGCGCGCCAGACCTACGGCGCCAAGAAGCCGATCCTGGAGGACCAGGAACGCAATCCCCTGAGCTACACCGATCTTATCCGGGCGGCCTTCGCGCTGGGCCGCAAGATCGCGGGGTTCACGAAGCCCCGCGAGCGGGTGGGCGTGATGCTGCCGGCCAGCTCGGCGGCCGTGGTCACCTTCTTCGCCCTGCACGCCTTCGGCCGCACGCCGGCGATGCTCAACTTCACGGCCGGCATCCGCAACCTGAAGGCGGCCTGCGAGCTGGCCGGGGTGAAACGGGTGCTGACCTCCCACCGCTTCGTCGAACAAGGCAAGCTGCACGACCTGATCGATGCCCTGGAGACCCTGACCACGGTCACCTACCTTGAGGACGTGCGCGCCTCCGTTGGGCTGGCGGACCGGCTGTTCGCCGCCACGGCTGGCGCCTTCCCGAAGCGGTTCCGAGCGGCGACCAAGCCCTCCGACGCGGGTGTGATCCTGTTCACCTCGGGCAGTTTCGGCGCCCCGCGCGGGGTGATGCTCAGCCAGGAGAACCTGGTCGCCAACGTCCAGCAGATCGCCGCCCACATCCCGCTCAATCCGGACTGGGTGATGTTCAATCCCCTGCCGACCTTCCATTGCTTTGGCCTGACCGGCGGCGCCCTGTTGCCGATCCTCACCGGCATGAAGGCCTTCCAGTACCCCTCGCCGCTGCACATCAAGCAGATCCCGCCGCTGGTGAAGGACACCAAGGCCTCGATCCTGCTGGCCACCGACACCTTCGTGAACCAGTACGCCCGCTCGGCGGAGCGCGACGAGCTTTCAGGCCTGGCCTTCATCGTCTGCGGCGCGGAGAAGGTGCGCGAGGAGACCCACAACCTGATCGCCGAGCGGTTCGGCGACGTGCCGGTGCTGGAGGGCTATGGCGCCACCGAGGCCTCACCGGTGATCGCCGTCAACAAGCCCGCCGACAACCGGCGCGGCACGGTCGGCGGCCTGCTGCCGGGCATCGAGACGCGCCTGGAGCCGGTCGAGGGCATTCCCGGCGGCGGCAAGCTCTATGTCCGCGGACCCAACGTCATGGCGGGCTATCTGACGCCGGGCGGCGGCGTCGACGCGCCGGTCGACGGCTGGCACGACACCGGCGACGTGGTCTCGATGACCGAGGACAACTGGATCCGGATCAAGGGCCGGGTGAAGCGTTTCGCCAAGGTCGGCGGTGAGATGGTGTCCCTGACCGCCGCCGAAGATCTGGCCTGCGCGGTCTGGCCCGACGGCCGCCACGCGGTGGTCTCCCTGCCCGACCCGAAGAAAGGCGAGCGCCTGGTCCTGGTCACCGACCGCATGGACGCCGACACCGCCCCCCTGATCCGCCACGCCCAGTCGATCGGCGCACCCGAGATCGCCGTGCCGCGCAAGATCATCCGAGTGCCGGAGATCCCGGTCCTGGGCACCGGCAAGACCGACTACGTCGCCCTGCAGCGGATCGTAGATGCGGAGATGCGCCGGGCGGCCTAGGGCGCCGGCAGATGCGGCCAGACCGCGCTGGCGACGCCGATCCCTTCGAGGAAATCCTCGTCATGACTTACCACCAGCAGCGCGCCGTCGTAGCCGCGCAGCGCCGCCTCGATGGCCCTGACAGATTCGAGGTCCAGGTGATTGGTGGGTTCGTCCAGGACGAGCAGTTGCGGCGGCTCGCTGGCCAGGAGCAAGCAGGCCAACGCCGCGCGCAGACGCTCGCCGCCGCTTAAGCCGCCGACGGCGCTGTCCGCCGCGGTGTTGCGGAACAAGAACCTCGCCAGGGCGGCGCGCGCGGCGTTCTCAGTCGCCTGCGGGTTCAGCCGGCGGAAGGCCTCGACCAGGGTCTCCCCATCGCGCAGGATCGCGGCGCGTTGGTCCAAAAGGGCCGAGCGCGCGCCCTGGATCACCTGTCCTGTCCTGGGAGGAAGTTCGCCCGTGGCCAGGCGGATGAGCGTCGTCTTGCCGGCGCCGTTCGGGCCGCGCACGGCGACGCGCTCCGGGCCCGTAATCTGGAACGAAAGATTCGAAAGGATCGGAGGGCCGCCCATATAGGCAAACCCTACGTCCTTGAAGGTCAGGACGGTCTTGCTGTTCGCCAGGCCCGAGGAGGGAAGTTCGAACGCGAGACCGCGCTTCCGTTCGACCCGGGCCTCCGCTTCGGCCAGATGCTCGGCGGCCTCCTGGGCCAGCTTTTGCGTCACCTGGCTTTCGCGGGCCCCCGACATCTGGGCGCGCTCCGCCATTGCGCCCAGCACGATGCGTGGCTCGCCGCCCTTGGCCGCCTGGCGTCGTCCGGCGGCGTCGCGGCGGGCCTTCCGCTCCCGGGCCTCCTGCGCCTCGCGGCTGACGCGCGTGACCCGGCGCTCGGCGGCCTCTCGTTCCCGGGTCGCCGCGGCCTCCTCTTCCGCCTTGCGCGCGGCGTATAGATCGAAGCCGCCGCCGTAGACGGTGGCGCCCAGGGACGAAAGCTCCACCATGCGGTCCATGCCGCGCAGCAACGCCCGGTCGTGGCTGACCACGATCGCTCCCCCCTTCCAGCCCTGCAGGACAGACGCCACCAGTTCGCGCGCTTCGGCGTCCAGGTTATTGGTGGGCTCGTCCAGCAGGATGAGGTCTGGCGCGGCGATCAACAGGGCGGCGAGCGCGGCGCGAGTGGTCTGCCCGCCGCTCATGCTGGCGACGGCGCGCGAGGGGTCCAGGCCGCCCAGGCCCACCTGCCCTAAAGCCGCGTCCACCCGGCTGGGCAGGGTCCAGTCGGCTTCCGCCAGGTCCGCCTCGCCACCGAGACCCGCCTCTATGCGGGTGAGCCGTGCGAGATCCGCCTCGACGCCCAGGAGGACGGCCAAGGTCGCGGCCGAGGCGTCTGGAGTGAGATTCTGACGCAGAAGCCCGATGCGGCCCCCCACGGTCACGCGTCCGGACGTAGGCTGAGCCTCGCCCAGGATCAGCCGCAGCAAGGTGGTCTTGCCGGCGCCATTCCGGCCGACAAGGCCGGTCCGTTCGGCTCCGAAGGAAAGGCTCAGGTCGTGGAAGAGCGGGCGGCCGTCAGGCGTGGTGGCGGAAAGGCTGTCGAGGGTGACGTAGGCGAACGCGGGGGCTGGCATGGTTGAACCTGGAAACCTGGATGAGCGGGGCGAAGCGGGTGTTCGTCGCGCGTTCCATGGTCAGGCCTCCCAAGTTCGAAGCCGGCGATATAGGGCGATTGCGGCCAGGCTGCAATCGGCCGCCTCAGATGTGCAGCACCATCCCGTAGGCATCGAGCGATGCCTCGTGCATCGCTTCGCTCATGGTCGGGTGGGGGAAGACGGTGGCCTGGAGTTCGGCTTCGGTGGCTTCCAGGGTCATGGCCAGGGTGAAGCCCTGGATCATCTCGGTGACCTCGGCGCCGATCATGTGGGCGCCGATCAAGGCCCCGGTTTTGCCGTCGAACACCGTCTTCACGAAGCCCTCGGTCTCGCCCGCGGCGATGGCCTTGCCGTTCACCCGGAACGGGAAGCGGCCGACCTTGGGTTCGCGCCCCTGTTCCTTGGCCTGGGCTTCGGTCAGGCCCACTGACGCGATCTGCGGCGTCGAATAGGTGCACCCGGGAATCGGGCTTTCGATGTTGGTGGGCTTGAGCCCCGCGATGTGCTCGACGCAGTGGACGCCTTCGTGGCTGGCCTTGTGCGCCAGCCAGGGCGGACCGGCCACGTCGCCGATGGCGTAGAGGCCGGGCACGCCGGTCGCGCCGTGCTTGTCGGCGACGATGTGGGTCTTCTCGACCTTCACGCCGAGCGCTTCCAGTCCCAGGTCCTCGACATTGCCGACGATGCCGACGGCGACGATGGCCACGTCGGCCTCGAGTGTCTCGGTCTTGCCCCCCGCCTCGATTTCGACGGCGATGCCGGACTTGGTCTTGGTTAGCTTCTTGACGTTGGCGGGGACGCGGAATTTCAGCCCGCGCTTCTCGAAGGCCTTGTGGGCCGCCTTGGAGACTTCCTCGTCTTCCACCGGCAGGATGCGCGGCAGGGCTTCGATCACCGTAACATCCGAGCCCAAGGCCCTGTAGAAGCTCGCGAATTCGATGCCTATGGCGCCGGAGCCGATGACGATCAGGCTCTTGGGCGCGGACTTGGGCGCCAGCGCCTCGCGATAGGTCCAGACCCGCTCGCCGTCCGGCTCCAGGCCCACGGCCGGGATGGTGCGGGCCCGCGCGCCGGTGGCCAGGATCACGTGCTTGGCGCTCAGGGTCCGAGAGCCGCCGGCCTTGAGGGCCACGACCACGCTCGGAGCCGGGCTCCCCTTGGTCAGCGTGGCGGTCCCCTCCACCACCTCGACCTTGTGCTTCTTCATCAGGAACGCGACGCCGGCGTTCAACTGGGCGGCGACCTTGCGCGAGCGCTTCACGACGGCCCCGAAGTCGAAGCCGCGCTTTTCCACCGACAGGCCGTAGTCGGCCAGGTGATCGAGCTGTTCGTAGACCTCGCCGGACTTAAGCAGGGCCTTGGTCGGGATGCAGCCCCAGTTCAGGCAGATGCCGCCCAGGAGCTCACGCTCGACGATCGCCACCTTCATGCCGAGCTGCGCGGCGCGGATGGCGGTCACATAGCCGCCGGGGCCCGAGCCCACGATGACGATGTCGAAGCCGCCCTGTTTTGCCTCGTCAGCCATCAGAGGAGCGCCTCGATGGCGCCTTCCAGCGACTCCGGCGTGTCGGTGGGCGCGAAGCGGCCCTTCACCTCACCGGTGCGGTCGATGAGGAACTTGGTGAAGTTCCACTTGATGCCCTCGGAGCCCAGCAGCCCCTTCTTCTCGTGCTTGAGCCAGGCGTAGAGCGGGTGGGTCTGCGGCCCATTGACGTCGATCTTGGACATCATCGGAAAGTCCACATCGTAGGTCAGCGAACAGAAGCTGGCGATCTCCTCGGCGCTGCCCGGCTCCTGCGACCCGAACTGGTTGCAGGGGAAGCCCAGCACCGTGAAGCCACGCTCCTTGTACTTCCGATAGAGCGCCTCCAGGCCGGTGTACTGCGGGGTGAAGCCGCACTTGGACGCGGTGTTGACGATCAGCACCACCTGGCCCTGCCAATCGGACAGGGGCGCGGGCTTGCCGTCGAGGGTCTGGGCGCTGAAGTCGTAGATGCTCATGGCGCTCACCTTCAGACGATCATGGTGATCGGGTCTTCAAGCAGCGGCTTGAAGGCGGCGAGCCAGCGTGCGCCGGTCGCGCCATCCACGACCCGATGATCGCAGGTCAGTGTGACGCTCATCACCGTGGCGATGGCCAACTGGTCGCCGCGCACCACGGGCCGCTTCTCGCCCACGCCCACCGACAGGATGGCGCCCTGCGGCTCGTTGATGATCGAGGCGAAGGACTTGATCCCGAACATGCCCAGGTTGGAGACCGAGAAGGTGCCGCCCTGGAATTCTTCGGGCTTCAGCTTCCTGGTCCGCGCCCGCTCGGCCAGGTCCTTGGCCTCGACGGCGATTGCGCTGAGGCCCTTGGTTTCCGCAGCCCGGATGATGGGCGTGATCAGCCCGCCGGGCACCGCCACCGCCATGGCGATGTCGGCGTGGTGGTGCAGGGCGATGCCTTCGGGCGTGTAGGAGGCGTTCGCCTCCTTGACCTGCATCAGGGCCACGGCCGCGGCCTTGATCACCATGTCGTTGACGCTGACCTTCACACCGGACTTCTCCAGCATGGCGTTGATCTTGGCGCGTGCGGCCAAGAGGGCGTCGATCTCGATATCGATGGTCAGCGGGAAGTGCGGTACGTCGCGGAAGCTGTCGGTCATCCGCCGCGCGACGGTCTTGCGCATGCCGTCCAGCGGGATCAGGTCGTAGCTTCCGGGCGGAATGCCCATCTGCTCCAGGGACTGGACCTGGCGTGGCGCGGCGACCGGCGTCTGGGCCGGCTGCGGTTGGGGTTGTCCGGCCGCAGCGGTGGCCGGAGCCCTCGCCTGCCCGGGCTGGGCGGCGTCCACATCCGCCTTGACGATCCGCCCGTGTGGGCCCGAGCCCGTCACAGCAGAGAGATCCAGGCCCTTCTGCTCGGCGATCCGCCGCGCCAGCGGCGAGGCGAAGATGCGTTGCCCGTCTGACTTCGCAGTCGATGATTTCGAAGCCTCAACCGCCTGCGGGGAAGGTGGCGGCGGAGCCGACGGAGGGGACGTTGGGGCCGTGCTCTGAGCGGGCGGCAGCGCCCCCTCCCCCGAAATCTTCGCTTCGGGTGAGGTTTTGGGCGCCGGTGCGGCTGACGCGCCGGAATCCTCTCCAGATAGGCGCGCGATCGGGGCGTTGACCTTCACGCCCTCCGTGCCTTCGGCGACCAGGATGTCCTCGATCACGCCTTCGTCGACGGCTTCGACCTCCATGGTGGCCTTGTCGGTCTCGATCTCGGCGATCACGTCGCCGGATCTGACCTGGTCGCCCTTCTTCACGTGCCACTTGGCCAGCGTGCCCTCCTCCATGGTCGGAGAGAGCGCCGGCATCAGGATGTCGATGCTCATGCGGGCTCCTTGGACAGATGGGCGAGTTCCGCGGCGTTGGCTTCCCAGTTCTTGCCGTCGAAGGCTTCGATCCGCAGATCGATGCCGTCGGTGGAATCCAGGCAGCGCGCGTTGACGCTCCAGCCGTCGGGGTTGGAGCGCGGGCGGTAGAAGCCCTTGATGCCGCAGTCGGCGCAGAACAGGTGCTTCGCCACGCGGGTGTTGAAGGTGTACTCGGCCAGCCGCTCGGCGCCCTTGGTGAGCCGGAAGCGGCTCTCCGGGACGATGATGTGCACGAAGCCGGTCTTCTCGCACATGGAGCAGTTGCAGGTCTGGGCCTCGACGGTCGCCGGCAGGGCCACCTCGAAGCGCACCCCGCCGCAGTGGCAGCCGCCGGCATGCCAGGTGAATGGGCTCTCGCTCATTTGCCCAACGCTCATTTGTAGCTGACCGCCTTGGCCGCCTTCACGATCTTGTCGACCGAGGGCAACGACAGGGCCTCCAGGTTGGCCGCGTAGGGCAGCGGCACGTCCTCCTGGTGGACACGGGCCGGCGGGGCGTCGAGGTAGTCGAAGGCCAGTTCAACCACCCGGGCCGCGACCTCGGCGCCGACGCCCATCGGGCCCCAGCCTTCTTCGACGGTGACCAGGCGGTTGGTCTTCTTGACGCTTTCGACCACCGTGCCGATGTCCATCGGGCGGATGGTGCGCAGGTCGATGACCTCGGCGTCGATGCCCTCTTCCGCCAGCTTCTCGGCGGCCTGCAGACAGAAGCCGACCATGCGGGAATAGGCGACGAGCGTGACGCCGGTTCCTTCCCGGCGGACCTTGGCCTTGCCGATCGGCAGGACCCAGTCGATGCCCTCGGGCACGTCGAACTCCAGGCCGTACATCATCTCGTTCTCGAGGAAGACGACGGGGTTCGGGTCGCGGATGGCGGCCTTCAGCAGGCCCTTGGCGTCGGCCGCGTCATAGGGCGCGATGACCTTCAGGCCGGGCACGTGGCCGTACCAGCCGGCGTAGTCCTGGCTGTGCTGGGCGCCGACCCGGGCCGCGGCGCCGTTGGGCCCGCGGAAGACGATGGAGGTCTTGATCTGGCCACCGGACATATAGAGCGTCTTGGCGGCTGAATTGATAATATGATCAATGGCCTGCATGGCGAAATTGAAGGTCATGAACTCGACGATCGGCTTCAGGCCGGCCATGGCCGCCCCGACGCCCAGGCCCGCAAAGCCGTATTCGGTGATCGGGGTGTCGACCACGCGCTTGTCGCCGAACTCCTGCAGCAGTTCGCGGCTGACCTTGTAGGCGCCCTGGTACTGGGCGACTTCCTCGCCCATCAGGAACACGTCCTTGTCGCGGCGCATCTCCTCGGCCATCGCATCGCGCAGGGCGTCGCGCACCGTCATCCTGACCAGCTTTGTCCCTTCCGGAAGCTCCGGGTCCTTCAGCGTCTGAGCGGGGGCGAGAGGCGTTGCGCCCTCGCCCTCGGCGCGCGGCTTGGCGTCGGCTTCCGGCGGCTTGCGCTCAGGATCGCCCGACGCCTCGGCGCGGGAGGCCGGAGCAGCGGCTTCAGCCTTGGGTTCGGGAGCGGGCTCCGGCTTGGGGGCCGGCGCCGCAGAGGCGCTGTCCTCGCCGGACAGGCGCGCGATCGGGGTGTTGACCTTCACCTCTTCGGAGCCCTCAGGCACCAGGATCTCTTCAACGACGCCCTCATCGACCGCTTCGACCTCCATGGTGGCCTTGTCGGTCTCGATCTCGGCGATCACGTCGCCGGACCGCACCTTGTCGCCAACCTTCACGTGCCACTTGGCGAGGGTGCCCTCCTCCATGGTCGGGGAGAGCGCCGGCATCAGAACGTCGGTCATGCCGTCACCTCTTCGGACGCGACCGTATAGACGTCCGTATAGAGCTCCTTCGGGTCCGGCTCGGGCGAGGTGCGGGCGAATTCGGCGGCGTCGGCGACAATGCGCTTCACCTCGGCGTCGATAGCCTTCAGCGAGGCCTCGTCGGCCCAGCCCTTCTTCTCCAGGATCTCCTCGACGTGGTCGATGGGATCGCGGGTCTTGCGCACCTCGTCGACCTCGTCGCGCGTGCGGTACTTGGCCGGGTCGCTCATCGAGTGGCCGCGGTAACGGTAGGTCTTCATTTCCAGGATGTAGGGCCCCCTGCCGGAGCGGGCGTGTTCGGCGGCCTTTTCGGCGGCGGCCTTCACGGCGAGTACGTCCATGCCGTCGACCTCTTCGCCCGGAATCCGGAACGAGGCGCCGCGCTTGTAGAGGTGCGTCTCCGACGACGAGCGGTCGATAGAGGTGCCCATGGCGTAGTGGTTGTTCTCGATGACGTAGACGACCGGCAGGCTCCAGAGTTCGGCCATGTTGAAGCTTTCGTAGACCTGGCCCTGGTTGGCGGCGCCGTCGCCGAAGTAGGTGAAGGTCACCCGCTTGTCGTCGCGGTAGCGGTTGGCAAGCGCCAGGCCGGTGCCCAGGCTCACCTGCGCCCCGACGATGCCGTGGCCGCCGTAGAAATTGGCTTCCGTCGAGAACATATGCATCGACCCGCCCTTGCCGTGCGACGAGCCGGAGGCGCGACCGGTCAGCTCCGCCATCACCGCCTTGGGGTCCATGCCGCAGGCCAGCATGTGGCCATGCTCGCGATAGCCGGTGATCACCTGGTCACCCGGCTTCTGGGCCGCCTGCACGCCGACCGCGATGGCTTCCTGGCCGATGTAGAGGTGGCAGAAGCCGCCGATCAGCCCCATGCCGTAGAGCTGGCCCGCCCGCTCCTCGAAGCGGCGGATCAGCAGCATGTCGCGATAGTACTTGAGCAGGTCGTCCCCACTGCCGGCTTTTGGGCCGTCGCCACCCGCACCCTTGGCGGGTTTAGG
>DASRRU010000346.1:0-15323 GCA_035656795.1 Phenylobacterium sp. | reverse complement strand
AGGCGCTTGCGGCGTTCGGCGAAGGGCAGGGGCCGCGTGTCCTCGGCGCCTTCGGACAGCAGGTCATAGGCGCGGATCGCGGCCGGGAAGGCGGCCAGGGCCTTGGCGTCGACGGTCTTGCGGTTGAGTCGCTGCTGCAGGTCGGCGAAGGAGGCCACCTTGCCCTCGCGCATGACCAAGAGCTCGCCGTCGATCACGCCCTCGGCTTCAAGGGCGCCGACCACGTCGGGAAAGCTCCTGGAGATGTCGTCGCCGGTCCGCGTGTAGAGCCGGCGCACCCCGCCCTCGTTCACCGCCTGGACCCGGATGCCGTCCCACTTCCACTCGGCGGCATAGTCGGCGGGGTCGAGCCTGGCGAAATCCACAGCCTCGTCGATCGCCTGGGCCAGCATGGCGGGGCGGAAGCGGCCGGGGTTCTCCGACGACGGCCGTTCGCCACGGCCCTCCAGCCAGGCGAACAGGTCCTCGTAGGGCGGATGAAGTGCGTGCCACAGCTCCTCGATCTCCGCGGCCGGCACGGGCTCCGCGCCCATATCCGCCGCCGCCCGCTTGGCCAATCGCGCGGTCAGCCCCACCCGCAGGCCGCCGGTCATCAGCTTCAACAGCGCCCAGCGCCCGGTGGGCTGCAGCGCGTCCAGCCACCCCTCGATCAGCGTCTGTACCTCGGCCCGCGTCGCGCCGCGCAGTGCATCCACCACCTCGGACAGCTGCGGCTCGCGGTTGGCGCCCGGCCTGGCCGGCCAGACCAGGGCCACGGTCTCGGCCAGGTCGCCCACATAGTCGTAGGACCACCAGAAGAGCTGCGGGTCCATCCGCTCTTCCACCGCCTTGCGGATGAACGCCGGCTTGGCCGCGTCGAAGCTCAGGTCCCCGGTCATGGCCGCCAGCGCCCAGCCGCGGTCCGGGTCGGGTGTCACCCGCAGGTAGTCGCGCACCAGGGTCAGCTTGGCGTTGCGCGACGCCGTCAGCGACAGCCGGTCGAGGAGGTCTGCGAAGGCGCGCAACTCTAACTCCGCTCACGCCGGCGAAAGCCGGGGTCCAAGCTGAGCTGGCGCCTTGGACGCGGAGGCGCCGCTTGGGTCCCCGCGTTCGCCGGGACAATCGGACGAAGAGAGGGATCAACCATCGTCCTCCTCCTCATAGCCCACCAGCGCCAAGGCCCGCGCCGGCACGCCGTGCAGGTCCGCCCACCGCGCCAGGGCCTCTTCCCGCCCGTGGGTGATCCACAGTTCACCGGGACGCAGCTCGTCGACGGTGGCGGTCAGTTCGTCCCAGTCGGCGTGGTCTGAAATCACCAGCGGCAGTTCGACACCGCGCTGGCGGGCCCGGGCGCGGATCTGCATCCAGCCCGACGCGAACGCGGTCACCGGATCGGGGAACCGGCGGCTCCAGCGGTCCTGGGTGGCGGACGGCGGGGCGATGATGATCTGGCCTGCGAACGCCTCCTTCCTGCCGCCGGTGGCGGGCTCTAGCGGCCCCAGGTCGATCCCGTGCCGCGCATAGAGCGCGTTCAGCCGCTCCAGGGCGCCGTGCACATAGATGGGCCGGTCCCAGCCCGCCTCGCGCAGCAGGCGGATGATCCGCTGCGCCTTGCCGAGCGCATAGGCGCCGACCAGGTGGCTCCGCGCCGGGAACTGCGCCACAGAGCGCAGCAGCCGCGCGATCTCCTCGCGGTCGTCCGGGTGGCGGAACACCGGCAGGCCGAAGGTCGCTTCGGAGATGAACACGTCGCAGGGGACCGGCTCAAAGGGCGGGCAGGTCGGATCGCGGCGGCGCTTGTAGTCGCCGCTCACCACCATGGTCAGGCCCTTCCAGCGCACCACGACCTGGGCCGAGCCCAGCACATGGCCGGCGGGGACCAGGGTCACCGTCACATCGTCCCGGACCACGGCCTCGCCATAGGCCGCGCCTTGCGTCGCGCCCGCGAGCTCCAGGCCGTAGCGCTCGGCCATGATGTCGAGTGTCTCGGCTGTCGCCAGCACCGCCCCGTGGCCCGCCCGGGCGTGGTCGGCGTGACCATGGGCGATCACCGCGCGCGCCACCGGCCGCACCGGGTCGATGTAGAAGTCGCCAGGGGCGCAATAAAGCCCTTCGGGTCTCGGGCAGAGCAGGTCCTGCGGTCGGATCATCGAGGCTCAATGTAATGCGCGGCGCAAGGCTCCGCTCAACAACTCGGATTGACCGCGCGGCCCCTTCGGTCCTACCGCCTGGGGGATGGCAGACCTCCCCGAGATTGTCCGCGAAATGGCCGGGCGCATGATCGAGTCGACCCCGCAGGCCGCGGCCCTTGGTCTACGCCTGGTCTCTGTAGACGTGGCGCGTGGGTCTCTGGAGGCGCCCTGGCGGGAAGACCTCGTGGGGGACCCCGACACAGGGGTCATCGCCGGCGGCGTGGTGACCACCCTGCTCGACCATACCTGCGGCCTGGCCATGGCGACGGCCGCCGGGACCGAGCCCTTTTCCACCGCGACCCTGGACCTGCGCATCGACTACATGCGCCCGGCCGCGCCGAGGACCGGCGTCGTCTGCGAGGCGCACTGCTACAAGGTCACCCGCTCCATCGGCTTCGTCCGGGCCGAGGCCTGGGATGTCGACCGCTCTGACCTGGTCGCCACCGCTCAGGCGGCCTTCATCCTCAACCGGCCGATCGCATGACGACGCCGGCCGAACAGCTCGAAGCCTTCCTGCAGCGGGTGCCCTACATCCGGTTTCTCGGCATGCAGGCGGAACTGGCGGGCGACGAGATGACCGCCATCCTGCCGCCTTCGGAGCACCTGATCGGCAATACCTACATCCCGGCCCTGCATGGCGGCGTGATCGGCGCCTTCCTGGAAATGACGGCGCTCGCGCAGTTGTCCGTCGCCGAGCCGGCGCGGCGGCTGCCGAAGACCATCGACGTGACCATCGAATATCTGCGGCCTGGACGCGGGGGCTTGACCTCCTATGCCCGGGCGGACCTGCGCAAGGTCGGTCGCCGCATCGCCAATGTGCACGTCGAAGCCTGGCAGGACGATCGCGACAAACCGTTCGCCGCGCTTCGGGGGCACTTCCTTCTGAGCAGCGCCGGCTAGCCCTTCGGAAGGGCCGCCATTTCCTTGTGGACCTGGTCCAGCGCCAACTGGGCCTTGGTCACCGCCTGCTGGTCGCCGGCGGCCTTGGCCTGCACCAGCATCCCGGTCGCCTCCATCTCGCGCACGGGCAGGAGGTGGGTGTTGTCGGCGTGTTTGAAGGCGCCGGTCTGGATGCGCTCCAGGATCGCGCGCTGGCGTTTGGCCTCGTCCGAATCGCCGACCCCGTAGCTGAAGATAAAATCTGCGATCTTCTTCTTGATCGCCGGGTCCAGGTCCGCACGCCAGACCATCGGGTCCTCTGGGATGGTCGGCGAGGTCCAGATCACCTGCAGGGCGTCCAGCGCCTTCTTGGACTGGTCGGTGCCGATGGCGGCCAGGCGGTCCATGGAGCGAGTATTGTCGGTCGCCGCCGGCAGCACGCCGTTGGCCACGGCGTAGAGATTGGCTTCGGCGCTCGCCGACCGAACGGTCTTGAAGCATTTCGCCGGGTCGATGCCGCGCGGCCCGAACAGATAGGTGTTCGGCGCCAGGGTTCCGGAGGTCGATTTCGCATCGCCCATGCCGAACTCCATCGCCTGGCCGCACTTCAGCAGCTTATCGAGCGTGATCCCCGAGCCCTTCTTGACGATGATCACTCCCTGATAGCCGTCATGGCCGTTGGGGTGAGTGGTGCGGGCGAACACCTCGCCGCCGGCCCGGCGCACCGCCTCCAGCCCCGACTGGTTGGTGAACCAGCCTACGTCCGACTGCTTGAAGCGCATGGCCTCGATCAGGGCCGAGTAGTTCGAGCCGAAGAACGGCTTCACGGTCAGGCCAGTGGCCTTTTCCATGTCCTTCAGGAACGGGCCCCATTCCTGCATCTGGGTCTGGGTCGCCTCTGTGGAGACGATGGAGAAGATGAGCGGCTTGTCGGCGTCGGCCTTGGGCGCGGGCTTGGAACAGCCGGCGAGGGCGAGGACGGCGAGAAGGGGCAGGAGGCGACGCGTGATCATCCGCCGAGCATAGCCCAGCTTCATGTCACCTGGGCAACCGACGCTAGATCGCCGCCAGCTCGCGGGCGTCCTGGTCGGCGTACTGGCCGCCCTTGCGATAGCGGTAGAGGTACTCCGGCAGCACCGCCTCCAGGGTCGTGGGGGTGATCCCGAGGTCGGTCAGGCCCGGGCAGGCCCCGCTCAACACATTGTCCGCCTTCAGCAGTTCGACCTGATCGGAGGTGACCGGCGGCTTGATCAGCCCGTCGCCGATCAGGCTGAGCGACAGATCGCCCAGCGAGCCCAGAATCCGTGCGACCGGCCAGGGCAGGGGCAGCAGCAGGCGGCGCTTGCCGATCTCGGCCAGCATCATCTCCATCAGCTCGCGGAAGCTGAACGCCGCGGGGCCGCCCAGCTCGTAGGTCCGGCCCGCCGCGTCTGGCGAGGTCGCAGCGATCGCCAGCGCCTTGCCCACGTCGCCCACGAACACCGGCTGGAAGCGGGTGTGCCCGCCGCCGACCAGCGGCAATACCGGGCTGATTTGGGCCATGGCGGCGAAGCGGTTGAAGAAGTCGTCTTCCGGCCCGAACACCACCGACGGGCGCACGATCACCGCATCCGGGTAGACCGTCCGCACCGCAGCCTCGCCCTCCGCCTTGGTGCGAGCGTACTTCGAATCCGACTGCGCATCTGCGCCCAGAGCCGAGACCTGGACCAGGCGCGTCACGCCTTCGGCCCTGGCGGCCTCGGCGATGTTCTTGGCGCCCATCACGTGCAGGGCCGTAAAGCCCTGACGGCCGGTTTCGTAGGCCACCGCCACCAGGTTCACCGTGGCTTGCGCGCCTGCGAGCGCGCGCCGCAGCGAGGCCGGGTTGCGGACGTTGGCCTGGACGATGTCGATCTGGCCCACATCGCCGTGCAGCCGCATGGCGTAGGCCTTTGCCGGATTGCGCACGGCGACCCGGATCCGCCAGCCGGCCTTGGCAAGCTGCCGCACGGCCTGGGCGCCGATGAAGCCGGATCCGCCGAAGACGGTGACGAGGTTCTGCATGAGGGATGCGGATAGACGATGCCGCGGCCTGCTGCAATCGCTCGCGGCAAAGGGGCCGTTGACCGCCGCAAGGCGGGGCTTTAAGGAAGCCGGCTCGCGCGATCCGACGGATCGGGCCCAGGTGGCGGAATTGGTAGACGCGCTGGCTTCAGGTGCCAGTGGCTTAACGGCCGTGAAGGTTCGAGTCCTTTCCTGGGCACCACCGTTGTAGCGAAGGCGCCGTTTCTGGGCGCCGTCGTTTGACGCAAGCGTAATAAGGGCGGCTCCCTCACGGGGACCGCCCTTTTTCGATGCAGACACCGGCGCCTTGTACCCACGTGCGCCCAGGCTCTCTATATGGAGGGTTCGGATGGATAGGCGGAGGGCTTCTTGAAGAAGGCGGCGACAATCCTGCATCAGGGCGACCTGCCGGACGGCGCGCTGGCCGGCGCGAGCGTTGTCGCCATCGATTCGGAGACCATGGGCCTGCGCCTTGGGCGTGATCCGCTGTGCGTCGTGCAGCTTTCCGACGGCAGCGGCGAGGCCCACGTGGTCCAACTCGACCGCTCGACCTATGACGCGCCCAACCTGAAGCGGCTGCTCACCGATCCGGCGGTGCTGAAGCTGTTCCACTTCGGCCGCTTTGATATCGCCATGTTCTGGCTGCATCTTGGAGTGCTGACCGCGCCCGTCTATTGCACGAAGATCGCCTCGAAATTGGCCCGCACCTACACTGACCGCCACGGACTGAAGGACGTCACCAAGGAGCTCCTGGGGATCGACCTTTCCAAGGCGCAGCAGAGCTCCGACTGGGGCCTAGGCAAGCTCAGCGAGGAGCAGGTCGCCTACGCCGCCTCCGACGTGCTGCACCTGCATGCTCTGCGTGAGCGTCTCGATCAGATGCTGCTGCGCGAAGGCCGCGACAGTTTGGCGCGCGCCTGTTTCGACTTCCTGCCGCACCGCGCCCAGCTCGACGTGGCTGGCTGGGAAGACACCGACATCTTCGCCCACAGCTGACCATGAGCGCGGTCTCTGACATCCCCCTGCCTGGGACGCCATCCGGCGGGACGTCGCGGCGCGGCTCGATCCAGCAATGGCGTCGCCGCTCGCGGGTGATCCATGCCCTGCGCCTGGCGCTACCGGCGCTGATCGGGGTGATTCTGCTCGGTCTGGGCGGGGCGGTGGCCTACAGCGCCTTCAGTTCCCAGCGCGCCCCCACTGGAGATCCCAACGCCCCGATCCGCCTGGTGAATCCACACTTCGTCGGCCGCGATGTCCACGGCAAGCCCTTCCTGCTGACGTCCATCACCGCGACCCGCGACCCGCAGAACTATCAGCGTGTCTACCTCGACCGGCCGACCCTGACGCTGGACACCGACGGGCCCGATCCGGTGCATATCACTGGCGGCTCGGGCATTTTCCACGAGGACACAGGCAAGCTGGAAGTGAGCCACGGAGTGCGGATGTCCGGGGCCCGTGGCTCGTTCGCCACTGATTCCTCGCTTTTTGACACCAAGACCCAAGAACTCGTCGGTTCAGCCGCTGTTCACGGGCTAGGGTCACTTGGAGAAATCCATGCGAAGTCCTATGGCGTCTATGACAATGGCGCGCGCATGGTCTTCACGGGCGACGTACGATCGCGCCTGCAACCGAAGTGAGGCTGAGGGAAGTGAAGCTGACCCTGGCGATGAAGAGCCTGCCCGCCGCGGCGGTCATGGCGGCGGCGCTGGCGGCCCAACCCGCGATGGCCCAACCCGCTGCTGCCCAACCCGCGGCGTCGCAAAAGCCTGCGGCGCAGAAGCCGGCGAAGGCTACGAGCAATCCCAAGGCGCCGGTCGACATCACCGCCGATAAGGCCGAGGTCCACAACAACGAGTGCGTCTACATCTATACCGGCTCGGCCGAGGCCCTGCAGGACACCTCTCGCCTGCGCTCCGACGTGCTGATCGCCCACCTGGAAATCAAGAAGGACAAGCCGAAGTCCGCGACCGCCGGCTCCGCCGCCGACAACAGCCCCACGTGCGGTGACCTGATCAACGTTGAGGCCAAGGGCAACGTCTACTACGTCTCCGCCGACGGCCGTCGCGTCCATGGCGACAACGGGCTCTATGATGCGTCCAACACCACCGTCACCATTACCGGCGACGTCACCGCGGTCGACGCCAGCAACAACGTCATGCGCGGCACCAAGATGGTCTACAACACCCAGACCGGCGAAGGCCACGTCGAGGGCGGCGGCAAGGGCGCGGGGGCCAAGAACCGGCCGCGCGGCGTCTTCTACCCGAAGGACAGCAATCAGAACGGCGATCAGACGGACAGCGCCGCGAACCAGGGCAAGACGGGCAAGACCAAGAAAGCCGCCAAGTGAGCGGCGGCCGGGGCAGGTGAACGGGTGAAGGTCGAGCGGTTCGATACGGCTCGAGGCGTGGCCGGCGATGGCCTCGTCGTCGACAACATCGGCAAGTCGTTCCGGGGCCGTCCGGTCGTCAAGGGCGTCAGCCTGCGCCTGGCGCGCGGCGAGGTCGTGGGTCTGCTGGGCCCCAACGGCGCTGGCAAGACCACCTGCTTCTACATGATCACTGGCCTGATCGCCGCCGACTACGGTGCGATCTACCTAGACGGCGAGAACATCACTGCCCAGCCGATGTTCCAGCGCGCCCGCATGGGCGTGGGCTATCTGCCGCAGGAGACTTCGATCTTCCGCGGCATGAGCGTCGGCGAGAACGTCATGGCTGTGGTCGAACTGCGCGAGCGTGACCGCAAGCGTGCGCGGGCGGTGGTGACCGAGCTCCTGGAAGAGCTGCATATCGAACACCTGCGCAATGCGCCGGCCATCTCGTTGTCCGGCGGCGAGCGGCGCCGGGTGGAAATCGCCCGCGCGCTCGCCTCGGATCCGTCCTTCATGCTGCTGGACGAGCCCTTCGCGGGGATCGATCCGCTGGCCATCACCGACATCCGCGAGGTGATCACCTATCTCAAGCGTCGCGGCATTGGCATCCTGATCACCGACCACAACGTCAGAGAGACGCTCGACATCATCGATCGCGCCTCGATTATTCACGCTGGCGAGGTGCTGTTCGAGGGGGCCCCGGGCGAGATCGTCGACGATCCGGAAGTCCGCCGCGTCTACCTGGGCGACACCTTCGCCTGATCCCTCACTCCGTGGCGCCCGGCCGCCCGCGCCATCCCATCTGCGCCATCTGCTCGCTCATCGCCTTGCGGTAGCGGGCGCGCAACACGGCGGGCCGCTCGGGATAGCGTTCCTCGAGGAAGTCCGCGTCCTTCACCCGGTCGGTGCGGAAGCTCCGGAAATCGGTGCGTAGCTCGCACCAGGTGATGATCAGCCGCACCGTCTCATGGTAGCCGACGGCAAAGGGCCAGACGGTGCGCTGGCTGACCCGCTCCTGCTCGTCGCTGTAGTGGAGGGTGATCTTGCGTCCGCCGCGGATCGCCTGGCGCACCTGGGCCATGTCGAGCCCGTCCGGGGCGACGTTCCAGCGCACCGCAGCCCGCGCCGAAGGCTCCAGGGCGAGGGGCCTCAGGCGTTCCGGCACCGCGGCGCCGATTTTGGCGATCAGGTCCTGCGCCGCGCGAGCCAGCGCCGGGTCGCCGCGACCCATGACCCACTGGGCGCCCAGCACCGCGGCCTCGATCTCGTCCGGCGTCAACATCAGCGGCGGCAGATCGAAGCCGCCGTCCAGCACGTAGCCTACTCCGGCCTCGCCGCGGATCGGCACCCGCTGGCCGATCAGGTCGGCGATGTCGCGGTAGATGGTGCGCTTGGAGGTCTCCAGCTCCGTGGCCATCGAATCGGCGGTCACCGGCCGGCGCGTACGGCGCAACACCTGGATGATCTGGAACAGCCGGTCGGCGCGCCGCATGAGCTTCCTGCCAAGTTGCTGACAAAGAGGATGCCGCATGTCGCGCAGGAAGCCAACCTGGGGCGCGTGAAGGCGATTAGCGCCGGCATTAACCAATCGGTGGGGATCGCGTGGCTAAGGTTGGAAGCAAGAAACAGGCCAGGGGCCTAAGGGGGCAGGTTTGGCGCTCAGCGCACGACTTGAGATTCGGCAGGGCCAGGGTCTGGTCATCACGCCGCAGCTGCAACAGGCGATCAAGCTGTTGCAGTTGTCGAATCTTGAACTCGATGCCTACGTCGACGCCGAACTGGAGAAGAACCCGCTCCTGCAGCGCGATGAGCGCGACGCCGAGCCGGACGCCGAAGTATCTATCGAGGCCGCCGCCGACCTTTCCACCGACCGCATCGACGACGCCGGCGCCCGCGCTGAGCTGGACGCCGCCGGCGACGAAATGTCCCCCGGCGAGATGGCGACCGGCGACGCTGACCATCCCATGGGCGCGGCCGACGCCGGCGCCTCGATCGACTGGTCCAAGGCCAGCCGCGGCGGGTCTTTCGAAGGTGACGCCGAAGGCCTGGAGGGCGCCCTCAGCCACGAGAAGTCGCTCCAGGAATTCCTCCACGACCAGCTCTCCGCCTCGGGCCTGAACGGCCCCGAGGCCGCCGCCGCTCTGGTGTTGATCGACGCCGTCGATGAGGGCGGATATCTGCGCGCCGAGCTCCCCGAGGTCGCCGAGCGGCTGGGCTGTTCGCAGGCGATGCTGGAGCGCGTGCTCGCGGTGCTGCAGGGCTTCGAGCCGGTGGGCGTCTGCGCCCGCGACGTGGCGGAATGCCTGGCGATCCAGCTCAAGGACAAGAACCGCTACGACCCGGCCATGGCGGCCCTGCTCGACAATCTGCCGCTGCTCGCCAAGCGCGACATGGCCGCGCTCCGGCGGGCCTGCGACGTCGATGACGAGGATCTTCGCGAGATGGTGGCCGAGCTGCGTGCGCTCACGCCGCGACCCGGCGCGGCCTTCGGCGGCGAACCGGCCCAGACCGTGGTCCCGGATGTCTTCGTCCGCGAGGGCCTGGGCGGACTTTGGCTGGTGGAGCTCAACTCGGAGACCTTGCCGCGCCTGCTGGTCGACCAGCGCTACCACGCCCGGGTCAGCGCCAGCGCCCGCACCGACCAGGAAAAGACCTTCGTCACCGACTGCCTGGCCCAGGCGAGCTGGCTGGTGAAAAGCCTCGACCAGAGGGCCAAGACCATCCTCAAGGTTTCCTCCGAGATCGTGCGACAGCAGGACGCCTTCCTGGCCTACGGCGTCGAGCACCTGCGACCGCTGAACCTGAAGACCGTCGCCGACGCCATCGGCATGCACGAATCGACGGTCAGCCGGGTGACCTCCAACAAGTATCTGGCCACCCCGCGCGGCGTCTTCGAGATGAAATTCTTCTTTACCTCCGCCATCCAGGCTACCGAGGGCGGTGAGGCCCACTCCGCCGAGAGCGTGCGCCACAAGATCAAGCAGCTGATCGATACCGAAGCCAGCGATCGCGACGTCCATTCCGACGACGCGATCGTTGATATCCTCAAGGAAGCCGGCGTCGACATCGCGCGGCGCACCGTGGCCAAATACCGCGAGGCCATGCGCATCCCCTCGTCCGTCGAGCGCCGCCGGCGCCTGAAGGAAACGGCTTAGGGGCCTTCCAACCGCTCGTCCCGGCGAAGGCCGGGACCCGAGTCTCAAATCGGGTTCGCTGATCGGACGAGCTCTGCGGCTGAGAACCTCCCGTCTGAACCCGCCACCTGAGTCCGGGCATTCGCCGGAATGAGCAGAGCAGATGGGCCTCCCTCGCGGTCTGTGGAAGATACCGCTGTTCACTGTCGGATTAGTTGACACCTTCCCCTGGCCGGCGCGTTGATCTTCACATGCAAGTCCAAGTCACCGGCAAACATGTCGACGTCGGCGAGGCCCTGCGATCGCGGGTTTCGGCCGAACTCTCCTCAAGCATTGGCAAGTACTTCGACCGAGACGGCGGGGGCGCCGACGTGGTGGTCAGCCGCGAGGGGCACGCCTTTAAGGTCGATTGCGCGGTCACCCTCGCCTCAGGGCGCCAGCTGACCACGCAAGGTCTGGGCGGCGATGCGCATCTGGCGTTCGACGCCGCCATTGCGCGCATGCAGAAGCGTATCCGCCGCTACAAGAATCGGCTGAAGGATCACCATCCTCAGGCGCTGGCGCGCCAGGCGGAAACGGCGTCCTACTTTGTGATTCAATCGCCGCCCGACGAGGGCGACGAGGTCGATCTGGACGAGGGGCCCGCCAGCTTCCCCGAGCCTATGATCATCGCCGAGACCGAGACGCCGATCGGCGTCATGACCGTTTCAATGGCCGTGATGGAACTCGACCTGACCGAATCTCAAACAATCGTGTTTCGAAATGCTGCGCATGGCGGATTGTCAGTGGTATATCGCCGGCCCGACGGCAACATTGGCTGGATCGACCCCGAGCGAACAAAGTCGACCGGGGCCGGAGCCGAAGTGACCTAGACGCGTTTCGATGCCGGGTCTGGGATGCGGTTCGTCAGGGGGGCGGGGCGCGGATCAATGCGGGTTTCGTGAAGCACACTATGCAGATCGGCGAACTTCTTGATCGCAGCGCGATCTCGTTGCGCGTAAGCGCCACCGACAAGCGCAAGGCCCTGGCGGTGATCGCCGAGATCGCCGCGCGCAACTTCGGCCTCGACGCCGGCGATGTGCTGGACGCGCTCGCTGAGCGCGAGCAGGCCGGCTCCACCGGTGTCGGCCACGGCGTGGCGGCCCCGCACGCCCGGGTCGAGGGCCTGACCCGCATCCGTGGGGTCTTCGTACGCCTGGAGCACCCGGTGGACTTCGATTCGGTGGACGATCAGCCGGTGGACCTGATCTTCGCCCTCTTTGCACCGAAGATGGCCCCCGGCGTCGAGCATCTGCGCGCGCTGGCCCGCGTCAGCCGCGCCCTGCGCCAGGCGGATCTGCGCCAGCAATTGCGCCAGGCTCGCACCGCCGACGCCATCCACGCTCTCCTGGCCCAGGACCCGGCTCAGGCGTCGAGGTCGTCGGCGGCGTAGAAAAAATCCCTTCCTTTAGGGGCGGGGCAGACGGCGAAGCCGTCAGGGTGGCGAAGCCGCGGTCAATCTCGGAGTTCGGAGCCCTGACCCGCAGACCCCCGCCCGACCGAGGCTTTCGCCTCAGCCACCCTCGCCTCAAGTGGAGGCCACCCTCGCCTGAAGAGGAGGAATGGGCGTTTGGGCTTAGTGCACCGACACCGGCGCCAGCTCGTGCGCCAGGGCTGCAGCGACGGCGCTATCGCGGTCAGTGAGCACAGCCAAGCGCTCGCCGTCGGCCCGGTGCACCGCATAGAGCATCTGATCTGGTTGAAGTTCGAACCCCTGGATCTGGCCGGACGGCACGCTGGCCAGGATCTCGGCCGCGCTCACGGGGCGCACATAGACCAGGTTGGGGCCGCCCAGGGCGGCAAAAGCTTCAGTCGTAAGAATGGGCGTCATCATGACCACCTCCAAAAACTCAACGCGTCGAACGGTCGCCGGTTCAGCCGGCCGTTCTGGTTCTGAGACCCCGGACATCCGGCAATCTCTTCAGGAACACAGGATCTATGCTTTATCCCTTGGTCCGAATTGGCACCCGGACCACCCGCTTTTCGGGTTCAGGCCGGCTTAGATCTATGTGCAACAGGCCGTGTTCGAGGCTCGCCTCGTCTACGACCATGCCGTCTGCCAGGACAAAACTTCGGATGAACCCGCGCGCGGCGATGCCGCGATGCAGGAAGGCCTCGCCCCTCCCTGTGTCTCCTGCCCGCGTGACGTTGTCGTCGCGGCGGCCAGCGATCGTCAGCTGCCGGTCCTGGATGCTCACTTCCAGCTGGTCGGGCGAAAAGCCCGCGACGGCCAGGGAAATGCGGATCCCGCCATCCCCGCGATCTTCCACATTGTAGGGGGGATAGCTCTCGGCGGCCGCTTTCGCGGCGCGCTCCACCAGACTGCGAGTGTGCTCGAAGCCCAATAGGAACGGGCTGTCGAAGAGTACCGACCTGTTCATCCTTGAAAGAGTCCTTGGCGAAAGCGACTCTCCGATCGGTCCGCCCAGACGTGGCGCGGCTCAACCGGACAGGGATTATTTGGGAACCGCGGGGGCGATTTTCAATGCGCCCGGCCCATCCGCGCAGCGGACCGCCTATTTCATCGTGAACGGGATCGCCGGCGACTCGAAGTAGCCCGCGCCGTCGGCGGCCACGACCCGCACCACTAAGCTGTGGGGCCCCGACGCCACGCTCCCGGGCGGCAGGGTGGACGCGAAGCCGACGTTCACCAGCGCGGGAGCCTTGAAATAGGTGGCCACGTCCTGCCGGGCCGAGCCGTTGGTTGCGCCATAGGCCTTGCCGTCCACCACCACATCGACCCCCTTTTCTGGGGTCTTGGCGACGGGATCGAGAAAGAAGCCGTCCAGCACGATAGACGCTGCGGCGTGTTTCACCGCGGGGGCCTGCCGCGCGGGTCGACCGCCTGGCCGACGTGATCGAGAAAGAAGCCAGCCGGCTCCGCTCGTTTCACCAGGCCCATCGACGTCCCCTCGGTGGGCGTGGGAGCCGGCGCGGTCACCTGCGCGGTGGCCATCGGGTCGGGCGGCGGATGGCGCGGCTTGCTCCGTTCGCAGGCGCAGAGCGCGAGCGCGGCCATTGTGGCGGCGGCAGGCAGGCAGCGTGTCACGTGGCGTCCCCCAAGACGGCGAAGCGAGCTTCGCTCGCCATGCATAGTCCGCCTTCCCGCGCTTCGCCTAGACCGGACCTGATCACCCTGCACCGGAAGTGGTTCGTCCATCCGTCTAGTCGTCCGCGGGTGGGCCCCGGCGGCCCTAGAACTGGGCGTGCAGCCGGGCCGCAACGATCGACACGGGACCGCGATCGCGGTTGTAGCCGGGATGGTTCACCGCCTGGTAGTCGAGGCTGACGTGCGCCGGGCCGATGGCCTTGAAGTCGTAGTAGGTCTCCAAGATCTGCTCGGCTCCTGGGTGCGGAAGCTGCCCGTCGCCCACCAGGATGCCCAGTCCGCCCGCGGCCAGGAACCGCTGGTGGGCGCCTGAGATGCCGTTGACCATCGCGGCCAGCCCGAAGGTATCGTCGGCGCGGCCCCACCGCGCGCCTTTCAGGGACAGGCCCGCGGCCACGGTGCGATCGATGTCGGAGAACTCGTAGGGCTCGACGTCGCCGTCTGCGACGCCAGCGCGCGCGAAGACGCCGAGATCCTTGGCCACCTCCTGCTCCAGGCTGAGGCTGACGCCGCTGCGGCTGCGATAGTGCCGCACCGCGGCGATGTCGGCCGGTTGACCGGTCGCCTGTGAAAGCGCCACGGCGTCGTCGAAGGCGCCCATCCGGCCGCGGCTGAGGAAGCCGGTGATCTTCAGCTTGCCCGGGCGCCCGCCCCACTCATGGCGCTCCTCCAGCTCCGCAATCGTCTGGAACTGGCTGAAATCGTATTCCAGGTGCTCGCTGTTGGGCACCTTCGACAGGTTGAACACCCCGCCGCGCAGCGTCCATCGCCCCACGTACCACTCGACCGCCCCTCCGACGGTGTAGCCCCAGGCGTCGGCGGCGTAGTCGAAGGTTCCGGTGTCGATCAGCGCCCAGTTCAGGAAGTCGCCGCGCGCGTCGTGAGCGTACTGGTTGGTGTCGAAGATATCGGGCACGCCGAGCTTGCCGAGCGTGATCACCAGGCGGTCGGCGGTGTGCGATCCGGCCAGCTGGTTGAGGTCGGCCTCGGTGCTCTGCTTTTCCCCGCCCAGATCGATGGTTTGGCGCACGAACAGCCGCTGCAGCCGGAAATAGGGCCGCGCCGCGCCGACCTTGTAGGCCTCGCCGCTGGGGAAACCCGCGACGCCCAGGGTGTCGCTGAGTCCGAAGCCCTGGTCGATTTCCGGGTTGATCCAGGCCTCCATGCCTGGCCACAGGCGAACCCCTGCAAAGAGCGTCGCATCCGCGGTTTCCCGGCCACGGGCGGCGGGGTCCAGGCTGTTGGGTCCGCGATAGGGCGAATGGAAGGCGAAACTCCCCTGGTCGACGAAGGTCGCCTGTCCGTGGATCGCCCAGTCTTCCGGAGCCTCGGGCGGTGCGTCCGAGGGCTCCGCACGGGCTGCCCCGCCGTTGGCCACGCCGACGACCACCGCCGCCAGCATCGCCGGACCCCAGCGGGCCGGGCTGACTTTCCCGCCGTTCATCGCCGCCGCCTCCGCATCTCGCGCCCACGCGACCGTCGAGCCCGTCGCAGATCGTCCACACCTTCGCCGGCCATTCGCGACGGCTCAATGACACCATATCCCCCCGGGGGGGATACGAGCCGCTTGACCTATCCAC
>DASRRU010000345.1:0-5061 GCA_035656795.1 Phenylobacterium sp. | reverse complement strand
AGCTGAGCCGCCGGTCACGCTGCAGGCGGCGCAGATAGATCCTGGCCGCGATCTTCTTCACCCAGGCGGCGAAGGTCCCCTCCCCGCGGAATTCCGCGATCCGCTCGAACGCGGTCAGGAAGGCGTCCTGGGCCACGTCGTCGGCCTCCGCGACTTGTGCGCCCATCCGGCGCAGCACGCCGCGCACCGCCGATCCGTGGCGCCGCACCAGTTCCCCGAAGGCGCGCCGTTCCCCGGTCGCCGCGAAGCCGCAAAGCTCCACGTCGTGGGCGCTGGCGAACCTGGAATGTCTTGCGCCCGGCATGGGCTGCTCCCCCGGCTAAGCCAGCGCCTAGCTCTTGGTGCGGTTGATCAGCGCCAGCGCGATGAACGCCAGGCCGATGAACACGGGGAACGCCGCGACGGCGATCATGGGGATGGTGGATTCCGGCTCCTCGTAGCCGAGCGCTATGCCCATGGCCACGAAGCCCAGGCCGACACCCAGCCAGATGATGCCGGTCCGCAGGTCTCGACTCGCGGAGGGAACCGGCCGGATGTTGATGTTGCGCGCGGCGTTCTCCATGACCTCGGTGGGCATGGGCTGGCCGCTTTCGATGGCGGCGCGCAGGGTTTCCTGGACGCGCATCCGTTCCTGCGAGCGCAGCCAGAACGGCACGATGATGACGGCCGAGATCGATCCGAAGATGATCCCAATGATGAAGATCGCTTCCATTTTAGGTCTCTCTGTTGTCCCTTGTGACGGACCGATCCGGCCTGTCTCTGTGGGGAAAGAGACCTAGGCCGTGGCCATCAGATGCAAACTGTAGCGTGAAACCTTGTTCATGATCCAAGTCCCAGGGTCGCGACGGGGCGACCGCCCAGGATCATCGTCGCGCAGAACGCCAGTGCGATCGCTCCCAGCGCCGGCGCCAGGCCTTGGCTGACCGCCACCAACGCGACCTGCAGCGTCGGCCACACCAGCCACAGCGCGCCGGCGCCGATGACGCTGACCCCGGATAGCATCGCCACCTCTTCGCGGAAGCGCTGGCGCATCACCTGTTCCATCACCGCGGTGGAGAACGCCGCGTCGCGGGCCGGCGGTTCGTCCAGCGCGAACAGAGCCTTCAGACGATCGTCAGCTTGCGTCATCGCACACTCCCAACGCTTGCAAGAGCCGCGCGCGGCCTCGCGAGACATGGCTTTTCACAGTTCCCAGCGGCATGTCGAGGGCTTCCGCCGCCTCGGCGTGGCTGAAATCGGCCGCCAGACAAAGCGCCACGCAGGCCCGTTGTTCCGCCGGCAGCTCCGCCATCGCCCTTTCGAGGGCCATTTTGTCTTCCGGCAACGCGTCGAGGGTGACGTCACGCTCCTCTTCGTAGACCTGAGCCCGGGCCCGCTCGCGGCTGGCGGAGCGCATCGCCGTAAGGTGCTTGTTATAGCCGATGCCGCACAGCCATGCCCGGACGCTGGCGCCCGCCTTCAGCCGCCCGATCCGCGACCAGGCGGCCAGGAAGGTTTCCTGCGCCAGGTCGTCGGCCGACGCCCAGTCACCGCTCGCGCGACGCAGGAAGGCGCGCACGGCCTGCTGGTGGCGCTCGACGAGCCGTGAGAAAGCCTCGGCCGAGCCACCCTGGGCGGCGGCGACCAGCGCTTCGTCGAGGCTCGCCGGTGACATCAGGCTCGGCTCATTTGTTCCGGAAGCTGGAGCCCATGAGCGCGAACACCAGGTTGCCGCAGGCCACGATGGTCAGGATGATCGCCACCAGCCGGAAAGGCCCGTAGGTCCCCGGCCAGTCGGACCACTCCGAGGCGAACCAGAAGCCCGCGGCGATCGCACCCGTGACGAACACGCTGCGCCACTGCCAGTAAGGCCCATAGCGGTAGTAGTTGCGGTACATGCGCCGCATGTAGCGTGGCGCGCCCCAGTAGCCGCCGTAGCCGTAGGGCGGATAGGGACCACCGGGAGGATAGCCGCCAGGCGCCTCGCCGTTCATATCGTCGCCGATCCCGCGCACCAGCTCCGGCGGCGGCTCCTTGCCTTGCTCGGCGTAGTGCTTCAGCAGGTCGAGGTGATCGCGGCTGCGCTTGTAGGCCAGCCAGCGGTCCCAGGCTCCGAACACAAAGGCGCCGATCGGAAAGAGCAGCCACCAGTAGCTGCGGAAGAAATCTTCCATGGGCCTGCGCTCCTTGATCCCTCCAGCGGCCCAAACCCGGTGCGGACCACCCTTCGCCCCTAGTCGCCACCGACCCTCCGATCGGATGCAGGGCCGAGTCTAGGCGCTTGCGCCCGCGGCAGCCATGGCCAGAGGCGGCTAGCCCAGACGCGCGGCGTAGATCTCCGGCTTGAACCCCACGATCAGGCCGGCGTCTGTCTCCAGCACGGGCCGCTTGATCATCGAGGGCTGGGCTAGCATCAGGTCGATGGCCTTGGATTCGGATAGGCCGGCCTTGTCAGCGTCCGGCAGCTTGCGGAACGTGGCGCCCGAGCGGTTGAGCAGCACTTCCCAACCCACCGCCTTCGCCCAGCCCTCCAGGCGCGAGCGGTCGACGCCTGCCGTCTTGTAGTCGTGGAATGCATAGTCGACGCCGTGGTGGGCCAGCCAGGCGCGGGCCTTCTGCATCGTGTCGCAGGCCCTGATGCCGTAGATCGTCGTCGTCATGCGCTTCCCCGGGTCAGATCTTCGGGCCGTGCGTCCGCACGGCCGGCCACGCCTACTTCAGCAACGGCCAGCGCCCCAGAATTTCCTGCCGGCCCTCGCCTTGGGGGCTGTCCAGCATGACGAAATCCCGGGCCATCCAGCTGACCGGCTCGACGATCTGCCGCGGCGCCTCGGCCTTATCCCAGAGCAGGCTGACATGGGGCAGGAACTCGGGCGGGCGACGCGGCGCCATCGCTCCACCGACCAGCGCCTTGTGGATCGCCCCCTGCAACAGCTCCACGCCGATGACGCCCTCGTCGCCCAACAACGCCAGAGGGTGCGGATCGCCCTCCAGGCTTTCCGCCCGGTTCAATGTCACTCGGAACGGGGCGCCCGACACCCGGTCGGCGAGCGATGCGGCCTTTTCCATCACCGCCCGGGTCGGCGGGCCACGGAACGTCCCGACGAAATTCAGCGCCAGGTGCAGGCGCGCGGCCGGCGCCGGACGACCCTTCAGCCCGTGCCGCTGGCGAAGGCCCTCGGCTACGGCGACCATCTGCGCGACCGCCTCGGCGTCCGGCTGCAATGCGAAGAAGACCCGGTGTTCCGGCGAGACGGCGCACTCCCGATTCGGCCGGCGGCAGGCCGGGATTGACCTCTACATGAAGCCGGCCGCCGACTCGACCCACCTGAGGGATTGCGCAAGCGCGCGGTAGGCGCCGGCGCCCATGGACTTGACGCGGGCCGATCGGCAGCCTCCCCTGGCTTGAGCGCACGTCGTCGCGAGAACGGCGGCCCAGGAGGATAGATCGCGATGGATTGCCGGCTCTTCAAACTCGCCCTGGTGGCGACGGCGCTGACCGCGTCGGCAATGGCTCCGGCGGTGGCGCAGACCGTCCCCGCCGCGGTCGCCAAGGGATACAAGGCCCCGCGCAACGCCTTCGGCCAGCCCGACCTTTCGGGCGTCTGGAGCAACGCCACGATTACCCGGCTGGAGCGTGACCCGAAATATGGCGAGCGCCTGGCGCTGACGCCGGCTGAGGCCCTGGCGATCGAAGGCGCCAGCGACCAGCGCAACGCCCGGCTGCGCGCCAACACCGACACCTCGATCAAGAAGGTGGACGACCTGCCCGAGTGCCAGAGCGGCGCGCAGGGGCCGGCCTGTGGCTACAACGCCTTCTGGACCGATCCCGGCACGCGGCTGATCCGCATCGGCGGAGAGGCCCGCACCTCGATCCTGACCGCGCCCGCCAACGGCCGCCTGCCGGGCCCACCCGGCGCCGCGGCGGGCCGCGCCCGCGCCCAGCTCGGCGGCAACTTCGACGGGCCCGAGCGCCGCGCGCTGGGCGAGCGCTGCATCGTGGGCTTCGGCGGCACGTCCGGCCCGCCCATGCTGCCGGTGCTCTACAACAACCACTACCAGATCCAGCAAACCAAGGACGCGGTCGTGGTGGTGGTGGAAATGGTCCATGACGCCCGCATCATCCGCCTCGGCGGCAGCCATCCGCCGCCGGATGTGCGCAGCTGGATGGGCGACAGTATCGGCCACTGGGAAGGCGACACCCTGGTCGTGGAAACCACCAACCTGCGCCGCGAACAGGGCCTGCGCGGGCCGGAGGACAACATGAAGGTGGTCGAGCGCTTCACCCGCGTCTCGCCGGAGCAGGTTCTCTACCAGTTCGAGGTGGCCGACCCCGCCGCCTTCTCTGCGCCCGTAAAGGGCGAGGAAGCGCTGAACTTCACCAAGGACAAGATCTACGAATACGCCTGCCACGAGGGCAACTACGCCATGACCGGCATCCTCGCCGGGGCCCGGCAGGCAGAGAAGGAAGGCAAGGCTGTCGAGGGCGCCCGCGGCCAGATCAAGGAAGAAGGCGGGAACTGACCCTTGCGGGCCACGAGAGGCCCTCTCGCTCATCTTGAATCGACGTCGGCAACCGCCGCCGGGCTGGACAACCGCGCCCGCGGCATTCATCCCAGCCTGAGATCATGACCCGATATCCTCCGGACATTCCGATGACAGAGCGGCCTGCCTGGCTCGCCGAAATGTTCCCCTGGCCCCAGCGGCGCGTGGAGGTGAACGGCCGCCGCATGGCCTATATCGACGAGGGCCCGCCCGACGCCCGGCCCGTGCTGCTGATGCACGGTAATCCCACCTGGACGTTTCTCTATCGCGACTTCATCGAGCCGCTGAAGGCCGCAGGCTATCGGGTCGTCGCCCCGGACTGCATCGGCGCCGGCTATTCCGACAAGCCTCGCATCGACGCGGCCTACAGCCTCGCACACCACATCGCCGATCTGGTGTCGCTGATCGACCAGCTCGATCTCAAGGGCTTCGCCGTGGTCGGCCAGGACTGGGGCGGTCCGCAAGGCGTCGGCGCAGCCCTCACCCGGCTCGACCGGCTGTCGGCGCTTACCTTGATGAACACCTGGCTCTACACCG
>DASRRU010000344.1:0-2670 GCA_035656795.1 Phenylobacterium sp. | reverse complement strand
CCCCTCGTACGGGAGGAAATAGCCCAGCAGATCGCCCCCGAGCGCCGGGATGATGGTCAGCCAGTTCCTGGCGTATTCCTCGAAGTCGTCCTTCTTGTAAGGATCGATGACGTAGCGGATGCAGCAGGTGACGGTCATGGGGAGTTCCTCGGTTGGGACGTCCGTCATATCGCCTCGTGGAAGGCCCATGCTTCGACCCGGACCGAAGCGTGCGCACTTGTCAGGCTCCTATCCTGCGCCCAAGGTCGATGCATGAAGGTCGGGCCTGATATCGCCACCATCGCCGCCCTGCTGGGTGACCCCGCCCGGGCCAACATGCTGACCGCGCTGCTGGGTGGCCAGGCGCTGACGGCCGGCGAGCTGGCCCGCGAGGCGGGCGTCACCGCCCAGACCGCCAGCTCACACCTTTCGCGGCTGGAGGCCGGAGGCCTGCTGACCCAGAGGAAGCAGGGCCGCCACCGCTACTATGCCCTGTCCGGCGAGGATGTGGCCGGCGTGCTGGAGGCGCTGATGGGCCTGGCGGCGCGCACCGGCCACACCCGCGTGAGGACCGGCCCCAAGGAACCGGCGCTGCGCCGTGCGCGCGTCTGCTACGACCACCTGGCGGGCGAGCTGGCGGTCGGAATGCTGGAGAGCCTGAAGGCGCGCGGCCTGATCTCCGAGACCGAGGAGGCCCTGGCGCTCACCCCGACGGGCGAGACCTTCATGGCCGCCCTTGGCCTCGACCTGCCCGCGCTGACCCTCTCGCGCCGTCCGCTCTGCAAGGGCTGCCTGGACTGGAGCGTGCGGCGCACCCACCTGGCCGGCGCTCTGGGCGCGGCGCTGCTCGACCGCTTCTACGGCCTGGGCTGGGCCGTACGCGAGCCGGGCACGCGGCTGGTCAACTTCAGCCCGCGCGGCCTCGAAGCCTTCCGCGAGATCTTCGGCGTCGCGCCGGCGGACCGCGAAGCGCAAGCCATGGCGTGACATTCGCCGCCCGCTCGGCTTTGCTGCCGCGGCCGTCGATTTGACGCGCCATGACGCAAATTCATTTTCGATAGGGACGGATTTCAAATGCCACCACGGATGTTGCCCGAGCCCACGCCGGAGACCCGCCAGTTCTGGGACGGCTGCAAAGCCGGCGAGCTTCGGCTCCAGCGCTGCACCGACTGCGACGGCGGAAGTTACTTCCCGCCCCGGCCCTTCTGCCCCAGGTGCGGCAGCCGCAAGGTCGAGACCTACAAGGCCAGCGGCGAGGGCGTGCTCTGGTCCTATGTTATCAACATGCGCCCGCGCCCCGACATGGGGACCGAGCCCTACGCCATCGCCGTGGTGAAGCTCGCCGAAGGCCCGCAGATGATGACCAACATCGTGGGCTGCCCGCAGACGCCGGAGGCCCTGCAACTGGACATGCCGGTGAAGGTCACCTTCGCCGCCCAGAACGACGACATCTCGCTCCCCTTCTTCGAACCGGCCCCCTCTTCTCAAGAATTGGGAGCTTGAACCGCATGAAACGCAAATCCATCGCAGTCGTCGGGGCCGCTGAAACCACCCGGATGGGCAAGATCCCGGACGTCTCGGTGATCGGCCTGCACGCCGACGCGGCCCTGAACGCCCTGGCCGACTGCGGCTTGAAGCCCAGTGACATCGACGGCGTCGCCACCGCCGGAATCTCACCCGTCGACCTCGCCCACTACCTGGGCGTCACGCCCACCTATGCGGACGGCACATCGGTCGGCGGTTGTTCCTTCATGCTGCACGTTCGCCATGCCGCCGCGGCGATCAACGAGGGGCTCTGCAACACCGTCCTGATCACCCATGGCGAGAGCGGTCGCTCCCGCGTCGGCGCCGGCGGCTTCGGGCGCGCGGCCTCCAGCCTGGCCGGCCAGTTCGAGATGCCGTTCGGCCCGATGGGGCCACCCACCATGTTCACCATCCCGGTGCTCCGCTACCTGAAGGCCCGCGGCTACACCGTCGAGGACCTGGCCATGGTCGCGGTGATCCAGCGGGAGTGGGCGGCGAAGAACCCGCGCGCCAGCTACAGGGACCCGATCACCGTGGCCGACGTGCTGGGCTCGGACATGATCGCCTGGCCCTTCACCAAGCTGATGTGCTGCCTGGTCACCGACGGCGGCGGGGCGCTGATCCTGACCAGCGCCGAGCGCGCGAAGGATTTCCCGCAAAAGCCCGTCTACATCCTCGGAACCGGCGAGAGCGTCGAGACCCCGATGGTCAGCCAGATGGAGGATTTCACCTCCTCAAAGGCCTTCCGGGTCTCCGGCAAGAAGGCGTTTGAAGAGTCGGGCATCAGCCACGCCGACGTCGACCACCTGATGATCTACGATGCGTTCGCCCACCTGCCGCTCTACGGCCTGGAGGACCTGGGCTTCTGCAAGCCGGGCGAAGCGGCGGGCTTCGTGCGCGACCGCAACACGGCAATTGGAGGGAAGCTGCCGCTCAACACCAACGGCGGCGGCCTCTCCTACATGCACTCCGGCATGTACGGCATGTATGCGCTTCAGGAGTCGATCCGCCAGATGCGAGGTATCGCCCCGGCCCAGGTCCCCGGCGCCAAGGTCAGCATCGCCCACGGCGTCGGCGGCATGTTCGCCGCGTCAGGCACGGTCGTGTTCTCGAACGAGGCGCCGTAGGGGGCGCGAAACCACGAAGGCGGACGGGCGCGCTCTACTG
>DASRRU010000343.1:0-5649 GCA_035656795.1 Phenylobacterium sp. | reverse complement strand
CGGTCGCCGATGATCAGCTCGCGCTGGCCGCGGCCGATCGCGGTCAGGCTGTCGATGCACTTGAGGCCCGTGTACATCGGCTCGTGCACCGACTTGCGCGGGATGATGCCGGGCGCCTTGACGTCGACGCGGCGCTTTTCGGCGACACTGGTGAGCGGGCCCTTGCCGTCGATCGGCTCGCCCAGGGGGTTGACCACCCGGCCGAGCAGGCCCTTGCCCACCGGCACGTCCACGATTTCGCCCAGGCGGCGGACTTCGTCGCCTTCCGAGATGGCGCGGTCTTCGCCGAAGATCACGACGCCGACGTTGTCGCGCTCCAGGTTCAGGGCCATGCCCTTCACCCCGGCCTTCGGGAATTCGACCATCTCGCCGGCCTGCACGTTGTCCAGACCGAACACGCGGGCGATGCCGTCGCCGACGCTCAGCACCTGACCGACGTCGGAGACGTCAGCTTCCTGGCCGAAGTTCGCGATCTGCGACTTGAGGATGGCCGAGATTTCGGCGGCGCGGATATCCATGAATCTTACGCTCTCTTGAGGGCGAATTTGAGGGAGTCGAGCTTCGACTTGAGCGAAGCGTCGAACAGACGGGAGCCGACCTGCACCTTGATCCCGCCGAGGATGGCGGGGTCGACGCGGGTCTGGATTTCAGGGTCCTTGCCGAGCGCCTGGCGGAGCGCCGCGGCCACGCCCTTGGACTGGGCGGCGGAAAGCGGAACCGCCGTGGTCACCTGAGCGGAGACCGCGCCTCGGGCCCTGGCCGACAGGTCCTCGTAGCCGGTGATCACCGAGGCCAGGAGGGCGGTGCGTCCGTTGGCGGCCAGCAGTCCCAGGAATTTCCGGGTCGTGGCGGCGAACTTCGCCTTCACGGCGATTGCAGCCAGCCCCTTGCCCTTATCCTCAGCGCTGAACGCCGGAGAATGCACCAGAACCCGCAGGTCCTGGCTGTCCGCGAGCGCGGTTTTCAGGGATTTCAGGTCAGCCTCCACGGCCGCGACCTGCTTCTCATCGCTCGCCAGATCGAACAGGGCCTGAGCGTACCGGCCGCCCACATTCGATGCCTTTGAATCGTCCGCCACTTAAGTGTCCGCCCAGTGCGTCTAGGGAGCCGCAGCGGAAGGTCTCCGCAGCAGCCTTAAAGGCTTGAAAGCGCTTGGAAAAAGCACATCGTTCCGAAAGGTCCCAAAGACCCCCGTCCCAAAGCCGCGCGCCTGATAGCACGCGTCCTGCGGCGCCGCAACACGGAGGGGCCATCCGCGCCGGAACCATTAGGCACAGATTCTGCGCCTTAAGCGCCGCCCGGCCGCGGCATGGGCGCACAGCCGGTCCCTGCGCCTCACTCACAGGGGTCTCGACGTCTCGCAGGCGAGCCACGCGGCGATCACGACCAACCCGAGGGCGAAGGCGTGATCGAGCCGTCGACGCTTTGATCCGGCGCCCCAGGCGGCCAGCAGCGGGCGCGCCCGTCCCGCCGCCAGTACGATCGTAGAATGCACTATGAAGCTGATCACGATGTGGAGCGCCCCCAGCGCCAGGGCCTGCGTTGCAGGATCGCCCCGGTCCGGATTGGTGAAGCCCGGCAGAAGGGCGATGTAGAAGACCGCGGCCTTGGGGTTGAGTAGGTTGGCGAGGGCGCCTCGGACGAACAGTCGGCCCGACTTGGGCCGGGACCGCGGTCGCGCATGGCCGGGAGATGTCTCCGCTTCGCCCCGCCAGGTCTCCAGCGCCAGCCACAGGACATATCCTACCCCCGTCCACCGGAGACCGGCGTATAAGGATGGCGCGCGCAGGATCGCCTCGCCAAGCCCCGCGACGGCCGCGATCAGATAGATTGCCAGGCCGCAGGTGACGCCGGCGACGGTCGCCAACCCTGCCCGCCGGCCCCAGCGGCTGGCGACCACGGCGAGATAGCCCATGTTCGGGCCGGGGGTCAGCTCGACCAGGGTGACCGCCAGCAGGAAGCCGGGGAGCAGCTCAGGATCGAAAGGCAGACGGATGGGGCATCCTCCGGGCGGTCAGCCAGTTGGGCGCAGTCATCAGTCGAGGGCATTGCGGAGGATCAAGGGGGCGCGAGGGCGCACCAAGAAGAAGGGCGCCGATCCAAAGACCGACGCCCCTTCAGTTTTCAAAGCTCAACAACAGAGCTGCTGGGAGATTGAAAGTCCGGTCTACTGCTTGGCCACCTGGGGGCCCGGGGCGTGGGCCACGGCGACGCTGTTGCAGGCGCTCAGGCGCGCATCGTCCATCGGCTTGGCGCCGGTATAGGAGACGACGGTCCCGAACTTGGCGGCCACGGCCTTGCAGGTGCTGCTCGAGAAGGTCAGCGAGGTTGGCGCTGTGGCGACGCAGGTGTCGCCTGCACAGCTGAACACGGCCTCGCCGGCGATGATCTTGGCGGCCTGGGGGACGGGTTGC
Organism: Phenylobacterium sp.; assembly: GCA_035656795.1. GTDB lineage: Bacteria > Pseudomonadota > Alphaproteobacteria > Caulobacterales > Caulobacteraceae > Phenylobacterium. The sequence continues at coordinate 3,235 of DASRRU010000343.1, read as the reverse complement.
GCCAGCTTGGCCACCACCACATCGGCGGCGAAAGCGGGAGCGGCGGACAGGGTAGCGACAGCGGCGCAGGCGGCCGCAAGGGTCAGGAGCTTCATAGTAGCCCTCCGGGGCGTTGGGGAGTGTCGGCGTCCCTGCTCAAGACGCCGGCCCCGTTCGCCGCGTGGAATCGCCTCGGGTATCCCCACCCTCGGCGCGCCACGAACTGAGCAACGCTAAGATAACAGTGTTAAGATGGCGGGCAACCGCTATTTTCGCACTGCTGCTATGCAAGAATGTCGCAGATGCGACGCGTTTGCGGCGGTCCGATGGCGATCGGACCGCTGCTCGGACGGCTCTAGCCGCCCGCCGCCTTGATGGCCGTGTCGATCTCGTCGAGCGTGTGGTAGCCGGGCTCGAGGCTCTTGCCGTTGATGACGAAGGTGGGCGTCGAGTTCACGTGGTCGTCGCGGCTGTGGTGTTCGACCCGGTCGTTCAACGACTGCATGGCCTTTTCATCGTTCGTGCACTTGTTGAAACCGTCCTCGGTCATGCCCACCGACTTCGCGACGTCGAGCAGGGTCTCGCGCGGAGCCTGGAAGGCCTGCTCCTGGCTGTTGAAGATGGCGTCGGTGACGGCGAAGTACTTGTCCTTGCCGGCGCAGCGGGCCAGCAGAAAGCCGGCGGCAGCCACCTGCAGCTCGGGCCCCTGGCCCACCAGCATCTCGCGGAACACGTAGTGCACCTTGTTGGTGTCGACGTACTTGGCCTTGAACGCCGGCCACACTTCCTTCTGCCACTTGGCGCAGACCGGGCAGCCCACCGAAGCGTATTCCACCACCGTCACCTTGGACTGAGCGTTGCCGAGGTCCATGTCGTCGGCGGTCAGGGCTGTGCCGCCGCCGCCCTTGGAACAGGCGGCCGCGCCGAACATCGTCAGCGCCATCAGCAGCGCAACCCTCATCCGCAACATCGTCGAAAATCCCTTCCAGGGCGCGCCGGCCCGATCGTTCGCGAAACTCGATGCGGAATGTGACCCAAGCTGGGCCGCAAAGGAAGCATCGAGACCGCGCATACGCCCTTGAAACCCCGCCGTTCACGTCTCGTCAATCTTGTCGCGTGCTTCTGCGCCGTGGGCTATGACCCGCGCCCGGGTCGGCCCCCCGCGCGACCGTAGGACGACGAGCAGATGGCCAAAGCGCCGCCGCCACGCGACGGAGCCGGACCGCCCCGGGCTGGCCGCTCCCCATTGCAGGCCGTGATCTATTGGATCCTGGTGCTGGGCGTCTGGGCGCTGATCTTCGTGGTCGCCTTCTTCGCCGTCTTTTCGGTGGACCTGCCCGACACCTCCAAGCTTTACGACGTCAAGCGCCAGCCCTCGATCTCCTACCTGGATCGCTCCGGCGGTCTGGTGGCCGTGCGCGGCAGCCAGTTCGCCCCACCGGTCGACCTCGACAAGCTGCCGGCCTACGTGCCCAAGGCCTTCGTGGCCATCGAGGACCGCTGGTTCTACTGGCACTTCGGCTTCAACCCCTGGGGCATCGCGCGCAGCCAGATCTACGACATGACCCACCGCGGCGCGGGACCGCTGCGCGGCGGCTCGACCATCACCCAGCAGCTGGCGCGAAATCTCTTCCTGACGCCCAACCAGACCTACCGCCGCAAGGCCCAGGAGTTGATCCTGGCTATCTGGTTGGAGGCCAAGTTCTCCAAGAAACAGATCCTCGAACTCTATCTGAACCGGGTCTATTTCGGCGAAGGCGCCTATGGCATCGAGGCCGCCAGCCAGCGCTATTTCGGCAAGCCCGCCGCGCAACTCAGCCTGGGCGAAAGCGCCATGCTGGCCGGACTGATGAAGGGCCCCTCGCGCTATTCGCCCATGGCCGACACGGCCCGCTCCGAGCGGCGAGCCACGACGGTGCTGGACGAGATGGTGCGCATCCACGCCATCACACCGGCCCAGCGCGACGCGGCCTTCCAGCAGCCGATCCGAGTCAACCCGGTGCTGGCCAACCAGCGGGCGCAGTACTTCACCGACTGGGTCGACGACCAGGTTCGTCGCCTCTATGGCCAGCCCACCGAGGACCTCGTGGTGGAGACCACGCTCGACCTGCCCCTGCAGGCCTCCGCCGAGCAGGCCGTCCAAGCCGGCGTCGCCGCCGCCCAGAGCCAAGGTGTCAAGCAGGCCGCGCTGATCTCCCTCGACGGCGAGGGCCGCGTCCGCGCCTACGTCGGCGGAGTGAACTACCTGCAGAGCCAGTTCGACCGCGCCACCAGCGCGCGCCGCCAGGCCGGCTCGTCCTTCAAGCCCTTCGTCTACCTGACCGCCATGGAGGCCGGCCGCACGCCAGACACCCCGGTGGTCGATGAGCCGATCACCATCGGAACCTGGACGCCGCGCAACTACACCGGAAAGTACCTGGGACCGATCACGCTGGAGATCGGCCTGAAGGAGTCCATCAACACGGTCGCCGCGCGGCTGGCCAGCGAGGTCGGCACCTCCAATGTGGCGGCCACGGCGCGCCGGCTCGGCATCACCTCGCCGATCCAGCTCGACCCCTCCATGGCGCTTGGCGCGGTCGAGGTGAGCCCGCTGGAGATGGCCCAGGCCTACGCCCCCTTCTCCAACGGCGGCGTGTTCGCCAAGGGCTACGGCATCGAGCGCATCCGCACCGCGTCCGGCCGGGTGCTCTACGACCACAACGCCGCGAACGACCAGCGCCGCGCGGTCATCGGCCAGCCGGCGCTCTCCTACATGATCCGCATGATGCGCGGCGTGATCCAGTCCGGCACCGGCGCGCGAGCCAACGTCAAGGGCTACGACCTCGCCGGCAAGACCGGCACCACCAGCGACTATCGGGACGCCTGGTTCATCGGCTACACCGGCGGCTTCGTCACCGCCGTCTGGGTCGGCAAGGACGACAACACCCCCATGAAGAAGGTCACCGGCGGCGGGCCGCCGGCCGCCATCTGGCACAACTATATGACCCAGGCCCTGCCGCGGCTGAAGACCCAGGGCATCCCCGGCGCCGACGCTCCGCCGCCGCAGGAGCCCTCCGACGCGATCGGGGCGATTATCAACGGCGTGAACGACCTGTTGCACGGCGACCACGAAGCCGAGGGACCAGGCCCTGCACCGTCACAACCGCCGCAGAGATACCCGGAAGAGGCGCCTCACTAGACCTTGTCCCGGCACTACGACCTAGCGGAACCGGTAGCCGAACCGCACGCCCAGGTCGTTGATCCCGTCGTTGTGGCC
>DASRRU010000342.1:0-1819 GCA_035656795.1 Phenylobacterium sp. | reverse complement strand
CACGAATGAGCGCGTGCTGATGAACATCAGCAGCTGCACGGGCGGCTACATCACGGCGGTGAACGAAGCCACCGGCGCGCACTGGCACGCGGATTTCTTCAGCGATGGGACCTCGCGCGGGCGCGACGCCGATGGCCACGCCTGGCGCTACGATCCCAAGACCCACGAGTTCCTGAACCTGACCACCAACGCCACCTGCTCGAAAACCGATCTCCGCCACGTTTGTGTGGAGACCCGCTGACGAGGCGGTGACCGCTGGGGCAGGAACAATAAGAAAGCGGCCGGCTCTCTGGAGAACCGACCGCCTGTTACGTTTCCGGCCTGGTTCGGCCTAGAACGGGATTTCGTCGTCCAGGTCGAAGTTCTCACGCGGGCCGCCGCCGCCCTGGGCGGGCTTGCCGGGGGTGAAGCCGCCGCTGCGCTCGCCGCCGCCGCCCCCGCCGCTGTAGCCGCCCTCGTCGCCGGCGTCGGCTCCGCCGCCGCGACCGCCCAGCATGGTGAGTTCACCCCGGAACTTCTGCAGCACCACCTCGGTGCTGTAGCGCTCAGCGCCGGATTGATCGGTATATTTGCGGGTCTGTAGCGCCCCCTCGATGTAGATGGTCGAACCCTTGCGCAGATAGCTCTCCGCCACCTTCACCAGGGCTTCGTTGAAGATCACCACCTGGTGCCACTCGGTCCGCTCCTTGCGCTCGCCGCTGGCGCGATCGCGCCAGGTCTCGGACGTGGCGATGCGCAGGTTGGCGACCCGGTCGCCGGAATTCAGGGTGCGGATTTCAGGGTCGCGGCCGAGATTGCCGACCAGGATCACTTTGTTGACGCTGCCGGCCATCGCCGTCCTCGCTGACTGTTTGTTCTATTTACGTTCGCAGCTTTCCGCCGCGGGAGTCAATGCGGCCGCTTTGAAGCCGCCGCCCTTGAGCTGCCGGACCTTAGCTTGGCGGCGTGCCCGGCGGAACCAGGTGGCCGTCGCCTGAGCGGATCAGGAAGGGGAAGGGCGCCGCGTTGATGTCGCTCGACGTGAACACGCCGCGCGGATCCACGAACAGGAACTGGCCCTGGTAGGCGCCGTCCACCTCGTTGATCGAGCCGCCGAGGGTGAGGAATTTCAAGCGCATGCCTTCCAGCGCGGCGGCGCAGTGCTCAAGGTCGGGCTCGTTCTGCGAAACCTTGAAGAATTTCGGCTTGCCGCTCTTCTGGGCCACCATGTGCCAGCACACGCCCCGGTCGGCGGGCGCATCCACGGTGGGGGCGCAACCGGTCATCGCCACCCCGACGCCCAAGACAGCCAGCCATGCGCCGCGCCCTGTGAAGCGCTTCGTTGAGCTCGATTTCATAAGGCGTGTGTACATGGGCCCTCGGCCAAGTGCGAGCGCATCAGAGCGGCGGGATGGAGCAGTCGGCCGGATATTGCGGCGCGAGCGGGGTGAAGTCGCGGTTGTTGCGCGACACGTCGATCCGCCCCGGCGTGGCGCGAAGCGTAAGCGGGCCCCAATGGCCGTACACCACCTGCCCCGGCGCGGGACAGCGGCCGTCGAACAGGGTGTGGACGCAAGCATCCAGCCCAACCCCTTGCCCGACATTGCGCCAGCCCCCCGGAGCATAGGCCTTGCAGTCGTTGGGAGGCATGTTGGCGAAGGCGTGCGCATCTGCGTCGTCGGAGCCCGCGTCCGCCGTATCCGCCTTATCGTCGTCCTGGGTGTCGCCGGTCGCGTTGGCGAGCGGCTGGAGGTGGGTTCCGCCGCCCCCCGCGGCGATCGCGCCGCTCTGATCCAGGCCTACGTCCAGCGCGCCCGGAGCGACGCCGTTCTTCTGGGCG
>DASRRU010000341.1:0-5019 GCA_035656795.1 Phenylobacterium sp. | reverse complement strand
CGGGCAGCGACCCGAAATCGAGCTTCGAGTTGCGCCATTCCGCTCCGGTCACCGGCTCGAAACGGTGCTCCTCGAACGCCAGCACCAGGTCCTCGTCCATGTCGGCGGCCTCGCCGGTGACGCCGAAGGTCCCGTCGCGCTGATAGCGCCCGGCGCGCCCGGCGATCTGGCCCACCTCCTGTGGATAGAGGAAGCGGGTACGCCGGCCGTCGAACTTCCTGAGGCCGGCGAAGGCCACATGGTCGACGTCCATGTTCAGGCCCATGCCGATGGCGTCGGTGGCCACCAGGAAATCCACCTCGCCGGACTGGTAGAGCGCCACCTGGGCGTTGCGAGTGCGGGGACTGAGGTTGCCCATCACCACCGCCGCGCCGCCGCGCTGGCGGCGGATCAGCTCGGCGATGGCGTAGACCTGGTCGGCGCTGAAGGCCACGACCGCCGAGCGGCGCGGCAGGCGGGTCAGCTTCTTCGGCCCGGCGTAGGTCAGGCTGGAGAACCGCTCGCGAGTGACGATCTCGGCGTGGGGCAGCAGGCGGCGGATCAGCGGCGCCATGGTCCCGGCGCCCAGCAGCAGGGTCTCGGCCGTGCCGCGGGCGTGCAGCAGGCGATGGGTGAAGACGTGGCCGCGCTCCGGATCGGCGCAGAGCTGGATCTCGTCCACCGCCATGAACTCGACCTCGCGGCTCAGCGGCATGGCCTCGACCGTGCAGACGAAATAGTGCGGCCGCGGCGGGACGATCTTCTCTTCGCCAGTAATCAGCGCCACGGCCCTGGCGCCACGCAGCTTGACGACGCGGTCGTAGATCTCGCGCGCCAGCAACCGCAGCGGCAGGCCGATCATGCCCGAGGCGTGGCCCAGCATCCGCTCGACCGCCAGATGCGTCTTGCCGGTGTTGGTGGGTCCCAACACAGCCGCCAGTCTTGCCGGAGCTGCGCCTGTGGGCCGGTCGCTCATGATCTGAATTTGGGGTGGCGGCGAGAGTCGGGCAAGCGCTGCTAGCCGCGGCGAACCTGCGCAGGGTCCAGACGGAACACCAAAGGCAGCAGTTGCTCGATCGTTTGGCGCCCCGTTTCACCGGCCGGCCCGATCGCGACCACTTCGCAGCCTCGCGCCGCGAACTCGAAGATCTTCTGCCGGCATCCACCGCAGGGCCAGACCAGGCCGGGCAGGGACGATGCGACGTAGATACGGGTCAGCGCGGTGGCTCCCTCGGTCACCGCCGCGGCGATGGCGCTGGCCTCGGCGCAAAGCCCCTGAGGATAGGCCGCGTTCTCCACATTGACGCCTACATGCGTCGTCCTGTCGGCTCCCTCAACCGCGCAGGCCACCTGCACGGCGGAATAGGGCGCATGGGCCCTCGGCAGCAGCGCGCGCAGCCTGGCGGCGATCTCCGAAACATCGGTCATCTGGGGGAATGTCCCGAACGAAGTCTACGGTCGGATATGTCTATCTAGTTCCCGCACGAAGGGAACTGTTGTGGGCGGCTGAAAGGTCACCTGGAGGTCCTTGCAACTAGCGGCTTCTCTCGGAGGCCCCAACAGGGTTCTATGCATCCAGGCGAGGCGGGGATTCGAAGCGATGCGTCGAGCAGCTTTGATCATCTTGTTGGCTCTGGCGGCCGTGGCCTGCCAGGGGGTGAAAGCCGACTCAGACGCGGTGTCCCTGACGCGGGCGATCTATGATGAGCTTCGGCTGGGACAGGATTCGGCTCTGGTTGCTCACGCCTCGGCGGCCCTGAGCGGGCCACAAGCTGCGGCCCAGTACGCCAGGCTGCGCGGCGTCATCCCGGCGGGCGAGCCGCACAGCACGAAGTTGGTCGCCCAGGCAGTGCGCGACATCCCCGGCAAGGGCCGCGCCGAGGCTGTTGCGGTGGAATACGACTACGGGACCCGCAAAGCCCTCTTTCAGACCCGGCTGCTACGGCCACTGGGGACGCGCGACTGGCGCGTGGCCGCTTTCAATCTGCATGTGGCGACGGCCCGGCAACTGGCGCCGAACCGCCTGGCGCCGGTCGGCAAGTCGGCGCTGCAGTATGCCTATCTGGCCCTGGCTCTGTCTTCGCCGCTGATGATGATCGCCGCCCTGGTGAAGGTGCTGCGGACCCCGGGGCTGACCTACAAGTGGGCCTGGGCCCCGCTGTGCTTCATCGGCCTGGTGGGCTTCCAGCAGAATTGGGCGACAGGCCAGACGCTGATCGTCTGGAATACGGTGCAGTTCTTCGGCTGTTGGCTCTCGAACACCGGCTCGGCCTTCGATCCATGGTTCATCACGGCCACCGTGCCAGTGGTCGCTTTGCTGGTGCTGGGAGGCGTCCTGGCAAGTCCGCCCCGCAAGCCGATCCAGGCGACAGCCTGACGGCTCCGTGCGCGAGACACACGCGACGGGTGGCGGCGGAACACGGGCGAAACGAATCGGGACCGAATCAGCGACTTGGCTAGATTCGGCTTTTGTTCACCGCAACATATTGTATCGCAACTGCATTCAGGCACAAGACGGCTGACGTCATTCCGGCTCAGGTCGGTCGGGACGGCGTCCGATCCTTCGCACGCAGCCGCTCGGCCAGTTCGCGGTGCTGGGTGGCCGGTTCGGTCCGGCCGAGGGTCTCGTAGAAGACCGCCAGGTTGTGGGCGGCCATGTAACCGCCGCGGCCGGCGATCGCGCCGTCCAGTTCCGGTCGCTCGCCGATCTCAAGGCAGCGCTTCCAGGCGGATTCGGCCACCGGGAGGAAGCGATCCAGGGCGCGGTCGGGGTCCCGGCTCGCGGCCTCCAGATAAAGGTCGCCGACCACGAAGTAGAAGTCCGGCGAGTCCAGCCAGTTGGCCACCTCGCGGTCGGCAAGGGCGAGCGCCTCGGCAAGCTGACCGCTGTCCTTCAGCGCGATCAGGGCCCGCACCACCAGGGCGTGGCGCCAGGGAACGTCGGGCTGCGCCAACCGCAGCGCCTCGGTGAAGCAGAGCGCCGCCTGAGGCGCCCGACCGCGCGCCTGGTGCTCCTTGGCCAGCTGGAACCACAGGTAGGCGTCTTCCGGGGCCATCTTCAGCTCGGCCATCAGCAGCGTTTCGTTGCGCGCGCCCTTGCGGGCCAGATTCTCATCCAGGTAGCCGTCGTGGCCGATCCGGAGCGGTAGGCGCATGCGTGGCAGGTCGCTTACGGGCTGTTCGTGAACTCGGCCCTCATAGACGACGCCGCGCGGCAGAACGCGCGCGATCCAGGACTGGCCCGCACCCTCGGCGCCTGGCTGATCCATGCGGCTCTCGATCCGCACCTCGCCCAGAAAGCCTCCGCCGCCGGCGACCAGCACCTGCGGGCCAAGGGCCTCGACGCCGCCGGCGATCCATTCGTCGGCGTCGAGCACCAGGTTCCAGTCTGCGTCGGAATGTGCGAGGGCCGCGTTGCGCGCCGCGGAGAAGTCGTCGATCCAGGGAAACGGATGCACCTCGGCCCCGGCGGCGCGGGCGATCTCGGCCGTGGCGTCGAGGGAGCCGGTGTCGAGCACGATCATTCTGTCGATGTGAGGGCGGACGCTTTCCAGGGCATGGCCGATGGCGCGCGCCTCGTCACGGGCGATCATCACCAAGGCCAGCCGGGTCACTATGCGCTCCTACGTCGCCCTCGAGGCAGGGGGATCTGTACAGGCAGGTGCGGTAGGAAGCGTAAACTTCACCTCCAGGCGCCGCGGAATGGCCGGCTTACCTTGACGTGGAGCCCGCCCTTCCTCTATATCGCCCGCTCTCGCGCGGGGCCCGCCCCGCAGCGGCCCCGTTTCTGCGAAGGTTTCGTCCAATGTCGCGTCGCTGCGAACTCACCGGTGTCGGCCCCATGGTCGGCCACAATGTGAGCCACTCGAACATCAAGACCAAGCGCCGCTTCCTGCCGGCGCTCTCGCCCGCGACGCTGCAGTCGGATGCGCTCGGTCAGAGCTACCGTTTGCGCGTGACCAACGCGGCGCTCCGCACGCTCGACTTCCGCGGCGGGCTCGACGCCTTCCTGCTGAAGGCCGGCGACGAGGAGCTGTCGCCCAAGGCGCAGAAGATCAAGCGTCAGCTGAAGGCCAAGCTCGCCGAACAGGCCGCCGCCTGATCGCGCCAAGAGTTGTCGTTCGGGAAGGGGCCGCTGGCGACAGCGGCCCTTTTTCTTTGCGCGTCTTCCAGTCCCCTTCGGGCTAGGGAGCAGCGGTTCCTACTTCAGCACCTGGTCGAACAGGTCGACCAGTTCCTTCCAGTGGCGCTCGGCCGCTTCGGGATTGTGCACGGGCATGTCGGTGGGGACCCAACCGTGCTTGGCCCCCTTCCAGATGGTCACCTTAGCGTCGAGGCCGGCGTCGTTGAGGGCCTTGTCCAGCCGCTCGCACTGGGCCTCGTCGAAATGGCTGTCTCCATCGGCGCCGGCGACCAGGATCTTGGCCTTCATCTGCGGCGCGAGAAGGTGCGGGCTGTCCGGCTCGTCGGTGGCCTGATTGCCTCCATGGAAGGAGGCCGCCACGGCGATGCGCTCCGGGAAGGTCCCGGCGGCCCGCAGCGCTATGCCACCGCCCATGCAATAGCCGGTGACGCCGACGCGATCGGCCTTGGCCTGCGGCTGCTTCGCCAGCCAGTCGAGGTAGACGCCGGTGTCGGCCATGGCCCGGGCCGCGTCGGTCGAAGCGCGTAGCTTCGCGAAGAGCGCGCCCATTTCCGGATCCCCGGCGCGGGCCTTGGCGATGTCCAGCGGCGGGTAGGGCCCGGCGCGCCAGAACATGTCGGGCAGCAGGACATAGTAGCCGGCTTGGGCCAGCCTCTCGCCCATCTCGAACATCGCCGGTCGGATCGCGGGCGCGTCCATGTAGAGGATCGCCGCCGGCCATGGGCCGGAACCGGAGTCCGGGGTGAAGACGAAGGCGCGGGCATGTCCTTCGGGCGTCGTAATGGTTACATCGGTCTTCATCAGATCACCTTCCGGCTGGCGGCTTCCAGTCGAACGCCAGCAGCAGCGTCCGCTGGGACTTCGAAAAGTTGTCGTCGGAAATCACATAGAAGCGG
>DASRRU010000340.1:0-12213 GCA_035656795.1 Phenylobacterium sp. | reverse complement strand
CGCCGGCGCCGGTCGTGTCCACGACTTTCTCCACCGGGAAGGCGGGAACGGAATAGGTCTCGGCGTGACTGGCGATCACCGAGCCTTGCTCGCTGCGGGTGACGGCGGCCAGCTTGGCGCGGGCGGTGATCTCGCGCATGGCTTCATCGAAGCTGTCGGTCTGGAACAGCGACCTGATTTCCACGTCGTTAGCGAACACCAGGTCGACCTGGCTCTCGATGAAGGCCAGCAGGCCCGCGCGATGGCGATCAACCACGAAACCGTCGGAAAGCGTCAGCGCCAGCATCCGTCCCGAGCCGCGCGCCAGCGCTGCGGCCTTGGCGAAGGCCTTCCGCGCAGCCTCCGCGTCGAACAGGTAGCCCTCGAGATAGACGATCCTGGCGCCCTCGATCACCGAGGGGACCACGTCGACGTCGGTGAATTCCACCGAGGCGCCCAGGAAGGTGCACATGGTGCGTTGGCCGTCGGGCGTGACGTTGATCATCGAGACCGCCGTGGCCGGGCCGCCCACTAGCGGCGTCGGCTCGAAGTGGGCCCCGATGGCGCGCATCTCCTCGGTGAAGGTCTGGCCGAGGGCGTCGCCGGCCACCTTGCCCATGTAGGCGGCCTTGCCGCCGAAACTGGCCACGCCCGCGACAGTGTTGCCGGCCGAGCCGCCGGAGGTCTCCACACCCCTGGCCATCTGCGCGTAGAGCTCGGCCGAACGCTGAGCGTCCACCAGCATCATCGCGCCCTTGTCCAGGCCGTGGGTCGCCAGGAAAGCGTCATCGGCCGGCGCGATCACGTCGACGATGGCGTTGCCGATGGCGGCGACGTCGTAGAGGTCTGGCATTCTTGGACTTTCAGGCGGAGGCGGCGACGGCGGGACTTACAGAATATCGGCCTTCGCGGCAACGCAGCGCTGGCCTGCAGCGCCGGAACGGGTGAGCGGCGAGGCTCTCGCGAACCTCGCCGCCCTTCAAAGCTAACCGGAGCCGGTGGTTGGAACGGTTCGGCGTCGCTTCGATCCCCTTGTTATGCTGCGTCGGCCGTACCGCAAATTCGGATTTTCTCCCTAGGGATCACTACGGAGTGGGCGTGAAAGGGGAGCGGATCGGCGCGATTCCGCGCCAAACCTACCGCCCAACGAACAGATGCTTCGACGGGCACAGGTCGGCGACCACACAGGTCTCGCATTTCGGCCGGCGCGCGACGCAGGTGTAGCGGCCGTGCAGGATCAGCCAGTGGTGGGCGCGGGTCTTCAGCGGATCCGGCACGATGGCCATCAGCTCGGCCTCCACCTGATCGGGCGTCTTGCCTGTGGCCAAGCCCAGGCGGTGGGCGACGCGGAAGACGTGGGTGTCGACGGCGATGGCCGGCTCGATCCGCAGTTCGTTCAGCACCACCGAGGCGGTCTTACGGCCCACGCCCGGCAGCGCCTGCAGCGCCTGGCGGTTCAGGGGAACCTCGCCGTCATGCTGCTCCACCAGGATGCAGCTCATGGCGATGACGTTCCGGGCCTTGGAGTTATAGAGCCCGATCGAGGAAATGAACGGCTTCAGTCCCTCTTCGCCCAGCGCCAGCATCTTCTGCGGCGTGTCGGCGACCTGGAACAGTCTGGCGGTCGCCTTGTTGACCGAGACATCCGTCGCCTGGGCCGACAGCGCCACCGCGGTGACCAAAGTGAAGGGGCTGTCGTAGTCGAGCTCGGTGCGCGGGTCGCTTTCCTGCTCCTCGAAGCGGCGAAAGATCTCGGCGATCCGCGCCTTCTCAGCTGGTCCCGGGCGCTTTGTGAGCGGGGATTTTTTCGTGGTCGTCGCGATCCTGGCCATGCGCGGCGCAAGATGGCTTGAGCCGACCCCTTCCGCCAAGGCGGTTTCCGGGCCTATGGTCCAGTCCCAGATGATGGGCCAGACCTATATGGACGCGGTGATCACCCCGCACCGCTCGCTCTCCGAGCGGGGCTTCATCGTGCTGATCTCCGTGGTGACCCTCGCCAACTGCTGCTCTGCGGCGGTGTTCGTGCACATGGGCGCGGTGTTCGTGCCCCTCTTCCTCGGCATCGACGTCATAGCCGTGCTGGTGGCCTTCACGGTGAGCTACCGCCAGGCGCGGCGCGTGGAGCGGGTGACGATCACCGCCCGCGAAGTGGTGGTCACCCATGAGGCGCCGACCTGGAAGCGGGTGGTGTGGGAAAGCCCCACGGCCTTCACCCGGGTGACCGTGGACCGCGATGAGGACCAGACCTTCGGCCTTCGCCTGGCGCTGTCAGGCCGCGAGGTGGCTGTCGCCCAGGCGCTCAGCCCGCGCGAACGGGGCGAGTTCGCCAAGGCCCTGCAACAGGCGATCTCGGAAGCCCGCCGCGAACGGGGCTAGGTCGGCTTATCCACCTTGATGATCTGATCGAAGACCAGGGCCCACTTGCCGGCCCGGCGCTGCCAGACGCGCACATAGTGGCCTCGGCCGGTCTGCCACTTGGCGTCGCCGAAGGTCCAGGCGAGGTCGCCGGACTTCGATGCGCCGCCGCCGATCGGGCCGAAGGCGATGGCCTTGGCCCGGGTGGCGAGCTCGCGGTCCACCGCGGCGGACGTGGTGGCGGGCGCGGCCGGCGAGCCTTGCAGCCGCGCGTCGGTCGTCAGCACTGCCTTATAGGCTGCGGCGACGTCCGTCCGGGCCTGACGCGCCAGGGCGATTTCGGCGCTGCGAACCTGATCCATGGCGAGGTCGGGCGCGAGCGGCTTGGCGTCGCCGGGCGCCAGGACGATCGGCGGCGCCTCGGGCCCCGGCGCGGAGGCGCCGTCGGCGTCGATCCCGCCGTCGTAGACCCACTTCCAGCCGCGGTCGGGCTGCCGCACCCAGACGGTGAAATAGAACAGGCCCCGCTTGCCGTTGACGGTTGCGGGTCCAGTGGTGAAACCCAGGTCGCCCGACCGCGCGACGCCGGCGAAATTTGGCCACCAGGCCAGCGATGTGCCGCCCTCGCCTGGCGGCTTGGCGGCCGGCGCCTGACTGTAAAAGGCCTTCGCCAGGACCACGTCGGGCGCGAAGATGATCGCGTCGTCGGTCATGAACTCCAGGAAGCTGGGCGCGATCCCCGCCTGGGCCGCCCGCGCGCCGAACGCCCGCTCGGCGGCGATCACCGGCGCGGGGTCGGCCGCCCTCGGCGCGGCCGCGGCCGGGGCAATGGCGAACAGGGCGGCGGTCAGGCCCATGGCGATCTTCGGCACGGTCGGCGGTCTCCCCACTCTTTGTGGCCTAAGCCCTATCCCGACCGGCCCGTCGTTCGCCAGTGCGACCAGCGGTCCCGAGGTCGCGACCGGTTGCGCAATGAGCCCCCAAGGCCAAGATAGCGCCCATGGTGTTCACCGACCTTGAGATCGAGCGCTACGCGCGCCACCTGGTGCTTCGCGAGGTGGGCGGCCCTGGCCAGCAGAGACTGAAGGCCGCCAGCGTGCTGATTGTCGGCGCCGGTGGCCTGGGCTCGCCCGCCGCGCTCTACCTGGCGGCTGCAGGCGTCGGGACCCTGATCCTGGTGGACCCCGACGACGTCGACCGCTCCAACCTGCAGCGCCAGATCCTCTATTCCGAGGCGGACATCGGCCTGCCCAAGGTGGAGGCCGCCGCCGACCGGCTGGCGGGCCTGAACCCGCACATCTTCGTGGCCGGCGGGCCGGACGCCTTCGGCCCCGACAACGCCGACACTCTGGTGGAGGGTGTCGACCTGGTGCTGGACGGCACCGACAGCTTCGCGGTCCGCTACGAGGTCAACGCCGCCTGCGTACGCCACGGCAAGCCGCTGATCTCCGGCGCCATCGGCCGCTGGACCGGCCAGGTGGGCGTGTTCCGCTCCAGGCCCTGCTATCGCTGCCTGGTGCCGGAAATCCCGCCGGACGCGGAGACCTGCGTGGCTGTGGGTGTCGTCGGGGCGCTGGCCGGCGTCATCGGCTCGATGATGGCGCTCGAGGCGATCAAGCTGATCACCGGCGCGGGCGAGCCGCTGGACGGGCGGCTGCTGATCTACGACGCCCTGTCGGCGGAGACGCGGACGGTGAGGGTAGGAGCGGATCCGGAGTGTCCGGTGTGTGGGGGTGGAACATGAGCGCGTCGGACTGGACGAAGGTCGATGACTATCTGGCCGCGGCCGTGCTGGCGCCCGATCCGGTGCTGGAGCAGGTGTTGGCCGACAGCGCCGCGGCTGGCCTGCCAGCGATCGCGGTCGCGCCCAATCAGGGCAAGCTGCTGCAGCTGCTGGCGCAGATGGTGGGTGCGGACCGTATTCTGGAGATCGGCGCCCTCGGCGGCTACTCGACGATCTGGCTCGCCCGCGCCCTGCGGGCGAACGGGCGGCTGGTGACGCTGGAGTACGAAGCCAGGCACGCCGAGGTGGCGCGCAAGAACATCGCCCGCGCCGGGCTCGGCGACCAGGTCGAGGTGAAGGTGGGGGCAGCGGTCGATATCCTGCCGACCTTGTCCGGGCCTTTCGACCTTATTTTCATCGACGCCGACAAGGCCTCCAATCCGGACTATTTCGCCTCGGCGCTGAGGCTCAGCCGGCCGGGCACGGTAATCGTCGTGGATAATGTGGTCCGTGGCGGAGCCGTGATCGACGCCGTCGGCGACGCCAACGTCCAGGGCATACGGCGGATGTTCGACATGATCGCCGCCGAACCGCGGGTCAGCGCGACCGCCGTGCAGACTGTGGGCTCGAAGGGCTGGGACGGGCTTTGCATAATCCGAGTGCTGACCTGAGTTAAGTCCCCGCCTGGATCCCAGCCTTCGCCGGGAGCGCTCGCTTTGCGGTCACATCATCGACGGGATCACCCGGTCTGGCGGCTTGTGGCCGTCCATCCAGGTGCGAATGTTGATGATCACCTTCTCGCCCATGTCGATGCGGCCCTCGATGGTGGCCGAGCCCAGGTGGGGCAACAGCACCGCGTTGGGCAGGCCGAGCAGCTTGGGATTGATCTTGGGTTCGTGCTCGAACACGTCGAGGCCCGCGCCGGCGATGGCGCCTTCCTTCAGAAGTTCGGCGAGCGCCGTCTCGTCGATGATCTCGCCGCGGGCGGTGTTGATCAGGATGGCGTGCGGCTGCAGCAGGCGCAGGCGCCGCGCCGACAAGAGGTGATAGGTGGCCGGCGTATGCGGCGAATGGACGGAGACGATGTCCATCCGCGCCAGCATCTGGTCCAGGCTCTCCCAATAGGTGGCCTCCAGCTCCTCGGCGATGCGCGGACTGACTGGTTTGCGGTTATGGTAGTGGATCTGCAGTCCGAAGGCCTTGGCGCGGCGGGCGACGGCCTGGCCAATGCGGCCCATGCCGATGATCCCCAGCCGCTTGCCGGTGATCCGGTGACCCATCATCCAGGTGGGCGTCCAGCCGTGGAAGCCGCCGGCCTGGGTGACGTTGGCGCCTTCGACGATGCGGCGGGCCACGGCCATAATCAGGGCCATGGTCAGGTCGGCGGTGTCCTCGGTGAGCACGCCCGGGGTGTTGGTGACCGAGATTCCCTTGGCGTTGGCGGCGGCCACGTCGATATGGTCGATCCCCACGCCAAAGTTGGCGATCAGCTTCAGCTTCGGCCCGGCCTTTTCCAGGAGGGCGGCGTCGATCTTGTCGGTGATCGTGGGCGCCAGCACGTCGGCGCGGCCCAGCGCGTCGGCCAGTTGCGCGCGGCTGAATGGCTCGTCGGTGACGTTGAGTTCGGCGTCGAACAACTCACGCATCCGCGTCTCCACCGGGCCGGGGAGTTTTCGGGTGACGATGACTTTCGGCTTGCGGGCGGCCATGGGTGTCTTGAAATTGGAGGTGACGTGAAGAGGGGGCGTTTCCGTGCGCCGCTTCACCGGCGCGTCCTGTAGTTTGAATCTGTATCAAAGGCTCCATGGACGGCCAAGGCGACGCGCAGAAAAGGGTTGGGATGAACGGGCCGGTGCTGAAAGGCGGGGCGCTGGTCGCGCTGGCGGCTGTCGGGATTCTGGCCGGGGCCGCCGGACCGGACCGCCAGACCCCGTCGGGCATGCCGGTGCCGCGCTATGTCTCCCTGAAATTCGACAAGGTGAACGCCCGCGCCGGGCCCGGCGACGACCACAAGCTGCTGTTCGTCTACCGCGTGCGCGGCCTGCCGCTGCAGGTGGTCGCCGAGACCAGCGAGTGGCGGCGCGTCTGCGACCCGGAGGGAACGCTGGCCTGGGTGCACAAGCGTGTGACCGACGGGCGGCGGATGACCATGAACACCGCGACGAGCCCTGTCGCGCTGCTGAAGCGACCGAAGGACGGGTTCGGCGCGACGGCCTATTTGAATCCCCGCGCGCTCGCCACGTTGGACCGCTGCGACAAGGGCTGGTGCAAGGTAAAGGCGGATCACGCCGCGGGATGGGTTCGCGAGGGCGCGCTCTGGGGGACCGCCGATACGCCCCAGTGCCACTAGGCCCCATTGCGGACGCGCCATTGAGCGGCGGGTGCGGCTCTGGTACGGCCAACTCCCTTGAAACGGACGAACGGTAGGATGACAGACGCCAAGGCCAAGGATCACTACAGCTTCGAAGAGCTGATGACGTGCGCCCGCGGTGAGATGTATGGCCCGGGCAACGCCCAGCTGCCGTCTCCGCCGATGCTGCTGTTCGACCGAATCACCAAGATCAACGATGACGGCGGCGCCCACGGCAAGGGCTACATCGAAGCCGAATTCGACATTCGCCCGGACCACTGGTTCTTCGACTGCCATTTCATCGGTGATCCGGTGATGCCGGGCAGCCTGGGCCTGGATGCGCTCTGGCAGCTGGTGGGCTTCTACCTGGGCTGGATCGGCGGCAAGGGGCGCGGCCGCGCGCTGGGCTGCGGCGAGGCCAGGTTCGGCGGTGAGGTCACGCCTTCGATCAAGAAAGTCACCTACAAAATCGACATGAAGCGTGTCATCAACCGACGTCTTGTGATGGGAATCGGCGACGGCGTTCTGGAAGCCGACGGAAGCCCCATCTATACGGCGGCCGACCTTCGTGTCGGTCTCTTCCAGCGGACCTGACGGATCGGGAGATCAGGAATGCGTCGTGTCGTCGTCACCGGGCTGGGTGTCGTCTCCTCGATCGGAAATAACGCGGACGAGGTGCTTGCCTCGCTGCGCGAGGCGAAATCCGGCGTTACCGCCGCGCCGGAATATGCCGAGCTGGGCTTCCGCTGCCATGTCCACGCCAAGCCGCAGATCGACTGGGAATCCCTGGTCGATCGCCGCGCGGCGCGTTTCCTCGCCCAGGGCACGGCCTTCGGCCACATCGCCATGGAGCAGGCCATCGCCGATTCCGGGCTCGAAGGGTCCGAGGTCTCCCACGAGCGCACCGGCCTGATCGTTGGCTCCGGCGGCCCTTCGACGCGGGCCATCGTCGAGGCCGCCGAGATCACCCGCACCAAGGGCCCCAAGCGCGTCGGGCCCTTCGCGGTGCCCAAGGCAATGAGCTCCGGCGCGTCGGCGACGCTTGCCACCTGGTTCAAGATCAAGGGCCTGAACTTCTCGATCTCCTCGGCTTGCGCCACCTCGGCCCACTGCATCGGGGTTGGCTACGAGCAGATCCTGATGGGCAAGCAGGACGTGGTCTTCGCCGGCGGCGTGGAAGAACTCGACTGGACCCTGAGCGTCATGTTCGACGCCATGGGCGCCATGAGCTCCAACTTCAACGATCGTCCGGCGGTGGCCAGCCGCGCCTATGACCGGGACCGCGACGGCTTCGTGATCGCCGGCGGCGGCGGGATCGTGGTGCTGGAGGAGTACGAGCGCGCCAAGGCCCGCGGGGCCAAGATCTATGGCGAGATCATCGGCTACGCCGCCAACTCGGACGGCTTCGATATGGTCGCGCCATCCGGCGAAGGTGCTGTGCGCTGCATGCAGCTCGCCATGTCGACGATCGGCGGGCGGACCATCGACTACCTGAACCCACACGGCACCTCGACGCCGGTGGGCGACAGTCGCGAGATGGAGGCCGTGCGCGGGGTGTTCGGCGCGAAGCCGCCGCTGATTTCGTCCACCAAGTCGCTGACCGGCCACAGCCTCGGCGCGGCGGGAGCCCAGGAGGCGATCTACTGCCTCCTGATGATGAACAACGGCTTCGCGGCCAAGAGCGCCAATATCGAGAACCTGGACCCCGAGTTCGCCGACCTGCCCATCCTGCTCGAGAGGTCGGACAAGCCGCTCGAAACGGTGATGAGCAATTCGTTCGGCTTCGGCGGGACCAACGGCTGCCTGATCATGGCGCGGGTCTGATCGCCGCGGCGCTATTTTCGTCCACCAACGACACGAACGGTTTCGCGCCTTGAGACTCCGCGGAGCGGAGTCTCTGTCATGTCCAACCACGGATCTCACGGATTTCGGCGGATGGCGCCGGCGCCATCCGTGCGATCTGTGCAATCCGTGGTTCCAATCGGGCGGCGTCAGTCCTTGCCCTCGCCGTACATGTCCAGCTGCTGCTTTTCGAGTTCGCTGGCGTAGCGGCGGGTGACGTAGGCCTCGGCCAGGAGGCCCAGGACCTCGCCATGCGCCCCGATCACCGCCAACTCGTCGGTCTCGGTGGTTTCGAAGGCGCGCATCACCGCCTCCAGGTCCATCTCAGGCGACAGCACGTGCTCGCGGCTGACCGCCAGGGACCCGACCGGCACGTCCAGGTCGAGCCCGTCGGCGTAGGCGCTGGCGGTGACCATCACCCCGGCATAGCCGCCCAGCTCGTCGACCAGCAGCACCCGCTGGGTCGAGCCCAGCGGGTAGTGGCGACGAAACTCCGTGAGGCTGATGGTGGCGGGCGCGGTCGGCGGGTCCTTGCGCATCATCTTGCCGGCGGTGAGCGTGCGCATCCAGCCGACGTCGCGGGCCGAGCGGATGGTCTCGCCGCGCAGGTGCAGCCGCCAGGTGGAGAAGGAATAGCCGAACCGCTCGCGCACCACGGTGGAGGCGATCAGGGCGGCGGCGAGCGTCGCGGCGGCGACGCCGAAGTCCCGCGTGGTCTCCAACACCAGGAAGCTCATGGTCAGCGGCCCGCCGACCACGCTGACCGCCAGCGCGCCCATGCCGACCAGGGCGGCGTTCTCCGGGGCCAGCTTCTCGATGGAGGCCAGGTCCGCGACCCCGGCGTAGAGCTGGCCCACCAGGGCGCCGAGGAACAGCGAGGCGAAGAACAGACCGCCGCGGAATCCGAAGCCCAGCGAGATCACCGAGGCCAGGGTCTTCAACACCAGCACGACCGCCAGGATCGCCAGTGGAACCCCGACCGCCAGGTCCAGGTGCAGCGCGCCGTGGCCGGCCGAGAGCGTTTGCGGCGAGATCACCGCCAATACGCCCAGCAACAGGCCGCCGATGGCGGGCCGTAGGAATATCGGGATCGGCGAGCCCCGCACCCAGCGATCGGCCACCGCCACCAGGCGCATGACCCCCACCCCGAGCAGGGCGCAGATCAGGCCCAGGCCCGCATAGAGCAGGTAGCCCAGGGCGTCGGGGGTCTGCTGGGCGGCGATCTCTATGGAATAGGCCGGCGCGCCGATGGCCTTGGCGACCAGGACGCTGGTGAGGCAGGCCGCGGCCACCGGGGCGATGGCCGAGGGTGTGTAGGAGCCGATGACGATCTCGAAGGCGTAGAAGGCTCCGGTGAGCGGCGCTCCGAAGGCGGCGCCGATGGCCGCGCCCGCGCCCGCGCCCAACAGGATGCGCATGTCGTGGCGGCGGAGCTTCATCTGGCGCCCGGCCCAGGAGGCCGCCGCGCCGCCGGCCTGGGCGTAGGCCGCCTCCAGCCCCACCGAGGCGCCGACGCCGTTGGAGAGCACGGTCTGGGCGCAGACGATCAGGCTGTCCGCCAGGCCGAGCACTCCGCCGTAAAGGGCGTTGGCCTCGACCACGTCCACCAGGCCCGAACGCCTCCGCTGGACCATCCAGGTAAAGCCTCCCAGCAGCAGGCCGCCGGCCGCGAGCCAGAGCGCGGTCAGCGGCGAGATCGCCGCCACCGCGCTCAGCCGCTCGTTGAACTTGATGCCGTAGAGCAGGGACTGCAGTCCATGCGCCAGGCTGCTCTGCAGCACCGCCAGCAGGCCCGCAGCCGTCCCGACCAGCACCGAGAGCGCGATCAGCCACAGCTCGCTGGTCCGCATCCGCCGCCGGAGCGCGGTCAACAGGCGCATCGGCGCGCGCCGCGGCGAGGTGACGAAGGGGACGTCGATCATCCGGGGGTCTTGGCTCTCTCCGGCGGTCTGCAAGTCTGTCATACGCCGAGCCGGGCGGCGAATTGAAGGCCCAGGTCCGGGTCAGAGCCGCTTGCCCTTCGCTCCGCCGCCGTCCACAAACCCGCCTCAACGACGGGAACGCGAAGGGAGACGGGGCGTGGCCGAGGACTATCAGATGCCCAAGGGCGAGCTCATGCGCGGAAAGCGCGGGGTGATCACCGGCGTGGCCAACCACCAGTCGATCGCCTGGGGCATCGCCAGCCAGCTGGCCGCCCAGGGCGCGGAGATGGCCTTCCTGCACCTGCCGGGCATGGAGCGGCGCGTCCAGCCCCTGGCCGACAGCATCGGGGTCAAGGTGTTGGCGCCCGTCGACGTCACGGATGACGCGGCCATGGATCAGGCCTTCGGCGTCGTTGAGAAGGCCTTCGGGACCATCGACTTCTTCGTCCACGCCATCGCCTACGCGCCGCGCGATCAGATCAGCGGCTCATTCGTCGAGAACGCCGCCCGGGCGGGCTTCCTGCAGGCCATGGAGATCTCGGTCTTCAGCTTCGCCGACTGTTGCAAGCGGGCCGCGGCCCTGATGCCCAACGGTGGCTCGATCCTGACGCTGACCTACATGGGCTCGGAGCGGGCGATCCCGAACTACAACACCATGGGCGTCGCCAAGGCGGGCCTCGAGGCCGCCGCCCGCTATGCCGCCCGCGACCTAGGGCCCCAGGGCATCCGGGTGAATGCGCTGTCGCCGGGGGCCATGCGCACCCTGTCGCTGGCGGGCATCCAGGGCGGGCGCGCCATGCTCGCCAAGGGCCGCTCGCTCTCGGCCATGAAGGAGGACACCTCCATGGAGGGTGTGGCCGGCGCGGCGCTATGGCTGCTGTCGGACCTCGGCAAATCCACCACCGGCGAGCTGGTGCATGTGGACGCGGGCTTCCATATCATGGGCTTCACCGAGGACGAGGCGGAGGCCTGAGCCGATGACCGCCGGCGGCGACATCCCGAAGGACATCGACGTCATCATCGCCGGCGCGGGCATCGCGGGCGCGACCCTGGCCCTGGCGCTCAACCAGGCGGGGCTGAAGCCGGTCCTGATCGACCCGGTGGTGTTCGACGCCCAGGTGGCGGCGACCTTCGATGGCCGCGCCTCGGCCATCGCCTACGCAGCCTTCCGACAGTGGCGGGCCCTGGGGGTCGGGGACGCGCTCGCGCCCCACGCCCAAAGGATAGAGCAGATCCTCGTCACCGATGGCTCGACGCCCGGCGCCGCCTCCGGCCCGGCCAGCCCGTTCTTCCTGCGCTTCGATAGCGACGAAATCGCCGACAGCTCCGAGGGCGAGCCGCTCGGCTATCTGCTGGAGAACCGCCGCATCCGCGCCGCCCTGGCCCAGGCGATCTTGGACGCCGGCATCGAGGTCCTGGCGCCGGCCAAGGTCGCCAGCGCCACGTTCGGGCCGTGCGAAGCGGTGGTCACCTTGGCCGACGGCAGGGTGATGCGGGCGCCGGTGGCCGTAGGCGCGGAAGGCCGCGGCTCGGTGATCCGCACGGCGGCCGGTATCGGCGCCATCGGCTGGGACTATCCGCAGACCGGCGTGGTGGCGACCGTGCGAATGGAAAAGCCGCACGAGGGCGTGGCCCACGAATATTTCCTGCCCGGCGGCCCCTTCGCGATCCTGCCGCTCACCGAAAATCGCGCGAGCCTGGTCTGGACCGAGAGCCGCGCCCGAGGCGCCGCGCTCAAGATCGCCCGGCCGGAAATGTTCCAGGCCCACCTCGACCGCCGCTTCGGAGACTATCTGGGCGATGTCCGGGTCGAGGGCCCGGTGTTCACCTATCCGCTCAGCCTGCAGCTCGCCGAGCGATTCACCGCGCCGCGCGCGGCCCTGCTGGGCGACGCCGCCCACGGCGTGCACCCCATCGCCGGCCAGGGCCTGAACCTCGGCCTGAAGGGCGCCGCCGCCCTGGCCGAAGTGCTGGTCGAGGCCATGCGTCTCGGCGAGGACATCGGCTCGGAGGTGGTGCTGGAACGCTACGCCGCCTGGCGC
>DASRRU010000339.1:0-22954 GCA_035656795.1 Phenylobacterium sp. | reverse complement strand
CGAACAAGACGTTCGAGGACGACTGGATCTTCGCCATCACGGTCCGGGACGGTCGACTGTCCAACATCCGAGAATACGTCGACACGCAGGCATTGGCGCGGGCCTCGCAGGTGGACACCAACCCGACGCCCTCGCCCATCGACACCGCAGCCGCCCAACGGGCCTCGTAAGGCCCGCGAGGAGCCGTGGAGCGCCGCCTCGCACGCCGCGCGCTCGTCGAATGCCCAACCGTAACGGAGATCCAGATGTACGACCAATCCAAGCAATCCGAGTTGATCCGGTTCGCACGGGTCGATGCGGGCTCCACCGTCATCGACGTTTACCCAGGCGACGGCGGCTGGACCCGTCTCTTCTCCGACGTCGTGGGGCCCCAAGGGCGGGTCTTCAGCTTCGTGCCGGCCGAAGTCGCCCACTTCAAGAACGATCCGGTCGGCCTTATGCGAACGCTTGCGAAGGAGCCGGGCCGAGAGAACGTCGAGGCCGTCTCGGCGGACCTCGTGGCGATGCCGGAGGTCACCCAGCCAGCGGATGTCCTGTGGCTGCACCTGTTCTACCACGATCTCCACACCGCGCTCATCCAGGACAAGGGCGCGACGGCGGCCGACTTCAATCGAGCCGTCTACGAACGGCTGAAGCCCGGTGGCCGCTACGTTATCGTCGACCACGCCGCCGCCGCTGGGTCGGCCGCGAGCGACACCCAGTCGCTGCATCGGATCGATCCCGCGTCCGTCCGCGAGGAGGTGGAGGCGGCCGGTTTCGTACTGGACGCGGAAGGCGCCATGGTCGCGAACGAGGACGATCAACACGCGATCAAGGTGTTCGATCCGTCGATCAAGGGCCAGACCGATCGCTTCGCCTATCGGTTCGTGAAGCCCTGACAGGTCCCGGCGCCGACCCCCAAGTGGTGGGATCTGAATCGGACGCTGCGGAATTTCCTCTCGCCTGAATCGCACCCCATGAAATCAGAATCGGACGACGTGCGGAGCTGGTCAAAAACATCTTTTCCATCAAGATGTTCTGGACCCAAGGGAGTCGATCTCACGGAACCCCGACGCAGCCTTATTTCGTCGCCCCCGGCGCGGAGGTGACGCGCCAGACGACGTTGCCGACGTCGTCGGCGATCAGCAGGGCGCCGGTGCGGTCGAGCGCGACGCCTACCGGGCGGCCCATGGTGGACTTCCCGTCGGGCGAGACGAAGCCGGTCACCACGTCCTGCGGCGGCCCGCTCGGCCGGCCGTCGCGGAACGGCACGTAGACGACCTTGTAGCCATTCAGCGGACTGCGATCCCAGCTCCCGTGCTCGCCGACGAAGACGCCGCTGCGGTAGGCCGCCGGCAGGCTGGTTCCCTGGCTGAACGCCATGCCGAGTGGGGCCACGTGGGAGCTCAGGGCGTAGTCCGGCGCGATCGCCTTGGCGACCAGGTCCGGCCGCTGCGGTTGCACGCGCACGTCGATGTGCTGGCCGAAGTAGCTGTAGGGCCAGCCGTAAAAGGCGCCGTCCTTCACCGAGGTCAGGTAGTCCGGCACGAGGTTGGGGCCGATCTCGTCGCGCTCGTTGACGACGGCCCACAGCTTGCCCGTCTGCGGCTCAAAGGCGACGCCGGTCGGATTTCGCAGACCCTTCGCGAACTGCCGCTTCAGGCCGGTGGCGGGGTCGACTTCCCAGATCGCGGCGCGGTCGGCTTCCACCGCGATGCCGTTCTCGGTGATGTTGCTGTTGGAGCCGACGCCGACATAGAGCTTCGAGCCGTCGGGGCTGGCGGCCAGGCTCTTAGTCCAGTGGTGGTTGATCACGCCGGCCGGAAGGTCGGTGACGTGGACCCCCTTTTCGGCGATGTGCGTCTCGCCGGGCGTATAGGGGAAGCGCAGGAGCTCGTTGGTCGCGGCGACATAGAGCGAGTTGCCGACGAGGACCACGCCGAACGGCGAGTTCAGGTGGTCGATGAAGACGGTGCGCAGTTCGGGCGCGCCCTCGCCCTTCGTGTCGCGCAGGAGGGTGATGCGGTTGCCGCCCGGCGCCGCCGAGCCCGCCAGGGCCTTCACCTTGCCTTCGACATAGTCCTTGGGTCGGTAGATCGGCGCCTTCGGTCCGTTGGTCTCGACGACCAGCACGTCGCCGTTCGGCAGGGCGTAGACCATGCGCGGATGCTTGAAGCCGGTGGCCAGCGCCCGCACCTGCATCCCTGCGGGGACCACCGGCGTCTGATCCTTGCCCCAGCCCGTCGCCTTCGGCACCTCCATGGGCGGCAGCAGGTACTCGTGCGGCGCGGGCAGGACGGGATTGGCGCCGTACTGGGTGCTTGGGTCGGCCACCTTCTGGCCGCAGGCCGAAAGCGTCGCGAGTGCGGCGAGCGCTGAGCCCCCGCCAAGGAGGATCCGGTTCACGAGCGGGTTCCCGCTGGCCTGGAGGGATGGGAGAGGCGCTCGGCGTGAAGGCTCCAGCCGCGCCAGCCGAGGATGAGGAGGATCACGGTGACCAGGGCAGAAAGCTGGAGGCCTTCCGGCATCACCGCGGCATAGGCGTCACGGCTGTGGACGAAGGCGTTCATCAGCGAGAGCAGGGCCGCGATGGTGAATCCGGCGAACCGACCCCATGCCAGGGTCCCGATCCGCCGCCGCGCGACATCCAGCAGCAGGGCCAGTCCCGCCAGGGCCGCGAGCACCAGGCCAGCTGTGATCAGCCATATGGAAAAATTGTCCCACTGAAAGAGAAGCGTCTGCGAATATATGAAGTCGGTCGCGCAGGCGGCTATCAGCAGGACTGCGGCGGGCGCGATCAGAAGCGGGTGCAGCGACGGCGGCGAAGGTGCGTGAGCCGTTTCGGCCATGTCCACTCCTCAGCACCGGATCGAGGGCGCCGGTCTGCGGCGAGAGTACGAGCTCTTTCGCCCGCGTCCTTGGCTCGCCCCTGATTTCTTCTGAGAAGATCTGAGCGCCAGGGTTCGGTTCCCTCGGGTGCTGCAATTCCTCGGGGATTGTAGCCTTTTCGGTGAGATCGATGCGCCGTCCTTCAGCTAGGATTTCTGATGGTCATGAAGGACTTTGATCGGAGGCGCCTGCTAGGAGGCGCCATGTTCACCGGCGGCGGCCTGGTGCTGAACGCCCTGGCGCCGGGCTGGGCGCGGAGCGCAACGCCGGGCCTTGCTCCATCCTTGCCGACCTTGGTCGGGCCGAACATCGACCTCACCGTCTCCCACGCCCACCTGAGCATCGACGGGCGCGCGGGCCATGCGGTGACAGTCAACGGGACCGTGCCCGGACCGCTTCTGCGCCTCAGGGAAGGACAGCAGGTCCGCCTGTCGGTGAAGAACGACCTGGCGGAGGATACCTCCATCCACTGGCACGGCATGCTCATGCCCTTCCAGTTCGACGGCGTGCCGGGCGTGACCTTTCCCGGCATCAAGCCCGGACAGACCTTCGTCTACGAATTCCCGATCATCCAGTCGGGCACGTACTGGTATCACAGCCACTCGGGGATGCAGGAGCAGGAGGGCCACTACGGCCCCATCGTCATCGATCCCGCGGGCGACGACCCGGTCCAGTTCGACCGCGAGCATCTGGTGGTGCTCTCCGACTTCAGCTTCATCCACCCGCACCTTATCTTCGCGCGGCTCAAGCAGCAGTCCGGGGTGTTCAACCTCCAGCAGGAGACGGTGGAGTCCCTTCTGGCTGGCAGGGACCAGACCCTGCGGGAGCGCATCGCGTGGGCCAAAATGCGGATGGACCCCACCGACATTTCGGATGTCACCGGCGCCGCCTTCAAATTCCTGGTCAACGGCCATGGGCCAACGGACAACTGGACGGCTCTCTTCCGGCCGGGCGAACGGGTTCGGCTGCGGTTCATCAACGCCGCGTCCCAGACTGAGTTCAACGTCCGAATCCCGGGACTGAAGCTCACGGTGGTGGCGGCTGACGGGCAGCTGGTGCGCCCGGTCGAGGTCGACGAGTTCCAGATCGGCAACGCCGAGACCTACGATGTGATCGTCCAGCCGACGCAGGACAAGGCATTCACCCTGGTGGCGGAAGCTGTGGACCGCTCAGGCATGGCGCGCGCGACACTGGCGCCGCGCGCGGGCATGGTCGCGCCGGTTCCCCCCCTGCGTGCGCGACCGCTGGCGACCCTGAGGGACATGGGGATGGAGATGTCGTCCGGGAGCGCCGACGGCGCGGCGCCAGCGCCGGGCTCGGCGCCTCCCAAGCCTCGCGGCTCGGACGTCATGGCCGATATGGGCGGCATGAAGATGTCCATGCGCGACGGCAGGTACGCCCCCGGCGCCAAGATAGGCCCCGGAGTCCAGACCATCGCGTCCATCCCCCGGGATCGGACCGGCGAGCCCGGCCAGGGGCTTGAGAGCGTCGGCCACCGGGTGCTGGTCTACACGGATCTCCTGGCCCTGACCGCCAACCCCGATCCGCGCACGCCCACGCGGAAGATGGACATCCACCTGACCGGCAACATGGAACGGTTCATGTGGGGTTTTGACGGCGAAAAGTTCAGCGAGACGACCAAGCCCTACACCTTCGCCAAGGACGAACGGGTGCGGATCAACCTGATCAACGACACGATGATGGCCCACCCTATTCACCTGCACGGGCACTTCTTTGAGCTGGTGCACGGGCCGAAGGGCTTCCATCCCAGGAAGCACACGGTGAACGTCGCGCCCGGCGGCAAGGTGACCTTCGACTTCACCGCCGTGCCCGGCGACTGGGCGTTCCACTGCCACATGCTCTACCATATGCACGCGGGCATGTTTCAGGTGTTCAGCGTCCGGCCGATCGAGGGCGCCGCCGCATGAACCGGCTCGCCTGGATCGCACTGGCGCCCCTGGCCTTTGCCCAGCCTGCCTTCGCCCAGGCTACAAGTCCGTCGATGCCAGGCATGACCACGCCCGCGGCCAAGGCCCCCGCCACGCCTGGGCCCGATGCGACTCCGGCAGCGGCGCCGCCTGAGCCTGAAATTCCGAATACCCCGCCGCCGCCGCCCGCCACGGACCACGCGGCCGACCAATACTACGATCAGGCGGCCATGGCGGCGGCGCGCGAGCAGCTTCGTCAGGAGCACGGCGGCGCGACGGTCTCGATGCTGATGGCCAATCTGGCGGAGTACCAGGCGGGCGCGGGCGGCGGCTATCGCTGGGACGGCGAGGGGCGCATCGGCGGCGACATCAACCGCTTCGTCGTCAAGAGCGAAGGCGAGGGAACCCAGCGCGACGGGCTAGACGCCGCCGAGGTCCAGGGCCTGTACTCCCGCGCCATCGGTCCCTACTTCGATCTGCAGGCTGGCGTGCGGCAGGACTTCGCGCCCCACGCACGCAGCTACGCCACCCTCGGTTTCGAAGGCCTCGCGCCCTACAGGTTCGACGTGTCCGGCGGGCTGTTCCTCTCCACCAGGGGCGAGATCCTGGCGCGGGTGGAGAGCACCTCCGATCTGCGGCTGACCCAAAGGCTCATCCTCCAGCCGCGTGTGGAGCTGAATTTCGCGGCCCAGGACACGGTCGAGACCCGCATAGGGGCGGGGCTCTCCAATGCCGAGCTTGGCCTGCGCCTGCGCTATGAAATCACCCGCGAGTTCGCGCCCTACGTCGGCGTCTCGTGGGATCGGAAGGTCGGCCGCACCGCGGACTATGCCCGCGTCCGCGGTGACGCTGCCGGCGGCGTCGTCTTCGTCACCGGCATTCGCGCTTGGTTCTAAGCGGCAGGCCGCGTCGGGCTCAGCCCAGCCGAGCGAGGGCTTCGGCGACGCCGTCCCCATAGGCGGGGTCGGCCTTGGCGCAGTTGGCGATGTGCCGATCCTGGATGTGCGTGGCCGCGCCGCCAATCTGCCGCGCGGTGTTGTCGAACAGGACCTGCCGCTGGTGGGCGTTCATCATTCGGAAAAGGTCGCCGGGCTGCTTGTAGTGGTCGTCATCGACCCGATGGTCCCAGTGGTCGGCGGCGCCCTCGATCTCCATCGGCGGCTCGTTGAGGGCGGGCTGATCGATCCATTCGCCGAGACTGTTGGGGAAATAGGTTGGCGTCCGACCGAGGTTGCCATCGGTGCGCATCGCCCCGTCGCGGTGATAGCTTTGGAACGGGCACTTGGGCGCATTGACCGGAATCAGGTTGAAGTTGACGCCCAGTCGGTACCGCTGTGTGTCGCCATAGGAGAACAGTCGCGCCTGCAGCATCTTGTCGGGCGAGAAGCTGATCCCCGGCACGATATTGGCCGGCGAGAACGCGGCCTGCTCGATCTCGGCGAAGAAGTTCTCGGGATTTCGATTCAGCTCGAAATAGCCGACCTCGATGAGCGGGAAGTCGCCCTTGGGCCAGACCTTGGTGAGGTCGAATGGATTGAACGGGAAGGCCTTGGCCTGCGCGTTGGTCATCACCTGGATGAACAGGGTCCAGCGCGGGAAGTCACCGGCCTCGATGCTGTTGAAGAGGTCGCGCTGGTGCGTCTCCCGGTCCTTGCCGACCAGGGCTTCGGCTTCCGCGTCGGTCAGGTTCTCGATGCCCTGCTGCGTGCGGAAGTGGAATTTGACCCAGGTGCGCTCGTTCTCGGCGTTGATCAGGCTGAAGGTGTGGCTGCCAAACCCGTGCATGTGGCGGAACGAGCGGGGGATGCCGCCGTCGCTCATCACGATCGTGACCTGGTGCAGCGCCTCGGGCAGCAGCGACCAGAAGTCCCAGTTGTTGTCCGCGCTCCTCATGCCGGTGCGGGGATCGCGTTTGATGGCGTGGTTGAGGTCGGGGAAGCGCAGCGGATCGCGGAAGAAGAACACAGGCGTATTGTTGCCCACGACGTCCCAGTTGCCTTCCTCGGTATAGAATTTCAGGGCGAAGCCGCGGATGTCGCGCTCCGCGTCGGCCGCGCCGCGCTCACCGGCGACCGTCGAGAAGCGGGCCATCATCGGTGTCTGCTTGCCGATCTCGGAAAAGATCTTCGCCTTGGTGTAACGGCTGATGTCGTGGGTCACGGTGAAGGTCCCGTGAGCGCCCGCGCCCTTGGCGTGCATGCGGCGCTCGGGGATCACCTCACGGTCGAAGTGGGCGAGCTTTTCGATCAGCCAGATGTCTTGCAACAACGCCGGGCCGCGCGGGCCGGCGGTGAGGATGTTCAGGTTGTCGGTGACCGGGGCGCCGGTCGCGTGGGTCAGGTGTTGAGGCTTCTTGTCTTCGGACACGCCTGTGCTCCTTCAGGGTTGGGTCTGCCGCGCCGGACGGCGTTCGGCCTCGCCTCCCGGCGGCGGACCCGGCGGTTATCTGTCGAACGGTGGGAGGTTCAGGACGTCACCCTCGCCAGGCGGACTGGCGGATGACGCTGCAGAAGTTGACCCGGTGGAAATGCGGCTCCTTGTCCGCGATGACGTCGGCATTGACGTTGCCGAAGGTCGTGTCGGCCCTGTGCTTGTTGCCGTCGTAGAAGGCCTGGATGATGTCTTCCTTGAAGTGCTCGGTCCGCGGGTAAGCCTTTACGACCTCCTCGCGCTCGGCATCGCTGAAGGCGGAATAGTCCAGGCCCAGCACATCCATTTCGACGCCCGCGGTCACCAGCGCGATGACCGGGTGCATGTGCTGCGGAACCCCGGGTGTGGTGTGCAGCGCGATCGCCGTCCAGACGGTGTCGACCTCGCCCTCGGAGATTCCGTGTTCGCGCAGGAAGTCGCGTGCGGTATTGGCGCTGTCGACCTCGAAGCGCTCGTTCTGGCTGCTGTGCTTCGGAGTTAGCCCCATGTCGTGGAACATGGCTCCGGCATAGAGCAGCTCGGGATCAAACTTCAGGCCGCGATGCTGACCCGCCAAGGCCCCGAAGTGGTAGACGCGGCTGGAGTGGTTGAAGAGCAGCGGCGTTTCCGTATCTCGCACCAGCTCGGTGATCTCGCGCGCCAGCTTGCTGTCGGGGATCGCCAACCTTTCGACTGTCAATGACATCGTCGCCTCCTTGGAAAGCCTGTTGTCCGGCGCAACGCGAAAATCAGCGATGGACGAAGCCGTCGCCGGCGCCTGCCCCGCCATAATTCCGCTGGCCTGGGGCGAAGATTAGGCGTCCCTGTAACGGTGTTCCTTGGGGTGCTTCTGAGTTGTCCTGAGAACCTCTGAGCGCAGGGAACCAACCGCCCCGGGGGCACGACGCTGAGGCGACGAGCACCGGCGGCGCCGGCGCCTACTCCGCGCTCGCCGCCTCAGCGTCGCGCATGTGTTGCGGCGGAGCGGCGAGGGACGGCTCGGTGGCCACAGAGGCGGTGAGGGTGGCCCTTACGTCGGAGCCGCGGTCCAGGGTGCGATGCACCGGGCAGTGCTCTGCGATCTCCATGAGCCTCGCCTTTTGGGCTTCGTCCAGCGGCCCCTCCAGGGCGATGGTCAGCTCGAAGATGTCGCGGGCCTCCAGGGAGGCGCGGTGGTGGCGGACGTGGGTCTGCACGCGGCGGAGCGGCCAGCCTTTCCGTTCGGCATAGAGGCGAAGCGTCATCGAGGTGCAGGCCCCCAAGGCCGCGCTCAGCAGATCATAGGGATTGGGGCCCGAGCCAAGGCCGCCCACCGAGACCGGCTCGTCGATCAGGAGGGCGCCCGAGGCTGTTCGGGCCTCGACCTGCAGCCGCCCGAGCCCGGTTTCGGCGACGACAACCTCGTCGCCGGCGACGATCAATGGATCTGCGGACATCTCGATGATCTCCTAGTGGGGACGCCTGCCCGCGCCCCCGTAGAATTGCTTACGTGGCCGCCACGAATGGTTGAGCTTTGCGAAGCGGCATAGGTTCCTGGTTAACACCAGGGGCCCGCAAATGTCCGACCCGTTCACTCCATCTCAGCTTACGCAGGCGCTCGTCTCTCGCACGGATGTGCGGCCGGGCGCGCAAGCCTTCTACCTCATCCTGTCCGAGGCCGGCGCCGCCGACTGGACAGCCGACCCGGTCCGCGCCACGGCCTTCGCCTCCATGCGCGAGGCCACCCGAATGGCGCTTCGCCTCCCGGCCTCGGTCCGCGCCTACGGCCTGCCGCGGCACACGGAAGTCTCGGTCCACTAGACCCCGAACTCCGCGCCCCAGGCGCTCAGCTTCTCCAGGCTCACGACCACGCCGCCGCAGGCGATCACCGCCACGCGGGCGTAGGGTTTCAGCGCCGGATGATCATCGTAGGCGAGGCTGAGCGCCGCCCCGCAGGCCGGTTCCACCAGCGCCAGGTGGTCGTCGGCGAAGCGGCGGCAGGCGCGCACCGCGTCGGCGTCGGACACCACCACCGGAACGACCGGTCGCGTCTGCGACCAGGCGAAGGCCGCGGCGGCCACCTGCCGCGCGCCAAGGCTTGAGGCGATCGTCTCGATGCGCTCAAGAGTGACCGACCGGCCGGCCTCCATCGACCGCGCCAGGGTGGCGGCGCCCTCGGTTTCCACCGCCACGATGGCCACGCCGCCCAGGCCGTGGCGCGCCAGGCCCTCGGCGACACCGCACATCAACCCGCCCCCGCCGACCGCGACCACGATCGCCTCAGGAACAGGCCCCGCTGCGATGATCTCATCGACAAGGCTGGCGTGGCCGGCCCACAGTTGGGGGTGGTCGAACGGCGGGACATAGGCGCCTTCGCCGCGGTCGACCATGGCCCGCGCCAGCGCGTCGGCCTGGTCCCACACGTCACCCTCGACGAGGACCCGGGCGCCCAGGGCGGCGATCTTCTCGCGCATGAACACCGGCGTGGTCGAGGGCACCACCACCGTCGCCGGCACGCCCAGCGCCTGGCCCGCATAGGCGGCAGCATAGCCTGCATTGCCGCCCGACGAGCAGACGAAGCTTTTGGCGCTCTCCGCCTTCAGCGCCTGGCACAATCGCCCGACGCCGCGGATCTTGAACGATCCCGTGGGCTGATAGGCGTCCATCTTCACCCAGGTCTTGCGCCCGCTGGCCGGCAGGCCGCGGTGCGGGACATAGGGGGTCTCGATATGCAGCTGCTCCAAGGCGTCCTCATCGGCGGCGGTGAAGCCTTTTCGCCAGTTCCGCCGGCCAAAGCCAGGGGCGGGTTTGCCGGGGCGTGCGCGCCGGTGTCAGATAGGGGCCCATGTGGCGCCGCCTTCTCATCCCGCTCACGCTCGGCCTGGTTGGCGCCGCGCCGGTTCGCGCCCAGCCGGCCGCCGCGGTCCGCAGCGAAACCCCGATCGTGGAGTCGCGCCTGACCAACGGCGCGCGGCGCTACGCCGTGGAGGTGCGGGTCGGCGCCACCCGGCTAATGGCCGCCCTCGACACTGGCTCTACGGGCCTGCGCATCCTGCCGGGCGTGCTGAAGGCCGGCGACGCGGGCCCCAGCGACGAGCCGGAGGTCTACGGCTACGCTTCCGGCTCACGCTACGAAGGCGTGGTCAGTGACGCCGTCGTGAGCATCGCCGGCGCCAGGGGAACCTCGCCAGTCCACCTGATCCGGACCATCGGCTGCTTCGCATACCTGCCGCACTGCCCGGCCTCGCGCGCGACGCTGGACCAATACGGAATCGCCAGCGACGGGCTGCCGGGCGAGGGGTTCAAGGCGATCCTCGGCATCGACATGGCGCCAGGCCGGGTGGGCAACCCCTTGCGGTTCCTGGGCGCCCGGCGGTGGATCGTCGAGCTTCCGCGGCCGGGCGAGGGAAGCGGGCGGTTGATCCTCAATCCCACCGACGCCGAGATCGCAGACTATGCCACGGCCCCGCTCGCCGCGCCCTACGCCCATGAGCGCGGCGGTGGCCTGCACGATGCGGTGCCGGGCTGCCTGGCCAACCCCGCGGCGCGGCAGAGGGCCTGCGGCGTGGTGCTGATGGACACCGGCGCGCCGGGCTTGGCGGTGGCCAACGGGCAGCTGGACGGCGCGCCCTGGCCGGATGGGTCGCCGGCCAGCCTGGAGCTCTTCGACGCGGTCGGCGGCGTGGCCGCGCGCGCCGAAATGGCAACCGGCGACCGCGACCTTGGGACGCGCCTCAGCTACCGCCGCGAGACCCGCGTCTACGGCACGGTGATCTATGCGGGGACCGCGCCCTACTTCGCCTGGTCGGTGCTCTACGACCCGCGCCGCCAGACGATCGGGCTGAAGCCGCGGCCGGCCCCGCCTGCGCCCGGCGCCCCGCGGGCCGTGGAGCTGGACCGCTAGGCTTGCGGGTGGCAGATTCTCCCGCACGCCATTCCGCAGCTTAAGGGTCGGTTAAGAGCGGCGTCGCGGAGAAGTGGATTTCGGATATAAGCAGGTCGGTAGAAGAAATCATTCATGTCGACCTATTTCGACCCGCAATCAGACAAAGCATTTCTCCAGCTGTGTTTCATCATGGAGGTAAGCTTCAGACCAGGGGACCGCCCGCCATGTTCCGCGCCTTCACCGAACATCCCGAGAGCGTCGGCGAGAGCTATTTCGAACACATGCATTCGGCGTCCTGGTTCGCTCTGACCATGTTCGTGGGCGCCTTCGCCTGTCTGGTTCACGCGATCCTGCCCTTCGCCTGCCAGAAGAGCGGCAGCCGCCGGATCAAGCTGCTGCATGAGCGCATGGTCACCAACCGCCATCGCGCGCCCGCGCCGGACGGTTTCCTCGGCATGGCCGACGGGATCTGAGCTCAGCGGAGCAGCTTCGCCACACCCAGCGCGATTAGTCCCCACAGGAGGAGCGAGACCAGGATCGCGATCGTCAGGCCGATCCCGCGTCGCCAGGGCTCTACGCCGTTTGGGGTTTCGCAGTGGGTTAGGGGATCGTCCGCCGCCTCGACTGGCGCGGCGCCATCCGGGTCTGGTGGTCGGCCCGGCGACCCCGCTCGCATCGACCTGCCGCTACGCCTGTGCGTCAGGGCCGTCGCCTTCATACGCGCCTCCTTACGCAGCCAACAAGGCCGCGACGGATTGCCGATGGAGAAGACGACAGTCCGTCTCTACTACTTAAGCTTGAGTCAGCACCCTCGTCTGCAAAAATTTTGAGGGAATCGGCTCGCGCCCTAGTTGTAATCTGCGGCGTCGGCGGGCTGTCACCAGATTCGCACCCTCTGCTCCGGCGCAACATAGAGCTTCTCGCCCGGCTGGACGTCGAAGGCCTTGTACCAGCCGTCGATGTTCCGGATGGTGCCGTTCACCCGATAGACGGCCGGCGAGTGCGGATCGGTGGCCAGGCGCTGGCGCAAGGTTTCGTCGCGGATTTTCTCACGCCACACCTGGGCCCAGCCCAGGAACACCCGCTGGTCGCCGGTCAGGCCGTCGATCACCGGCGCAGGTTTGCCGTGCAGGCTGGCGTGATACGCGTCGAGGGCAAGGCTCAGGCCCCCCAGGTCGCCGATGTTCTCGCCCATCACCAGTCCGCCCTGGATGTGCGCGCCTGGCAACGGCTCGAAGGCCGAGTACTGGGCGCCCAGCCGGTCGGTCTGGGCCTTGAACTTGGCCGCGTCCTCCGCCGTCCACCAGTCGGTGAGCAGGCCGTCGCCGTTGGACTTGCGGCCCTGGTCGTCGAAGCCGTGGCTGGTCTCGTGCCCGATCACGCCGCCGATGCCGCCGTAGTTGATCGCCATGTCGCCGTCCGGGTCGAAGAACGGCGGGGCCAGGATCGCGGCCGGGAAGACGATCTCGTTGTTGGAGGGGTTGTAGTAGGCGTTGACTGTCTGGGGGGTCATGCCCCACTCGGCCTTGTCCACCGGTCCGTTCAGGCGGGTCACATCGCGACGCCATTCAAAGGCCCCGGAGCGCAGGACGTTGCCATAGAGGTCGCCCGGCTTCAGCGTCAGCTTGGAATAGTCGCGCCACGTCGACGGATAGCCGATCTTGACGGTGAACTTCGACAGTTTCTCCAGGGCCTTGGCCTTGGTCGGGTCGCTCATCCAGGGGAGCTTCTCGATCCGGGCGTGCAGGGCGGTGTGGATGTCGCCCACCAGGGCGTCCATCTTGGCCTTGGCCGATGGCGGGAAGTAGCGGGCCACGTAGACCCGGCCGACCGACTCGCCAACCACCCCGTTGGTGAAGGCGACGGCCCGTTTCCAGCGCGGTTGCTGCTCCGGCTGGCCGGCCAACTCCTTGTTGCGGAACTGGTAGTGCGCGTCGGCGAAGGCCTTCGACAGGTAGGGCGCGGCGCCGTCGGTCACATGGAAGGCTTGCCAGGCCTTCAGCGTCTCGAGCGGGGCGTCGGCGTAGATCTTGGCCACCTTGGGGAAGGCGGTGTTGGTCGTCACCACCACGCGGTTGACGCCGGGCAGATCGGCGGCGGCCAGGTACCTGGCCCAGCCTATGCCGGGTGCCAGTGCGTCGAGCTCCGTCGGCGTGGCTGGATTGTAGGTCTTGTCGCGGTCGCGGCGCTGCACGCGCGTCCAGGAAGCCTCGGCCAGCTGGGTCTCGAAGTCGACCACGGCCTTGGCGTTCTCGGCCGGATTCGGCCAGCCCGCCAGCTTCAGCATCTGCTGCACATAGGCCTGGTACTTGGTCTTCTTCTCGGCGAACGAGGCCTGCAGATAGTAGTCGCGGTCGGGCAGGCCCAGGCCGCCATTGGCCGCTTGCACGGCGTATTTCTTGGGGCTCTTGGCGTCGATGGTGATGCCCACCGGGAAGATGGTGGTGAATCCCGTCGAATTGGCCTTGGCCATCAGGCCGGTGAAAGCCGCCTTGGTCTTGGCGGCCTTGATCTGCGCCAGCTCGGGCGCGATCGGCGTGGCGCCCAGCTTGTCGGCCAGGGCCTCGTTCATGAAGGAGGCGTAGGCCGCGCCGATCTTGGCGGCGTCCTTGTCCTTGAGCCGGCCAGCCGCGGCGTCCATGTCGATGGCGTGGGCGCGGTTCTCGGAGAGCACCGACAGCTTGTCGAAATTCCCGAACCGGGTTCGGTCGGCCGGGATATCGGTGCGCGCCGCCCACTTGCCGTTGGCAAAGCCGAAAAAGTCGTCGCCGGGCTTGATCGAGGTATCCATTCCCGAGACGTCGAAGCCCCACGTCCCGTACCTGGGCGAGGCGAGGTCCGCGGCCGCGACCGGCGCCTCGCTCGCGCCCTGCGCCAGAGCTTGGGTCGTCGTCCGTTGGCCCTTGTGCGCCAGCGGCGCGGCTAGGGCGGGGGCGACCCCCAGGGCGGCCACCGCCGCGGCGGCGAGCAGGATGTTTCGGCGAGCGAGGTTCATCGGCGTCTCTCAGATGCGCGGAAGGGGGAGCGCAGGGCCTGATCCTGCGGCGGCCCCAAGAAACGGGGAATTTTGAACCTGCGCAAGCTTTCCTCTTGCGGGGAGAGGGACGGGCCGTCGCAGCTCTCGCTACGCTTCCGGCAGAAGGCGTTCGTAATTGTGGCGGATGACGCCGTAGCACTCGCAGGCGAGCTGCTCGAGGACGCCGCGGTCGATGATCTCGACGACGCCCCGACGATAGTCGATCCCCCCTCTGGCCTGCAGGACGCGGGCGACGGCGGTCACGGTGGTGCGCTGCACCCCCAGCATGTCGGCCAGGAATTCCTGGGTGAGCGCCACGGTGTCGTTGGAGATCCGGTCGTGGCAGCTCAGCAGCCAGCGGCAGAAGCGGGCTTCCACGGAGTGCAGCGCGTTGCAGGCCACCGACTGGATGGCGTGGCCATAGAGCGCTTCGCTGTGGCGGTCGACCAACTCGCGGATGCACGGACTTTTGCCCCACGCCTCACGCAACTGGGCTGTGCCGATCCTCGCCGCGCGGGTCGGGGTTTGCACGATGGCGCGAGACAGCGATTGGCGCGTGCGGACCGCCGCCATCAGGCCGAGCGCGCCCTCGCGGCCGATAGTCGCGCTCTCGATCGCCGCTCCGTTTTCCATCAGGGTCATCAGCGAAATCACCCCATCGTGCGGAAAGTAGATGGCGTTGATCCGGTCGCCGGGCTCGTAGAGCAACTGCCCGCGTTCCAGCTCGACCTGGGCCAAATGTGGGGCGAGCAGCCCGTGGTCTTTGGGCGGCAACGAGGCCAGCAATCTGTTGTGCACCTGAATGACCAGCCCCTGCCTGGCAGAATCAAAACTTCGCCGTTCGGCTTGGTCGCAACTTACCGGTATGAATTGATTTTTGATGTCGATGATTCAACAATTACTGTGTTAGTTTTACGAATATTCTACTATATATTAAATATTCCGGACGTATGTTGAGACTTGTGTTTATTCACGGGCCCAGATGATCATGTTCAGATCCCGAACCTACGGGACGAAAAACCGGAGAGATCGGAGTTTTTATTCGATCAAGTTGTTCAATTATGGCGACTATGGCGCCGGATTTTCGCCAAGATCTAGTGCAGCGTAGCTTCCGCCCGCCCGCCGACCTCGAATGACAGCAACGGCGCCCCGCCCCAGCCGATCTCCCAGGTGAACTTGGTCAGGCCAAGGCCCGCGACCCACACCTCGGCGTCCACGCAGTCCATGCGCAGCATGGTGAGTTTGGGATCCTGCAGGCCTTCCGGCAGCCAGGCGGCGACTGCCGCATTCCAGAAGCGCGTCATCCGCCGCCGGTCGTCGACTAGGCTCAGCGCCCCACCGATCGAGGCGACCAGGTCGCCGTCCTGAAAGACGAAGGCGCAGCAGCCGCCGTCGCCCACGCTCTGCGCCAGATCGGTGTCGGTCCGGGCGATGAACCACAGGCATTTGCGTCGCCGGTCCACGAAGGCCAGCATCGGCTGGGCGTGCAACCCGGACTTGGTCAGTCCGAGCATGCCGATCTGCCGCGCCTCGATCGCCGACCACAGCCGCTGCTGAGTCGCATTCCCCTCGTGCGTCGTCTTGATCATCGAGTGTCCCCCCCGGGCCTTTCCTTGCGAAGCCGCGGCCTCTGACGGACCGCCAGCCCGCGCCTTGTCTACGTCGTCAATTCTTTTGTGTCGTGATCATCGCGGACGACACCCAGCCGCGATTGCCGTTCTCATCGTCCACCTCCCACCAGATGCCGTTCTTCTGGCCGGTGGGGTAGACCATGTCGCC
Organism: Phenylobacterium sp.; assembly: GCA_035656795.1. Classification (GTDB taxonomy): domain Bacteria; phylum Pseudomonadota; class Alphaproteobacteria; order Caulobacterales; family Caulobacteraceae; genus Phenylobacterium. The sequence continues at coordinate 7,089 of DASRRU010000339.1, read as the reverse complement.
GATGTTGAAGCCACGCACCTGCGGCGCCTGCGGCGATGGCGTCTTGCGCATCACGACCGCCTGCTTGACCGTGTAGCCCTGGACGCCGGCCGCGTGGCTCGCCTGTTCACCCGTTGGCGCGTCGCGCTGCATGTAGTGCACGAGGTCCACGAAGGCGTTGAAATAGGCCGCCGTCACCACCTTGCCGATGTCGGTGTTGGAATAGCCGCCGCCCGCCAGGGCCGCGAAACCGCTCCAGCCATAGCTGCCGCCGCCGGCCCCGAAGGAGATGTCGGTCTTCTGGGCCGTGCCCTCCGCCACATAGAGCTGCTCGGTGGACCGCGCGTCGATCAGGGTGATCAGGGCCTGGGCCTCGGATTTCTTGGCGCTGATGCTGCCGGCCAGGGCGCCGAAGCCTCCCAGGTGGCGGCCGAAGGCGCTGGTCACGCCGCCCAGGCTGTTGCCGCTGGCGTTGGAGTTCGAATTGGCCAGGTCGGGCACGATGAAGAAGTCGGCGCCGGCGACCTGGCCCTTGCCGATGTTGGCGCCACGGCGCAGGTCGCCCGAGGAGCCCAGGGCGGTTTCCTCATTGCGCATGGCCAGGCCCGCGTTGCGGTCCACGATCCGCAGACAGTTGGAGCGCGAGGCGAACAGCTTGAGGAGGGTTTCGGGGCTGGAAAGGCCGTATTGCGTCCACCACTGGCGCTCGGGTTCCTTGATCGCCGCACGGCCCAGGGGCTTGTCGCATTGCGGCAGCTCCGGCGTCCCGGCGGGCTTTTTCTTGTCCATGCCATACTGGGCGAACGCAGGTGAGGCGCAGAAGGCGACGATGACGCCAGCGGCGATCCAAGTCAGCTTGTGCATGTCTACCCTCAGGCCAATCCAGGCCAACCAGGCCAATTAAGGTTAACAGTGTTATCCTAAACCCTCATCGACGCGGCGACAATTCAAGACGCTTTTGGAGCGAGCACGGAACATCCCTGCGTCTCATCCAGGAGCGATCTGCGGCGGCCTTGAGCCGGGCGCGGGGCCACCTTAAGTGTGTGCCGTCTGGGGGCCTACCGCATGATCCGATATGCTGTCGCCGCGCTTGCGGCCCTGGCGTTCGCCGGTCCCGCCGCTGCGTCCGCAGCGCCGCCGAAGCTCGCCATCGACAGCTTCGCCCAATTACAGACCCCCTTGCCCTATCCCTACGACGAGGCCGCCAACGCCAACGCGGCCCTGGCCCGCGCCAAGGCCCGTGCGAGGGCAGCGCACAAGCTGTTGCTGATCGACCTGGGCGGCAACTGGTGCGGCGATTGCCGGATCCTCTCGGCCACCATGGATCGGCCGGAGTTCAAGGCCTTTATCGACAAGCACTTCACCACCGTCCTGGTGGATGTCGGTCACTTCGATAAGAACCTGCAGATTCCGGCCCACTGGGGAATCACCGAGCGTCTTGAGGGCGTGCCGGCCCTGCTGGTGGTCGATCCCATGACCGACAGGCTGCTCGACGTCGGGCGCATCGCGGCCCTTGAGGACGCCCGCAACATGACCCCCCAGGCGCTGGCCGACTGGCTGGCGCAATGGACCCGATAGCGGTCTAGCCGGTCAGCCAGCGCCGCGGATGGCGCCAGCCTAGCTCGCGCACATCACCCGGGGCGAGGCCCAGGGTCTTCATCTTCGCCGGCGTCAGGGCGCGCACCGCCTCCACGGGCTCCTGGCCGGCGACCGGGCTGGTCGCCACGCGCCCCGTCCGCCCGGCCCAGTCGACCGCCGTCCATTCGCTCTTGCCCTGGTCCTCATGGCCGACAGCGAAGTAGTGGCGCAGGGGCGCAGGTTCGCCGGCGATTTCCACCAGCACCGCGATCAGCCAACCGCCCGCCATGTCTGCCTCCTTGCTGAGCGCAGACCCCTTAGCCTCATTGCACAGTGTCGTGCGAGTTGAATGCGCCCCGAAGCGCCCATAAGCTGTCTCTTCATGAGGAGGAGAATTCGCCATGGCCGACACCCCTGAAGATCCCAAGACCACCGACGGCCCGCGGGCCCGGCCGAACCAAAAAGACAAGGGAACCGTCGTCAACTCGGCCTTTGGCGAAAAGATGGACGGTCATCTCTCCGACATCGCTGACGGGGACGACAGGCGCAGGACGCACGCCGCGAAGGCCGATGACGGGAAAGCCCACCCGGGCCAGATCGACAAGGGCAAGGTCGTCAACACCGCCTTCGGTGAAAAGATGAGCGGCGGCATCGCCGACATCAGCGACGGCGACGACTAGAACCGATCGGATTTCGAGCAGGCGGGGCCCATGCGCCCCGCCGCGCCTTGCAGGTCATCGTTTGTCGTAGACCACCTTGCCGTCAACCACGGTCAGCACCGCGTGGCCCTTGGGGATCGCCGCCTCCGGCGCGGTCATCAGGTCGACCGAGAAGCCGGAGAGGTCGGCGCGCTTGCCGACGCTGATGGTCCCGAGGTCCTTTTCCGCGAAGCGCGCATAGGCCGCGGACGCCGTGAACAGCTTCAGGGCCTGCGCGCGGCTCAGCGCCTCCTCCGGATGCCAGTCGGCGTTGGAGAAGCCGGCCAGGTCCTTCCTCGCCACCGCAGCGTAGAATTCGATCAGCGGCGCACCGCGTTCCACCGGAACGTCCGAGCCGCCGACCACCACCGCCCCGGATTTCAGCAGGCTCTGCCAGGCGTAGGCGCCATTCAGCCGTTCCCGGCCCAGGCGCGCGGGCGCAAAGTGGAAGTCCCCGATCGCATGGCTGGGCTGCATGGAGGCGATCACCCCGTCGGCGTGGAAGCGCGGAATGTCGACGGGGCGCAGGATCTGGGCGTGCTCGATCCGCCAGCGCGCCGCCTTGCCCGCCGCCGGATTGGCCTTGAACGCCGCTTCGTAGAGATCGAGCGCCGTCGCATTGCCCCGGTCACCGATGGCGTGGGTCGAGACCTGGATGCCCTTGGCCAGCGCCTTGCTCAGGATCGGGCGCATGTCCTTGGGATCGGTCACAAAGGTTCCCGAGATCGTCGGCGCGTCGGAATAGGGCGCAAACAGTATGGCGCCGCGCGAGCCCAGCGCGCCGTCCATGAACATCTTGACGCCGCGCGTGGTGATCCGCCCGTCCGGGGTCGCCCGCGGTCCGCCTTCGAACAGCGGCCCGGCCTGGGAGGCGACGACCATGTTGTAGACCCTCAACGGAGCCTCGCCCCGCCTGTCCATGTCCTCGAGCCGCTTCACGTCGGCCCAGTCGACGCTCATGGCGTGCACGCCGGTCCAGCCGTAGGCCGTCTCAGCGCGGAAGGCGGCCTTGAACGCGGCCGTTGCGTCAACGCCGGCGCCGGTTCGCTGCCCGTTCAGCAGCGTCCGGGCGTTGTCGACCAGCATTCCCGTGACCTTGCCGTCAGGACCCTTCAGGATCTGGCCGCCGGCCGGCGCGGGCGTGGTTTCGTCGATGTGGGCCGCCCTCAGCGCGGCGGTGTTGGCCACCACCGCGTGACCGTCGGAGCGCGCCAGCACGACGGGGATGTCGCCCGAGATCGGATCGATGTCGGACCGCTCCAGGAAGCGGCCCTCCGGCCAGCCGGTTTCGATCCAGCCCATCCCAAAGATCGGGCCCGCGCCCTTGTGACCCGCGATCCAGGCCTTCAGCCGCTGGGCGACTTCAGCGGCGGACTTCGAACCCTCCAGGTTCAACGTCAGCTCTCGCTCGCCGATCTCCTTCAGATGGGCATGGCTGTCGGTGAAGCCTGGGAACAGCGCCGCGCCCGCGAGATCGATGACCTGGGTCTTGGGTCCCACCAGGGCCTGGGCGCCGGCCTTGCCGCCGGCGTAGGCGATCCGCCCGTGGCTGACCGCGACGGCCTCGACCTTCGGCTGGGCGTCCACCGCCGTGTAGATCGGCCCGCCCCAGATCACCAGGTCGGCGGCAGGGGACCCCGCGGCGGACGCCCCAAGCGGGGCGGCGACGGCGGCGGCGGCGAGCAGGCCAAGGCGGGTTGTGCGCATACGGCGAAGCTAGCCCCGTGTGGGGCCGTCGGCAATCGGCGGTGGCTCCCCTCGAAACCTCGTTGAGGATCAGCGCCGCGCCGATTTCACGAAGGCCACGATCGCCTGCATCAAACCCGGCGCCAGCGGCCGGCCGGGATCGGCATAGGTCGCGATGTTGCCGGCCCGATCGCTCGGCGCGGCCTTCAGGACATGGTTCATGCCGGGCACGATCACCAGCTTGGCGTCGGGCCTCGCCGCCGCCAGCAGGCGGGCGTCCTGCACCGAGACCTGCACATCGTTGTCGCCCTGCAGGATCAGAACCGGCCGCTTGACGCCCGCCAGCGCCTTGGCGGGATCGAGGGTCAACTGAGAAATGAGGTAGGGCTGAACGCTGGGCCGGAACAGTGCTTCCAGCCCAGGGATATTGGCGATCTGGCGGCCCTGTTCCAATTCGCTCAGGCCCGCCTCGATCTTGGTCATGACCGGCGGCGGCAGGTTGCGGGCGGCGAGCTGTTCCCGCAGGACCACGCCGAACGGGCGTCCGGCGCCGGAGACTTCGATCACGCCGCAGGTCTCGACCTTCTGCGCCGCCAGGGCGGCGATCAGCGCGCCTTCCGAGTGGCCAAGCAGGATGACGCAGCTCACCCCTGGCTGGGCCTTCAGGAGACGCGCGAACTGCACCGCATCGTCGACCGCCGTGGTGAACCGCAGGTCGGCCTCGCTGACCGCGGCCGGGGCGCTCTTGGCGATGGCGCGCTTGTCGTAGCGCAGGCTGGCGACCCCGGCGGCCCCAAGCTCTTCGGCGATCAGCTTCAGGCTGGCCGGTCGAACGCCCGGAACGGTCGAACTGCCGTCGCGATCCGTCGGGCCCGAGCCCGCGATCAGCAGGACCGCCGGCCCAGGCCGCGCGCCGGCCGGCGTGAGCAGCGACCCGTAAAGCGGCGCGGCGCCGCCATCGACCATGACCTCTCGCTCCATACCCATGACCGCCCCCTCGGCCCGCGCCGCGCTGGCCAGCACCATGGCCATCATCAGAATCGCCACCGTCAGGCAGGCGATCCAGATGGTCAGTCTGCGTAGGATCGACATCTTCCCCTCCTGCCCCTGAGACCCGCCTTAGCGCCGCGCCCGCGTTGCCCGCGTTGCCGGCGTCGAGGGCGGAGCCGGCGGCGCCGGGGCCTGGCCGGCCTGGGCGGCGGCCACCAGTCCCAACAGGCCGCCGGGGTTCATGGCGTCGACCATGGCGGTGGGCATCAGGATGGTCGCCCCGCGCTCCTTGGTGGTCTCGTAGATGATGTTCATGGCGCGCAGCTGCAGGGCGGCCGGGCTGCGGGCGTAGATCTCCGCGGCCTGGACGAACTTCTCCGCCACCGACAGTTCGGCCTGGCCCAGGTGGATCCGGGCGGCGGCCTCGCGCTGCGCCTGGGCCTCGCGGCTCATGGCGTCCTGCAGGGCGTCGGGCACGCCAATGTCGCGGATTTCGACGCTGATGGCGGTGACGCCCCAGTCGGCGGTCTTGCGGCCGATTTCCTCGCGCAGCAGCTCATCGCCATGCTTGCGGTCGGAGAGCAGGGTCGACAGCAGCGACGAGCCCACCATCTCGCGCAGCGACGTCTGGGCCACGCGGCTGATGGCGCTTCGGTAGTCGGTGATCTCCAGCGCGGCCCGCTCGGGGTCGTGGATCTGCCAGAACACCACGGCGTCCACGTCCACCGGCACGGTGTCCTTGGAGAGCGCCTGTTCGGCGTTGAACTCGGTGGTCTGGATGCGCTGGTCGAGCCAGGACGACACGTCGTCGATCACCGGCACGATGAAGAACAGGCCGGGCCCCTTGATCCCCTGCAGCTTGCCCAGCCGCAGGACCACCGCGCGCTCCCACTGGTTGGCCATCTTCATGGACATGGGCGTCAGCACGCCCAGGATCAGCAGCGCCGCGCCCAGCCAGAAGGGGGGATAGGACCCGGCCCGCGCGCCCTCCTCGAACGCCAGGGCCGCCAAGCCCACGAAGACCACCGCGATCAGCGTCGCCAGCGGATTACCCCCGCGCCGGCGGAAGCCGCCGGCCGGAAAGGTCACGCCTGGAACATAGGCGTTGCTCATCTTAGGTCTCCTTTTCAGCGGCCAGCGCCGCGATGCGACCCGCCAGCGCCAGGGGGTCGACCCCGAGTGCTGCGGCGGCGGCCAGGGTCTGACGCGCCAGGTTCTCGGTTTCCCGTGTCTGTTCGTGGCCCTGCATGGCCGGCGGCGGCGTCGCCACGAAGCTTCCGCGTCCGCGCACCAGCTCAAGGGCGCCCAGGCGCTCCAGCTCGTCGTAGGCGCGGCGCACGGTGTTCAGGTCGACCTTCAGGGCCACGGCCACCTGGCGCATGGTCGGCATCTGGTCGCCGGGGCTGAGCACGCCGGCGCCGATCGCGCGCAGGAACTGCTCGCGCAGCTGCACATAGATCGGGACCCCGGTCTCCCCCAGCCGCAGCGCGGCCAATATTTGCGCCTGTGTATGCATACACTCATACAATACGCCGGCAGCGAGGATTGTCAAACGGCGTTCGGAGAACGGGCGGCCGCGGCGTTCCCTCTCCCCCGCGAAGCGAGAGGGATAGGGTAGGGAGAGGGCGGCTCGGCGTCTCCGCGGCGTCGCGGCGAGGCGAGGGCCCTTGTCGAACTTTCGCGAGAGCCGCTCGCGCCGCGCCGCCCTCTCCCGGCCTCTCCCTCCCGCTTCGCGGGGGAGAGGAGGTCACCCTTGCGGGAAGCTCAGGCTGGGCTGGGCTGTCCAGGGGTCGACCCTGGTCCGGGGGGCCGCGACCACCATCCGCCCGCCCAGGCTGGAGCGGCCGATGCCGTCCACCTCGTAGAGCGCCTCGAAGTTGTCCTTGGCCTTCGCCGCCCGGCCCAGCGCCTTGAGCGCGTCGGGGTTGGCCATGGCCTCGGCGGCCTGTTGCAGGCCGGTGTCGCGGGCCCCGGCGATCACCACGATATGGTTGCCCGAGGGGCCTTGGAAGGCGGCGACATAGCCATAGTCGCGTCGGCTCGCATCGCCCTGGTTCGGCCCGCCTTCCTGGCTGCGGTAGACGTGGCGCGTGGGGCCGTCGACCAGCTCGTCATAGGTCTCGCCCACGGTGAACCGCGACCCTGCGAAGACCGGATT
>DASRRU010000338.1:0-11880 GCA_035656795.1 Phenylobacterium sp. | reverse complement strand
CGGCATCCTGCGCGACAAGACCTTCGCCAACACCTCGGAAGAGGACTGGGACAAGGTCATCAAGGTCCATCTGAAGGGGACCTACTGCGTCGCCCAGCCGGTCTGGAAATGGATGAAGGACAACGGCGGCGGCTCGATGGTGCTGACCTCGTCCACCTCCGGCCTCTACGGCAATTTCGGCCAGACCAACTATGGGGCCGCCAAGGCCGGCATCTATGGAATGGTCCGGGTGATGTCGATCGAGGGGCGCAAGTACAACATCCGGGTCATGGGCCTGGCGCCGGGGGCCTATACCCGCATGACGTCGGACCTGCCGGGCCGCCAGGGCAAGGAGCCCGATCCGATGAGCCTGCCGCAGAACGTGGCGCCGGGCGTGCTGTTCATGGTCTCCGACCTGGCCGCAGACCATTCCGGCAAGATCCTCGGCGTCTCCAGCCGCGGCGTGCGTGAGATCAAGATGTTGCAGACCGGCGGCTTCAATCCGGGCCGGCCCTACACCGCCCAGGAGGTGGCCGAGCACGCCGCGGACGTGTTCTTCCCCCACGCCGAGGAGCGGACGGCGATGACAGCTTAGGCGGTGGCTGCATCCAACACCGCGCCCCGTGGCGACTAGGGTGTGAAGCGGCGGGGGCGGTCCATGGCGAAAGACGGCGGATCGACCCTTGGGGATGCGTTGGCCCGCCTCGTCGGCGTCCAGAAGCGCTACGGCGACACCGTAGCCCTGAACGGCCTGGACCTGGAGGTGCGGCCCGGCGAGTTGCTGGCGGTGCTGGGTCCGAACGGCGCGGGCAAGACCACGGCCATCGCCCTGATGCTCGGCCTGCAAATCCCCGACGCCGGCGAGGTGACGCTGTTTGGCCGCTCGCCGCACGACCTGGCCGCGCGGCGCAATGTGGGCGTCATGATGCAGGAGGTGGCGCTGCCGGACGCGCTCACCGTGCGTGACCTGATCGGCCAGACGTCGGCCTACTATCCCGCGCCCTTGAGCGTGGCCGAGACGATCGCGCTGGCCGGTATCGAGAAAATCGCCGCGCGCCCCTACATCAAGCTCTCCGGCGGCCAGAAGCGGCAGGCCCAGTTCGCGCTCGCCGTCTGCGGTCGCCCGCGCCTGCTGTTCCTCGACGAGCCCACCACCGGGCTCGACGTCAATGCGCGGGAGACCATGTGGGCGTGCGTGCGGACCCTGGTCGCCGCGGGAACCTCTGTGGTGCTCACGACCCACTACATCGAGGAAGCCGAGGCCCTGGCCGACCGCGTGGCGGTCATGGCCAAGGGCCGCGAGGTCGCCCAGGGGACGGTGCCGCAGATGCGCGCCCTGGTCTCGCGCAAGCGGATCGACTGCGCCACCGCGCTCGATCTCGCCACGGCGCAGGCCTGGCCCGAGGTCAGCGCGGCCACCTTGAGCGTAAGCGGCCATCTGTCCATCACCACCGCCGACGCCGAGGCCGTGGTGCGCAGGCTGCTGGCCGCCGACCCGGACCTCAAGGACTTGGAGGTGCGCCGCGCCGGCCTTTCCGAAGCCTTCGCCGAACTCACCCAGGAGCCCGCGGCTCAGGAGCCCAAGCAATGACCGCGATCCTCGACACCGGCCCGAAGATGACCTTCGCGCGCGTGCTCGGCGCCTATCTCAGCGACGCCAAGTACGAGTCCCTGCGGTTGCTCAGGACCCCGGCCTTTTCCGTGCCGATCCTGGCCATGCCGATCCTGTTCTACACCTTCTTCGGCGTGGTGCTGAACGGCGGGGGACACCGCCCGCCGGGCTTCGCTGACATGATGTTCGTGGGGTGGACCGTTTACGGCGTGATGGGTCCGGGCCTGTTCGGCTTCGGCATCCTGGTGGCGGTCGAGCGGAACATGGGCCTGCTTACCTTCAAGCGCGCGCTTCCCATGCCCACCGGCTCTTACCTCGCCGCCAAGCTGATGATGGCCTACGTCTTCGCCCTCGTCGTGATGGCCATGCTGGTGACTGCGGGCCTGACCATGGGGCATGTGACCCTCGGTCCCGCCAAGCTGCTAACCGTGGCGGCGGTGATGTCGCTGGGCGTGATCCCGGCCTGCGCCATCGGCCTGTTCATCGGCGCCTGGGCGCCGGCCTCCAGCGCCGGCGCCATCGCCAACATCGCCTACCTGGGCATGGCCTTCCTCTCGGGGCTGTTCTTCCCCTTGAGCGGCGTCCTTCACGACATCCGCTTCATCTGGCCGACCTATCATCTGAGCCAGCTTGCCCACGCTGCGGCGGGGATGCCGACGGAAGGGTCCTTGGCCAGTCATGCCGGCGTGCTGGTGGTGATGAGCGGCGTGCTTATCCTGGCGGCGTCGCGCAAGCTGGCCCGGCGGGGATAGCAAACGTCCTAACGCCCCGCAGGCCCCTTCGCGTCGCCGGGCGCGGCGGGCCCGGGTTTCGGGAGGTATTTGGCCAGGTAGGCGGAGATGGCGACCTGTTCTTCCGCGGTCATCTCCGCGCCCGCGCCCTGCATCTTGGTGATCTCGTCGTCCCATTCATCGGGCGTGTGCCGCGCGCTGGCGAACTGCGTCGCGTCGTGACAGGCCGTGCAGACCCGCACGACGACGTCCTTGCCTGGGCCTGCGGGGAGCGGGTCGTCGGGCGCCTGAGCCAGGACAGGGCCGGCGACACCCAGGCAGAGCGCCGCTGCCGCCGCGGCTATGCGAATCCGAAGGTTCATGCCGCAGGGCCTTAACCCATGCGGCGGCGGATCGGAACCAGTGCGCGGACTCTGCGCAGGTCCGGTTCGCTGCGACCTTCGCGGCGCGGGCTGCGCTCTACCCAAACCTCGCCAGTCGGGCGTCCAACCTCTCACGCACTGCCGGCCACTCGTCCGCGAGGATCGAGAACACCACCGTGTCGCGGATGCGGCCGGTCCAGACCACTCGGTCCTGGCGCAGGATGCCCTCCTGGGTCGCGCCCAGCTTCAGCACCGCGGCGCGGGAGCGGGCGTTGATGGCGTCGACCCGCAGGACCAGCCGTCGCGCGCCGCTGTCGAAGGCGTGCCCGAGCATCAGGCGCTTGGCCGCCGGGTTCACCGGCCCCCCCCGCTGGTCGGGGTGGTAGTAGGTGCCGCCCACCTCGACGACCCCGCTGGCCGCATCGATTCCGGAGTAGCAGGTGAGCCCCTGGCAGCGGCCCCCGACGACCACGGCGAAGGCCATGGTGCGGCCGGCCGCCACGTCATCGACCATCCGCGCCCACCTCGGGTCGAAATGCTTGCCGGCCATGGAATAGGGGTAGAGTTCCGTCCAGGTGGCTGGATCTGCATCGCAGGCCGCCCGCAGGTCCTCGCGGTGCGTCTCGGCCATCGGCTCCAACCGGACATGGCGGTCTTCGAGCACTTTCGGGTCCAGCTGCATTTTTCGTCGTCCAAAGCCAAAAAAATTTCGCGAGGTCCTTGCAACTCGGGTTGGCGCACATACTTGAGCTGTTGCCCATTCCTGGGCGTTTCCTCCCTAAACTTCAAAAGCCGGGCCCCTCAAAAGGTCCGGCTCTTTTTTGGCTCAACCGAGGTAGAGCCGGGCGGCTTGCGCCAGATAGACCGCCCCGATCACCGTCAGGATCAGCCGCAGATAGCGCTTGAAGTCCACGTCGCTCAACCGGTTCAGCAGGATGCCGCCGGCCGCGGTGCCCAGCATGGAGAGCGGGATGGCCAGCGCGAAGACCCACCACGGGGGCATGCCCTTGCCGCCAGCAGCAAGAAGCGGGACGCCATAGACCACGATCTTCATCAGGTGGCTGAACACCTGGGTCGCGGCCTTGGTGGCGACGATCTGGTGGCGGGTCAGCGCGGTGCGCACGAAGAAGACGTCGAGCAGGGGGCCCGCGACGCCCGCCGACAGGTTCATGCCGGTGACGGAAAGGCCGCAGACATAGGCCTGGCTCGGGCGCGAGGCGTCGACCCTGATCCAGCCCTGCGGCAGCCAGACCAGGCCGGGGACCAGGCCCATCAGCAGGTAGAGCGTGGCCCGCGTCGGCTCATAGACCACCAGGCCGATCAGACCCGCGGCGGTGAATGCCCCCAGCGCATAGATCGCCACGATGCGCCAGCTGACGAACTTGCGGTGCAGGATCGCGCGCCACCCGTTGGCGACCAGCTGCAACAGGCCATGCACCACGAAGGTGGCCGAGACCGGCAGCACCAGGGCGAGCGCGCCCTTCAGCATCAGGCCGCCGGCCATGCCGAACACGCCTGAGATCGCCGCCGTCACGAACGACATGGCGACGATGAACGCGCCGGCGAGATTGGTCATGGAGGGTATCCTTCGCAGTTGCGACCCGCCTCGCGAAGGGGGCACAGGCCCCTTCGTCCGCGGATCTGCGGCGCGACGTGCGCCAGAAGGGGCCGGCCATCCGGCGGGGGCCATCGGCCGCTCGCGGCCGGGCGCTTGCTAGAAGGAATGGGGTCCTCATGGATGGACCGCCTTGTAGAAAAAGGTGGCGTCACACAGGCCGCCATCCGGCCAGAGGGCGTAGTCCGGGATCACGCCCACTCGGGTCCAGCCGAGCTTGTCGTAGAGGTCGTCGGCGACGCTGCCGGTCACCGTGTCGAGCGTCAGCAGCGAGCGCCGCATCTGGCGCGCGGTGTCCTCCGTGGCGCGCATCAACGCCTCGGCTGCGCCTCGCTGGCGCCCGCGACGATGAACCAGCAGTTTCAGGACTTCGGCGTGGTGCGGCTGATTCGGGGCCCAGGCCGGGACCACCTGCACGACGCCGAATACGCCCTCGTCGTCCTCTGCCACGATGATCGTGCGGCCGTCGCCGGCTTCCGCCTGCCGCCGCCAGAACGCCTCGGCCTCCTCGAGGGTCATGCCGGCCATGAAGCTGACCGAGGCGCCGCCCTGCACGCAATCGAGCAACACCGCGGCGAGCGCGGGCGCCGCGCCCAGCGCCTCCTCAGAAGATAGGCTGCGTATGCGGAAGGTCTTGGTCATCTGAACGGCGTTCGCTTACGCCCGCGAACGCCGCTTCGCCAGTCCTAAAGCCACGCTTGCGGCCTTGAGCCTAACCCTTTGACTTGCCCGTCGAGCAGGCCCAGCCGTCACCGACCTTCTTGGCCACGCCCGGATAGGGGCAGAGCAACTGGCTGGCCCCGCCGGCGCCGGTGGCGGTGACCTCATGCGGCGCGGTCTTGGCCTCGACCCAGCGGTCCAGGATCGACAGCCAGTCCACCGTGCCGGGGCCAGCCCCGCCCTGGCAGTGCAGCATGCCGGGGATCATGTAGAGCCGGTAGAAGCCGGTGGTGTCGCCCATCCTGGCGTTCACCGCGTCGTGGTACTTGACGCTGCCCAGCGGCGGGATCGCGGGGTCGTTCCAGCCATGGTACTGGATCAGCTTGCCGCCATGGCTCTTGAAGGGCGTCAGGTCGGCGTCGGTCGCGTCGAGCACCGCAGCCGTCTTCTGCCGGTCACGGTCGTACTTCGGGCCAAGATCCATCTTCAGGAAGTCGAACGACGGGTCGTCGTAGACGAAGTACTTCAGGAACTGCGAGGAGATCGCGTGGCCGGCGGATCCCGTCCAGGCCGCCTGCGAGGTCCCGGTGTTCCAGGCCTGCCAGCCGCCCCTCATCGCCTCGGCGCCCGGCATGTAGCCCGGGAAAGTCGACTTACCCCCGGCCATGCGTCCGCCGTAGATTGCCTTGGCCGAGGCGATCTGCGGGGCGGTCAGGCAGCCTTCCGTCTGGCCGGCCTTGCACTTCAGCGACGCCGGATCGAAATGGCAGGCCTTCTCGTCGCGGATAAAGGCTGAACCCTCGGCGCACTGCTTCAGCGCCGTGTCCTGCAGGAGCTGCAGCTGCGACAGGCCGAGGTAGCCACCCGGCTTGGCCAGTGTCTGTTGCATGTAGGCGCGCCCGCCGGTGGAGAGCGTGTTGTAGTTGGCCGTGGCGCCGGCGACGATGCCGTCGAAGTCGTCGGGGAAGCGCTGGGCCTCCATCAGCGCCTCGCGCCCGCCGGCCGAGCAGCCTACGAAATAGCTGTGCTTGGGCGCCTCGCCCTTCTGGGCCTTGACCAGCAGCTTGCCGGCCTCGGTGGTCGCCTTCAGCGAACGGGTGCCGAAGTCCTTGATCTTCTCCGGATGGCCGAGCGCCCAGATCGCGGTGCGGCCATTGCCGCCGTGGCCGTCGTCGGTGCCGGCCGCGGCATAGCCCTCCTCGGCGCGGGCCTTGACCTGGGCTGCGGGGATCGAGCCCGCCAGGCCGCCGTTGCCGACCTGCACGAACTTGCCGTTCCAGGCCGGGCCCACCGGGATCATGACCTCGATCTTGATCTCGCTGTCGGAGGTCGGGCGGCTGGTGACCGAAAGGTCGCAGGCCTGGCCGCCCTTGATCGCCACGGACTTGGCGGCGGTGATCTCGGCGTGCGGCAAGCTGGCGCGGGCCAGGTCGGCGCAGGCGGTTTCGGCGTGGGCCGCAATCGGCGCGGCCAGCGCCAGGGCGGCGCCGGCGGTGAGCAGTAGGGTCCGCATCTGGATCAGCCCTTCTTGGCCGGAACGGTGCAGGCCCAGCCGTCGCCCTTCTTGACCGCCACGCCCGGGAACGGGCAAAGCAGCTGGCTGGGCGGCCCGCCCGGCGATTGGCCGGGTCCGCCCATGGCTGTGATGTCGCCGGGCGCCTTGCCGGCCGTGACCCAGCTATCCAGCTCGGCCAGCCAGTCGACCCCGCTTGGGCCCATGCCGCCTGCGCAATGCAGCATGCCGGGGATCAGGTACATCCGGTAGAAGCCCGACGTGTCGCCCATCGTCTTGCGGACGTCCTCGTAGTAGCGGATCGAGGAGCGCGGCGGGATCGCGGGGTCGTTCCAGCCATGGTACTGGATCAGCTTGCCGCCGCGGGCCTTGAAGGCCGCCAGGTTCGGGTTCGGCGCGTCGATCTCCGCCGCCATCGTCTTCTGCGCCGCCGCGTACTGCGCGCCCATGTCCATCTTCAGGAAGTCGAAGTTGGGGTCCTGGAAGGCGAAATACTTGAAGGCGTCCGATGAGAAGGCATAGCCCATGGCGTGGGGCCGCGCCTCGTCCGTGGGACCGGTCAGCCAGGCGTTCCAGCCGCCGTTCAAGGACTCCGCGCCGGGGCTGAACCCGGGAAAGGCCACATTGCCCTTGGCGTCGGTGCGGCCGGTGTACATCGCCTTGGCCGAAACCACCTGGGCCGGCGTCAGGCAACCGTCACTCTGGCCGGGCTTGCAGGCGAGCTTGCCCGGATCGAAGTGGCAGGCGGCGGGATCACGGATGAAGGGTTCGCCGGGAGAGCACTGCTCGATCGAGGCCTTCTGCAGGAGGTCGCGCTGCGGCGCGGCGAGGTAGCCGCCGGGCTTGGTCATGGCCTGCTGCTGCACGGCCGAAATGCCGAACAGCTGGCTCATGTAGGCGGCCGGGGCGCCGGCGACGATGCCGTCGAAGTCAGCCGGGAACCGCTGGGCCGACATCAGCGCCTCGCGCCCGCCGTCGGAGCAGCCGTTGAAATAGGACTTGCTGGGCTTGCCGCCCTTCTGGGCGAGGATCAGCGCCTTGGAGATGTCGGTGGTTTCCTTGACCGCGCGCCAGCCGAAGTCGGTGATCTTCTCCGGATGCCCCAGCGCCCAGTCGGCGGCGGTGAGCACCTTCGACTGGTGGCCGTCGTCGGTGCCGGAGACGGCGTAGCCGGCGCGCGCGACGCGGCCGAACTGCATCACCGGAATCTGGCCGGCAAACCCGCCGTTGCCGAGCTGGACGAACTTGCCGTTCCAGGCTGCGCCTTCGGGAATCCAGAGCTCCAGGCGGATGTCCGAATCTGCAGTGGGCCTGCTGGTGACGGAGACCTTGCAGACCTGCTTGTCGCCGACCGCCTCGGAGACCGCCTTGGTCACCGTCGCATGCGAAAGCGTGGTCTTCGTCAGGTCTGCGCACGCGGTCTCGGCATGCGCCATCGCCGGCGCGGCCAGCCCAAGCGCCGCCAGCGCGGCCCCGGCCAGCATCATCGTTCTCGGATTCATCGAACAGCCCCCCATTTTTCGTTGGGAGGATTTAGGCACAGCTGATCGCAGGCGCCTACCTCTCCCGCCATTGCTGCCGCAACGGCGGGAGGAAGGACGCCCTGACTAGTTCCGGAACACCGCCGCCGAGGACGGGTCCTGGGGCATCTCGCGGTACTGGCGCAGCTCGTTGCGGCCGACCACCATGTGGTGGACTTCGTCCGGGCCGTCGGCGATCCGCAGGGTGCGGGTCGAGGTGTACATGCGGGCCAGCGGAGTCTTCTGGCTGACGCCCAGCGCGCCGTGCATCTGGATCGCCTGGTCGATGATCTGACAGACCTTTTCCGGCACCATGGCCTTGACCATGTGGATCCAGACGCGGGCTTCCTGGTTGCCGAGGACATCCATTGCCTTGGCGGCTTTCAGCACCATCAGGCGCATGGCCTCGATGTCGATGCGCGCGCGGCTGATGATCTCGATGTTGCCGCCGAGTTGCACCAGCGGCTTGCCGAAGGCCTCGCGGGTCAGGCCGCGGGTGACCATCAGGTCGAGCGCCTTCTCGGCCGAGCCGATGGCGCGCATGCAGTGGTGGATGCGGCCCGGGCCCAGGCGCAATTGGCTGATCTCGAAGCCGCGGCCCTCGCCCAGCAGCATGTTCTCCTTCGGCACCCGGACGTTGTCGAAGATGATATGCATGTGGCCATGCGGCGCGTCGGGGTCGCCGAAGACGTTCATCGGACCCACGATGTTCACCCCGGGCGCGTCGGTGGGCACCAGGATCTGCGACTGGCGCAGGTTCGGCGGGCCGTCAGGGCTGGTCTGGACCATGGTGATCATGATCTTGCAGCGCGGGTCGCCGGCGCCGGAGATGTAATGTTTCTCGCCGTTGATCACGTACTCGTCGCCGACCAGGGTGGCGCGGGTGTTGATGTTCTTGGCGTCCGACGAGGCGGCGTTCACCTCGGTCATGGCGAAGGCCGAGCGGATCTCGCCGCGCAGCAGGGGCTCCAGCCACTGCTTCTTCTGGGCCGGCGTGCCGACGCGCTCCAGGACTTCCATGTTGCCGGTGTCGGGGGCGGCGCAGTTCATCGTCTCCGATGCCATGCGGTTCTTGCCCAGCTCGACGGCGATGTAGGCGTAGTCGAGGTTCGACAGGCCTTCGCCGGTCTCGGCGTTGGGCAGGAAGAAGTTCCAGAGACCTTCCTTCTTGGCCTGGTCCTTGGCCTTCTCCAGGCATTCCAGCTGGCCGGGCGCATAGGACCAGATGTTGGGATTGCCCTCGCCGAGGCGATGGAATTCCTCGCTCATCGGCTCGACGACGTCCCTGATGAACTTCTTGACGTGGTTCAGCAGCGGCAGTGCTTTTTCACTCATCCGCAGGTCGTTGAGTTCGTCCTGCGGGTTCAGCGCGAAGCTCGATTGCGCCCGGTCGGCGGTCATGGTCATCGGGTCACTCCCAGAGTGTTCTTGCGGGTGTTTTCTCGGCCGCGATCATTGGCTCATCCGCGCCGTTCAAACAAGTGTTTAAGCGGCGGGCGCGCGGATTCCCCTGCCCGTTCCGGAGAGGGTGGCGACGCCGAAAAGGCGGCGGCGTATGGGGATGCGTCGGCCAGAATGCGGAGTCCGCGCTTGAACGCGACGTCCCCACCCTGGCCGCTGGATCGGCCTGTCCTCCCCAGGGAGGGGAGGGAAATGAGCCTATTTCACCGGCAGCTTGTCGACGCCGGTGCAGACCGTGCCGACCAGGGCCTCGTTCTCGTGGCCGTCAGCCTTCTTCGGCGTGTCGGAGCGCCAGGCGTCGGTGATGGCGAGCGGCTTGGAGGGGCTGTAGCTGCCCACCGCGATCAGATTCTTCTTGGCGCAATCGACGGCCACCACGCTGCCGACGCCGTCGGGCTTGCCGGGGGCCGATGGGCCGAGCGTGCCCTTGGAGATCGCCTGCATGATCACCACGCGGCCGGTCGCCTTGTCTTTGTAGGTGTAGTCGCTGTCGATGGACCAGGCGACGCCGTTGTCGGCGTCCACGTACTTGGTCCAATGTTCGGCGGAAGCGGCGCCGGCGGCGGAAGCAGCGGCGATAAGGGCGGCAAGCGCGATGGCGCGTCGCATAGGGCGTTCTCTCCAGGCTATGGTCGTGTTCTTCGGGCGCGACCCTAGCGGCGCCGCAACGCGGCCTCTAGTGGAAATCGCCCACCCTAGGCCACTTGCCGCACGGCGACGGCCACGGCGGGATCATTGAGCGCCATGTAGTCTCGGGTGATCGGCGCCGCGTCGACCCGCTTGGCCAGCTGCAGCTGGAAGACCATGTGGCCGCGGTAGCGGAAGGCGAGCTCGCTGAACGACAGGTAGAACTCCCACATCCGGCAGAACCGCTCATCGAACATCTGCGCGATTTCCGCCCGCTGTGCGGCGAAGCGTTCGCGCCAGCAGCGCAGGGTCTCGGCGTAGTGCAGCCGCAGGATCTCGATGTCAGCGACGATCAGGCCCGCCCGCTCGACGTGGGGGATCACCTCGGACAGCGCCGGGATATAGCCGCCGGGGAAGATGTATTTCTCCACCCATGGCTGGTTCAGCGCCGGGCCCTCGGCGCGGCCGATAGAATGAATCACGGCCACCCCGTCGTCCTTCAGCAACCGGGCCACCTGGTCGAAGTAGGTCTGGTAGTTGGGCCGCCCCACGTGCTCGAACATTCCGACGGAGACGATGCGGTCGTAGGGACCTTCCACGTCGCGATAGTCGGTCAGCGAGAACTGCGCGCGCTCAGCCAGGCCGGCGCTTTCCGAGCGCCAGCGCGCGGTTGCCAACTGCTCGGTCGACAAGGTGATCCCGTCCACCCGCACGTCGGCGGCGCGGGCCAGGCTGAGGCCGAGGCCGCCCCAGCCGCAGCCGATATCCAGCACCGTCTGGCCCTGCTTGAGCAACAGCTTGGCGGCCAGGTGCTGCTTCTTGGCGGCCTGCGCTTCCTCGAGGGTCATCTCGGGACGGGCGAAATAGGCGCAGCTGTACTGCAGGTCGGGGTCGAGAAAACGGCGGTAGAAGTCTACCGACAGGTCGTAGTGGTGAGCGACGTTGCGCCGGGCCGCCCAGCGCGCATTGGTCTGCAGCCGCCGGTCCAGCCACCAGCGGGCCAGCGGACCTACAGGCTTCAGCGGCCGGTACCTGGCGTTGCGCCCGATCAGGTCGACGAGGTCGTGTATCGCACCCTGCTCGAAGGTGAGCGCGCCCTCCATGTAGGCCTCGCCAAGGGCCATGGAGGGGTAGATCGCCAGCCGCGCCGCCCAGCGGCGGTTCGCAATGGCTACGGCCACCGGCGGGCCGGAGCCGTCGCCGGCCGTCAGAACTTCGCCCGAGGGCATGCGGACACGCAGGTCGCCCTCTCGGATGACCCGTTTCAGGAAATCCCTTAGCGCCATCTCGCCCGCCTTGGCTTTCAACTCTCGAATACGGAACGAAGCCGCCGCCGCCGGGTTCCCGCGCGAGGCGATTGAAGCGGGCGATCACGCAGAATGGGGGCCGCCCGCCTTGACTCCGGCCAGCCGTTTTCCTACCTGCAGCCCGTCGTTAGCACTCAGCGTCCACGACTGCTAACATGTGGGCTGGCTGGGTCGCTTGCGCTGTCATTAAACCCACCGTCGTTTCGAACGGAGAAAGAGCATCATGGCGTTTCGTCCTCTGGGAGACCGCGTCCTCATCAAGCGCGTTGAGGAAGAAGAGAAGACCAAGGGCGGGATCATCATCCCCGACACCGCGAAGGAAAAGCCCCAGGAAGGCGAAGTTGTCTCCGTCGGCCCCGGCGCGCGTGACGATGCCGGCAAGGTCCAGCCCCTCGACGTCAAGAAGGGCGACCGGATCCTGTTCGGCAAGTGGTCCGGCACCGAGGTCAAGCTCGACGGCCAGGACCTCCTGATCATGAAGGAAAGCGACATC
>DASRRU010000337.1:0-3797 GCA_035656795.1 Phenylobacterium sp. | reverse complement strand
CTCCATCTTGGAGAAGGTCTTGTCGCGCAGCACCCCGGCGTTGGCGACCAGGACGTCGATGCGGCCCCAGGCGTCCATGGCGTGCTTGACCATCAGGGCCACGCCGGCGTCGTCGGTGACCGAGGAGCCGTTGGCGATGGCCTCGCCGCCGAAGGCCTTGATCTCCTCGACCACGGCGTGGGCGGCTTCCGAGCCGCCGCCGGAGCCGTCGACAGAACCGCCCAGGTCGTTGACCACCACGCGCGCGCCGCGCCGGGCGAGCTCAAGGGCGTGCTGGCGGCCGAGGCCCCCGCCTGCGCCGGTGACGATGGCCACTTTGCCGTCGAAGCGGATGTCCGCCATGGGGAGGTCCTCTCTTGGGAAGGTCTGACGCGATTTCGGCGGGCCTTGTGGGGCGCGGCGGCAGAGGCGTCAAGAGAAGCGCCCGCCCCTCGGGGGATCGAGGGGCGGGCGACAGCCAGGCCTGGAGCTCGCTCTTGGGCGCGAACCCCTGTCCTGGCCGCTGCGCGGTCGCGCCGCCCCTTGGGGAGGCAGGGCTCGACCGCCCGGCGTCCTATCCCGCCGCCGGCGTATTCGCCTGGGCCTGTTGCTGGGTGCGCATGAATTTCACCAGCACTCGCTGGCCGATCAGGAACGGGGCGCCCTCGGTGGACACCACCACCTCGACGACGCGCTCGTCGGTCCGCTCGGTCGGGTCGTCCGACTGCAGCTTGCGCGCGCCAAACACGGCGGCCCGGCGGATCACCTTGCCGGTGATCATCTGGGTCGGGTCGGCCTCCGGCGACAGCTGCACGGTCTGACCGATGAGCACGAAGGGCAGGGCGCTCTCCGAAATCTCCGCGCGCACAATGCGGTCGGCCCTGGGCTCCAGGTCGAACATGTTGGAGACGTTCAGGGTCGAGGCGCCGGCGCCGGGGTTGGCGTAGCGGCGCACAATCCGACCGTCGGCGGGGGCGCGGATGACGGTCAGCTCCTGATTGTACTTGGCCTGGCTGAGCTTGGCCTGGGCGGTGGCGATGGCGGCGTTCTGGGCCTCCAGGTTGGCCTCGGCGCCGCGGATGGCGTCCTGCGCCTGGTCGACGGCCTGGCGGGCTACGAAGTTCTTCGCGATCAGGCCCTGAAGCCGCTCGAACTCGCGCCTGGCGGTGGAGATCTGCACCTGCAGCACGGCGACCTGGGCGCGGGCCTGGCGCAGTTCCGCCGCGGCTTCCTCCGCCTGCAGGCGCGGCTGCTCGTCTTCCAGGCGGGCGAGGACCTGGCCCTTCCTGACGTCGGAGCCCTCCTGCACATCGACCTCCCGGACAATGCCGGAGGTGCGGGCGGCGACCTGGATCAGGCCGCCCTCGACGTCGGCCTTGCCGTTGGCGATGGCGACATAGGGGCTCTTGGGCGCCTTGGCGGCGGCGGCCTTGGCGGCGACGGCTTTCCTGGCGTTGGACTGCTGGGTCATCACGACGCCGCCGGCCCCCAGGACGAGGACGAACACGGCGACGAGCCAGAAGATGCGGCTGCGGGCGAGGGCGAGCATGACTTTGGTCCTTAGGCCCCGGCGAGGGCGGGATGAAGTTGGTGCTGGTCGGCCGCGATCGACAGCGGATCGGCGCGCCGGTCGTCGAGGATGAGGCCATCCTCGATGTGGATGATGCGGTCGGCGTAGCTTTCGAGGCGCGGGTCGTGGGTGACGCAGATCACCGCGGCGCCGAACGACCTGGCGGCGCGCTGCAGCAGCTTGATCACCACCTGGCCGTTCTCGCCGTCGAGGGCGCTGGTGGGCTCGTCGGCGAACAACAGCTGCGGGTCCTTGGCCAGCGCGCGGGCGATGGCGACGCGCTGCTTCTCGCCGCCGGACATTTCCGACGGGCGGGAGTTCATGCGCATCTCCAGGCCCACCTCGGTCAGCGCGGTGGCGGCCTTGTCGCGGGCCTCGGAGCGCGAATAGCCCTTGTACTTCAGGATGATCTCGACCTGCTGCAGGGCGGTGAGCGCCGGGAACAGGTTGAAGCCCTGGAAGATGAAGCCGCAGTGGTCGAGCCGGAAGCGGTCGATCTTGCCGGGCTTCAGGCTCCAGAGGTCCTGGCCCATGGCGTCGACCTCGCCGCTGTCCGGCCGCAGCAGGCCCGAGAGCACCGCCACCAGGGTCGACTTGCCGGAGCCGGAGGGGCCCATGACCATGGTGACCTCGCCGTGCAGGGCTTCGAAGTCGACCGACTTCAGCACCTCGATGTGGGTGCGGCCGGTCTTGAAGCGCTTCCTCAGGCCGCGGGCGACGAGGGCCGTCTTGGCGGCTGGCGCCGCGGCCATCTGGGGGGAGGCGGGTTCAGGGCTCATCGCAGCAGGTCCGCAGGTTGGCTCTTCTTCAGGACACCCAGGGACAGCAGCCCCGAGAGGATCGAGATGACGGTCAGCAAGACCACCACGGTGATCACCCAGGGCATGGGGAAGCCCATCGGCATGTTGAACCTGGCCGCCAGCAGGTAGACGCCATAGGTGAAGAGGCCCGTGGCCAGGAGGCCGGCCACGCCGACCCAGAGCGACAGCTCCAGCACGATCCGGCTGAGCGAACCCAGCGAGACGCCGAGCGCGCGCAGGCTGGCGAACTCCTTGATGCTGGCCAGGATGGCGCCCCGCAGGGTCTGCGACGTGATGCCGACCCCAATCAGCAGGCCCAGGAACAGCGAGAAGCCCAGGAAGATGCCGATGATCTGCTCCCCCATCAAAGCCTTGCGGTTGGCCGTGGCGAGGTCCGGCTTGCTCCAGGCCTTGTAGGCGCCGTTGGAGATCGAGTTAAGCTGATCGCGCACGGCGATCGCCTGAGACGGGTCGCGCAGGCGCACCATCAAGGGACCGGTCTTGCCGTTCTTCGGGCCCATGCCGAGCAACCGCATGGTGTCGCGCGACATGTAGACGACCGGCTGGTTGATGTTGGCGTAGTTGTCCAGGAGGGCGCGCACATGGACGGTCTTGCCGTTCAGGCTGGCGGTCGCGCCGAGGTGCGTGCCGAGCGCCGCCAGGGCCGTCTTGTCGACCACCACCGCATAGGGCTCAAGCAAGGCCAGCCGGACGGATTCCGGATAGTCGGTGGGCAGGGTGACCGAGCCAGGCCGCGGATCGACATCGAAGGTGTTGACGTAGGTCCTGATCGCCTTCTTGCCGGGATCGGGCGTGTTGATCCACGGCGCGCCGTCGCCGTCCAGGCTCTCAACCTCGACGACCTGTGGGTTGAGATAGATTAGCGGCAGGATGCGCTCCGGAAGGCCGTTTGGGCCGGAGTTGATCAGGCTGTCGTTCTTCGGCCCCAGGACCATCAGGTCGGCGCGAGACCGGTCGATGGAGGCGGTAATCGAGTTCACGATGCCGGTGAACATGCCGACCTGCGCCAGGACTAGAAGGCCTGAGAACGCCAGGGCGACCATGGCGGCGCTGTAGCGCTTCCACTCGTAGAGCAGCGTGGCCAGGGCCAGCGACATGACGACGATCTCCCGTTCGAACGCGAGATGTCGCGGCTCAGCCCCGGGAACCAGTTAAATCCCCGTAACACCAGGGTGACCGGCCAGCCCACGCCGTCGCGAAACGCGCTCAACCGGGAAGAGGCGCGAGGCGCCGGACCTGGATGCGAGGGCCGGGATTAAACCTTTGTAATCCGAGCCCCTCCGGCGTCCGACAGGGACGCAATCTTGCGCGCGCTGCGCATCTGGCCCTCTATCGGCGAGGGGGCCGCTGACTCGCGGCCTGTGGGGGTGCTGGGCGAATGTTCCGTCTCGAGAATGCGCAGAGCCTGGTGGGCGTCGCGCTGGCCA
>DASRRU010000336.1:0-9446 GCA_035656795.1 Phenylobacterium sp. | reverse complement strand
CATGGCGCTTGGCGGCATCCCTGCCGTCCTCGTCGCAGCCTTCATCGTCCGCTCCCTGCCGCTGGAACAGCTCCGCTGGGTCGTCGTCATGGTCGTCACCTATGCGGGCGCCGCAATGCTGCACGCGGCCGCCACAGGCCGATCCGCCTCGACGGCGGCGGTCGCCGAGGAGCCCGCGGCCTGAACGCCAGCCGCGCCGCCCGCCATTGCCGCCGCCCGTCCGGGCTGATAGCGGTGCGGGCCGGAGCCGGATCGAAGCTCCGAAAGAGTCTTGGGAATCGGATGCGGCGACCTCTCAATCGACCCAAGGGTGCGGGTTCCGCCGTCCTCTGGGACTTGCTTACCTTCGAGCACCTGATGACCAATCAGGTGATCCACATCATCTATTGGGCGGGTCTTGCGTTGATCGCGCTGGGGGCCTTCGGGACCATCGGCGCTGCGGTCGGCGTGGCGATCCGGGACCCGTTCCCGTTCGGCTTGCTGCTGGCGATCCCGGTCGTGGTCGGCGGGCTGCTGGTCATGGGCGCGCTGGTGCTTCTGTGGCGTTCGTTCTGCGAGTTCTACGTGGCGATCTTCAAGATCAGCGAGGATCTGGCCGTGCTGCGCGCCGATGTCGAGGCCGAGCGCAAACGCACGGCCCCCTAGGCCGAGCACTTTGGGACACAAAGAACATTGTTCTTTGCCCCCATCGGAAAATCACCGGATACTCGCCCAATGCCACCGACACAGCTCGCATCCGTTGATCCGACAGAGGAATTCCCCTTTGCGGTCGATGACTACGTCCTGCACCTGGTCGTGGCGATCTATCAGTTCCGGGATTCGCGGATGGACTCCGCCCTGCGGACGCTGGGCCTCAATGTGAGCCGCTACCGTGTATTGGGGGTCCTCGACCGGTTCGGCGCCAGCACCATGACCGAGCTGGCCAATTTCACGGCCATGCAGCGCACCACCCTGACCCGCATCGCCGATCAGTTGGTGGCCGCCGGTCTGGTCGAGCGCAACGCCGAATCCCGCGACCGGCGCCATGTGGTTCTGGACCTCACCGACCCCGGCCGCGAGACCTACAGCCAGGCGCTGGCCGTGGTGCTCGACCTCAACCAGCGCCTGATGGACGGCGTCCCCGAGCACCAGCGCCGGACGGCCGCGCGGGTGCTGATGCAGGTGGTCGGCAACCTGGCGCCCAACCGGCTCGCGCGCGACGGCATCATCCACTTCAGCCGCGACGGGCTGGGCCGCGACAAGGCAGACGCCTGAGGATCGCCCCAAGCTTTTAAAATATCTTCGTTACGCGAGAGACGAAATATGTCCTTCTGGAATCCGGCGATGACGCCGCGACAGGAACAGGGGGACGAAACATGAGAACGATTCTCGCCGCAGCGGCGATCGCTGCGATGTGCACGATGGGCTTCGGCGCATCGGCCGCGCCAGACTCCAAGGATGAGCTCGTCAAGCTCGAGGCGACTTGGTCAAAGGCCAGCGTCGCGAAGGATGCCGCCGAAGTCGGCAAAATCGTCGCGTCCGACTGGACCGGCCAAAACGCCGGCGGCAAGCTGATGACCCGGGACAAGATGCTCGCGGACATGAAGAGCGGCGTCGACGCGGCCACTTCGATGACCAATCACGATGTCCATGTCCGGTTCATCGGCGACATCGCCATCGTTCAAGGCGCGGACGATGAGAAGAGCACGCACATGGGCAAGGACACGAGCGGCACATACACCTGGACGGACGTCTTCCAGAAGCGCGGAGGCCACTGGGTCGCCATCGCGTCGCAGTCGACGCCGGTCGCGCACGACAAGTAGGTCGCGATCCGCGATCGCCAAGCGGTCAGGCGAACGCCTGACCGCTCAATCGTGGCTAGGCGGCGGCCCCGCTCGCGCGGCGTGCGGCGCGCATGCCGACTTCATCAAGCTCGGCGTTCTCGCGGCGGTTGGCTTCCTTGACCTGCGCCTGCCGGGCGCTCTCGGCGACCTGCTCGTAGCGTTTCTGCTCTTCGAAGGCCTGGGCGAGCGCATCGCGGGCGCCGCGTTCCTCGGCCTCGATGCCGTCGATCACGGCCCGCAGCGCGGCCTTGCGGATCTTCAGTCCCTCGGCGTAGCCCGCCAGATACCAGCCGGCCTCGGCGTTCTGGCCGGCGTGCTTGGCCTCGGCCTCGCCCTCGGCGACCAGCACCGCCAGACGCATGTTGGCGTCCGCCAGCCGCCTGGCGATCTCGGCCAGCCGCAGCTGACGGTTCTCGACCTCGTAGGTGGCGAGCTTGATTAGGGATTCCGACCAGCTCATTGGCGAATACTCATGCGGGGACACTGTTCAGGATGGCCTCGAGGCTCTGGAAGCCGGCGTCGAGGCTGGTGACCTCGTCCTTGTCCTGCGCCAGGAAGGCTTCCAGCGCGGGATTCAGCGTGATCGCGCGGTCGACCAGCGGATCGGCGCCGGTGCGGTAGGCGCCGATGCGGATCAGCTCTTCCATGTTGGCGTAGGCGGCCAGAGTCTGGCGCGCGGACTTCACGATCTGGCGCTCCTGCGGGCCGTGGCAGCCCGGCATGGTCCGGCTGATGGACTTCAGCACATTGATCGCCGGGAAGCGCCCGCGCTCGGCGATGGCGCGCTCCATCACGATGTGGCCGTCCAGGATCCCGCGCACCGCGTCGGCGATCGGCTCGTTGTGGTCGTCGCCGTCCACCAGGACGGTGAAGATGCCGGTGATCGGCCCGGCGCGCGTGCCGTCGGGGCGGATCGGGCCGGGCCCCGCGCGTTCCAGGAGCTTCGGAAGCTCGGTGAAGACAGTCGGCGTATAGCCCTTGGTGGTCGGCGGCTCGCCGGCGGCCAGGCCGATCTCGCGCTGGGCCATGGCGAAGCGGGTGACCGAGTCCATCAGGCACAGGACTTCCATGTCCTGATCGCGCAGATATTCGGCTATGGCCATGGTCATGTAGGCGGCCTGCCGGCGCTTCAGCGCCGGCTCGTCGGAGGTGGCGACCACGACGATGGCGCGCTTCAGGCCCTCTTC
Organism: Phenylobacterium sp.; assembly: GCA_035656795.1. GTDB lineage: Bacteria > Pseudomonadota > Alphaproteobacteria > Caulobacterales > Caulobacteraceae > Phenylobacterium. The sequence goes on along the minus strand of DASRRU010000336.1, from coordinate 6,436 downwards.
GCCCAGCGTCTCCTCGATGAACTCACGGACCTCGCGGCCGCGTTCGCCGATCAACCCCACCACCACGGCGTCGCAGTCGGCGTTCTTGGCCAACATCGACAGCAGCACCGACTTGCCCACGCCGGAGCCGGCGAAGACACCCAGGCGCTGGCCGCGACAGCAGGTGGTGAAGACGTTCATGGCGCGCACGCCCATGTCCAGCCGCTCGCCGACGCGGGCGCGGGCGTGGGCCGAGGGCGGCGCGGCGCGCAGGGGATAGGCCGCCGCACCCTGCGGCAGCGGACCCTTGCCATCGACCGGATGACCGAAAGCGTCGACGATGCGGCCGAGCCAGGCCTTCGTGGGACGCACCGCCGAGCCCAGAGGCTCGATGCGAATTTCCGCGCCGGGCGCCACGCCCTCGACGGGGCCGAACGGCATCAGCAGCGCGCGGGTGTCACGAAAGCCGACCACCTCGGCCGCCAGGGGCTTTTCACCGAGGCGAACGATCTCGGCGCGGGCGCCCACCGCCAGGCGCGTCAGGCCGCCCCTGGCCTCGATCAGGAGGCCGTTCACAGCGGCCACGCGGCCGGACACGGTCAGGGGGTCGAGCCGCTCGACCGCGGCCACCAAACTCTTCAAGCACAGCCCTCGAATTCCCGACCGCAGACTTGCCCGATTACGCTTAAGGTGTGATGAACATCGCCGCGTTTCGCCGCCTGGTAGCGCCCTAAAGAAGGTACGGGATCAGCCGGCCTCGGACCCGGTGCGAATAGGCGGCGTAGGCGGGCAGAGTTTGGCTGAGATAGGCCTCCTCGATGACGATCCGGGCAAGGGTCATGGCGAGGAACCCCGAGACGCCGATCAACGCTGCATAGCTTCCCAGCCAGAGCGCCGCGCCGGCATAGACCAGCAACATGCCGGCATAGAACGGGTGCCGCACGACGGCGTAGAGGCCGCTGTCGATCACCCGTTGCCCGTCCAGTCTCTGATCGTGGATCGTCGGGGCTGCGAACCGGTTCTGCGCGATCGCCGCATGGGCGATGATGACGCCTGCGAGAGCCGCCATGGCGCCGACGACCGAGATGGCAGTCCCGGGCGTCGGCAACAGGCGCAGCCGGAAGACGTCGAACGGGATGAACGCGAACCAAGCCATCATGTAGAGGGCGTAGAACGCCGATCCGAGAGCATCGATCAGTGGCTGTCGCTTCGCCTTCTCCACCACGATGCCTTGCTGGCGGACCTTGAAGCTGGCCGGCGCCGCCACGGCGAGCATCACGGAGCCGGCCACCGACGAAATTGCGAAGGCGGCCAGGAACCCCCACGCGCTCGGCCAGACCCAAGCGCCGGCAACGAGTCCGGCTGGTCCGAGCAGCAGCAAGGATATCGCCGCGATGAAGGGCAGCGGCGCGAGAAGGCCCTTCAGCACCGGCATCTGCACCCCTTCCGCCCATAATATACGTCGTGTATATTATGCAGGATGCATATTAGGATGCAATGGCGGAGTCACTGGAAAAGCCTCGTCGGGGCGACAAGCGCGAACGCACCCGCGCGGCCCTGATCGCCGCAGCCTGGGCGATCGTGGACGAGAAGGGGTTCGGCGCCGCCAGCCTCGAGGAAATCGCCCGCCGCGCCGGCATGACGCGGGGCGCCATCTACTCCAACTTCCCCTCGCGGTCGGATCTGATGCTGGCCATGGCCAGCGCGCGCGGTCTCAGCATCGACCGCGATTTCAGCCGGCCAGGCACGCTGAAGGCGCAGTTGCGCGAATTCGCCGAGGGGCTGATCGCCACCCTTCCCGATGCGCGGGGCGCCCAGCGGTGGCACGCCGAGTTCATGGTCCACATCGCCGCCGATCCTGGACTGCGTGAACACATCGCCTCGGGGTTCTCGGCCGTGTTCGACAAGATGGCGGCCCAATTCCGCGGCCACCACGGCGAGAGCCTGGCGATCGACGCCCACAGCCTGGCGCTGGCGGTGCAGTCGCTGGCCATGGGCTTCGTCTATCAGGCCATCCTCAGCCCAGAGGCCGTCCCGCCGACCGCCGTGATCGAGGCCTTCGAAGCCCTGGCCGACGGCGCCCTGCGCAAGCCCGGCTAGCGCAGAACCTTGGCCAGCTTCACGGCTGATTTGGGATATTTGGCCGCCAACCGGGCGACCATCAGCGGGCGGCGCTTAGCCACCCCTGTCAACGCTGGTCGCACCGCGCGCGCCATCCTGGGCCGCGCCGTGGCGGCGGCCTGGACGATCCGGCCGCGGCCGAACCACAGGGCGACGCCGGCCGCCGCCAGCAGGCCCACGCCCAACAGCACGCCGGGATGCTTGCGCGCGCTCGTCGCCGCCGTCAGCCGCGCCCCCTTGGCCGCCAGGGCCATCTGCCCCATCGGCCGGGTCACGGCGTGCAGCGCGGCCTGGGCGGCGGCCTGGACCGGGCTGTCGTGGCGCCAGTCCCTGGGCAGCTTGACCAGGGTCGCGGCCACCTTGCCCTTGGCCGCTTTCAGCTCAGCGCGCGTCGCCCTGTCGATCCGTCGGCCGAAGCTCACCAGGGCGCCCGGTTCGCCGCGATCACCGATGTGCTGCGCCAGCACCCGGGCCGCATGGCCCGGCGCAGCCTCGTCGCCCGCAGCCTCGATCCAGCTGTCGATGCGTCCGAACCGCGCCGCGGCCGCTCGCGCCAGTCGGTCGCAGCCCTCGGCCGTCGTCCCATCGCCGACCACCGGATGGGCGCGGCCACCCGCGCGACCGATCTCCTCACAGGCCGCGCGCACGCCCTGTTCGTCGCGCCCGGCCAGCACCACCGCAGCGCCCGCGCAGGCCGCCAGCTTCGCCACCTCGAGTCCGAGGCCCGAGGCCGCGCCGGTAACGACGATCACCTGCCCCGACAGGGGTTTGAACTTCGAAGCCATGGATCCTCCCGATGTGGCCGACAGCAGCCAATCTGGGGATCAAACGGATGGGCTCCAACGCCTGTTCCCGCCACACTTCGGACCCCTGCGCTTCGGACGCCATGTCCAATCACAAAAGATTCAATGACAATAGGACACCGCATCTGCGCAGCGACGCTTGTCCCGGATTCCGCATCAGATTAACGATTCGGCTCGGACGGACACTCCCGGTTAACCAGTCTTAAATTAACTCGCAGGCAGGTTAACGGCGAGGTCCAGGGCGGATTCACTGAATTCGCGGGGCACGCGGCGACGCACTGGGAGAGTGATATGCGGGTACTGCTGATCGAAGACGACAGCGCCACCGCTCAGAGCATCGAGCTGATGCTCAAGTCGGAAGGCTTCAACGTCTACACGACCGATTTGGGCGAGGAAGGCGTCGATCTGGGCAAGATCTACGACTACGACCTCATCCTCCTCGATCTGAACCTGCCGGACATGAGCGGCATGGACGTTCTGCGCACCCTGCGCGTCGGCAAGATCAACACTCCCATCATGATCCTGTCGGGCACGGCCGAAATCGACACCAAGGTGAAGACCTTCTCGGGCGGCGCCGACGACTACATGACCAAGCCGTTCCACAAGGACGAGCTGGTGGCGCGCATCCACGCCGTGGTCCGCCGCTCGAAGGGCCACGCCCAATCGGTGATCCGGACCGGCGACATTCTCGTCAACCTCGACGCCAAGACGGTCGAAGTGAACGGCCTGCGCGTCCACCTGACGGGCAAGGAATACCAGATGCTGGAGCTGCTCTCCCTGCGTAAGGGCACGACCCTCACGAAGGAGATGTTCCTCAACCATCTCTATGGCGGCATGGACGAGCCGGAGCTGAAGATCATCGACGTCTTCATCTGCAAGCTGCGCAAGAAGTTGGCCGCCGCCGCCGAAGGCAAACATCACATCGAAACCGTCTGGGGCCGCGGCTATGTGCTGCGCGACCCGCAGGAAATGGGCGCCGTCGTCGCGGCCTAAAGCCAAACCGACCTGTCGCCGAACATGAGAAGGGCGTCCCGCCGCAAGCGGGGCGCCCTTCTTCTTTGCCTGCGCCCCGGATCTAGAGTCCGGCCAGCAGCGCCATGCGCACCAGCTCCGACAGGCTCTTGGCGCCGGTCTTCATCATCATGCCAGCGCGATAGACCTCCACCGTGCGCGGGCTGATCCCCAGGTCGTAGGCGATCACCTTGCTGGTCTTGCCCACCACCACCTGTTCCAGCACCTCTCGTTCGCGCCTCGAAAGCCCCGCGAACGCCGACTGGTAGCTGGCCCGCGACTGCTCGTCGTGCAGCATCCGCTCGTCGCTGTTCAGGGCCTTGCTCACCGCGCCCAGCAGCACGTCCGCCTTGAACGGCTTCTCGATGAAGTCGACCGCACCGGCCTTCATCGCCTCGACCGCCAGGGCGATGTCCCCGTGGCCGGTGATCACGATGCAGGTCAGCGGCAAGCGATCCTGCGCCAGACGGCGGACAAGCTCGACGCCGTCCATGCCCGGCATCCGGACGTCGGTGATCACGCAACCCGCCGTCAGGTCCCGCGCCTCGCTCAGGAACGCCTCGGCGCTCTCGAAGGTGCGCGAGCGAAGGCCCGCGGCCCGCAACAAAAATCCCAGCGAGCTTCGGATCGCGTCGTCGTCGTCGACGATGTAGACCTCAGACGAGTTCGCCATCGGCTATCTCCTCCTCTTGCACGGCGCGCAGACTGAATTGGAAGGTGGCGCCCTGGCCGGGCTCGCCCTCCGCCCAGATCCGCCCTCCGTGAGCTTCGACGATGGTGCGCGAGATCGACAGACCCACGCCCATGCCGTGCTTCTTCGTGGTGACGAAGGGCTGGAAAAGCTGACGGGCGACCTCGGGGCTCAGGCCCGGGCCCGAGTCGCTGACCGACACCACCACCATGTCGTCGGGGGCGGGCCGAGCGGCCACGACCAGGTCGCGCCGCGGAGAATCGGCCATGGCCTCGACGCCGTTGCGCATCAGGTTCAGCACCACCTGCTGAATCTGCACCTTGTCCACCAAGACCGCCTCGACGCCGGGCGCGATATCGAAGCGCAGCCGCACGCCGCGATCCTTGGCCCCGACCATCGCCAGCGCGCCCGCCTCCTCCAGGAGTTGCGGCAGGTTCTCGATTTGCCGCTCGGTCTCGCCCTTGGACACGAAGTCGCGCAGCCGCCGGATGATGTCGCCGGCGCGGAACATCTGCTCTCCGGCAATGGTCAGGGCGTCTTTGACGACCGCCTTGTCGATCGGCTCCTCGGCCAGCAGCCTGAGCGAGCCCTGGATGTAGTTGGCTGTGGCCGACAGCGGCTGGTTCAGCTCGTGCGCCAACGCCGAGGCCATCTCGCCCATGGCGCTCAGCCGCGAGACATGGGCCAGCTCCGACTGGACGTCTTGGAACCGGCGCTCGGCTTCCTGGCGCTCGGTCAGGTCGCGGACGAAGCCGGTGAAGAACCGTCGCTCGCCCGACCGCATCTCGCCCACGGCCAGCTCCATGGGGAAGGTAGAGCCTTCGCGATGCGCGCCGACCACCACGCGGCCCAGGCCGATCACCCGGCGCTCTCCCGTGGCGAGGTAGCGCGAGAGATAGTCGTCGTGGGCGCCGCGGTAGGGCTCCGGCATCAGGAAGCTGACGTTGCGCCCGATCGCCTCATCCGCCGTCCAGCCGAACTGGCGCTCGGCGGCGGAGCTGAACGACTGGATGGTCCCGCGCTCGTCGATGACGATCATTGCGTCTGGCACCGAGTCCAGGATCGAGCGAAGGTGAGCTTCGCGGGCCTCCAGCTCGGCGAACGCCCGCTCCGTGGCCCGGCGACTCTCGACCAGCTCCTGGATGTCGGTGCAGGCGCCCTCCCAGCGGTGAATGCGGCCGGCGTCATTGCGCACCGCCACAGCGCGCTCGAGGAACCAGCGCGAGCCACGGAGGCCGTTGAGGCGGTATTCGATCTCATAGGGTTCGCCGATTCCGATGCTGCGGCGGACGTCGGCCTCCACCCGATCGCGGTCATCGGGATGCACTTTTTCCAGCCACGCCCAGCCGTCCGTCTCGCCGTGGAAGGCGCCTATGAACTGGCTCCACCGGTCATTGTAGAAATCCCGCGCGCCGCCAACGTCCGCCGACCACACCAGCGCGGGCATGGCGTTGGCGATCGAGCGGTACTTGGCCTCCGACTCCGCCAGCGCCTCGCGCGCGGCGAAGGAGGAGGTCATGTCGATCGTCAGGCCCGCCACACCGATGATCGCCCCATCACGGGCGCGGAGCGGGAACTTGGTCGAGCGCAGGTAGCGGGCCCGACCATCGGGCGAGGTGAACCGACCCTCGACCGTCAGGGTCTTGCCGGTGGCGAGCACGTCCCGGTCCGCGCCGTCGGTATATTCGAGCTCGGAGATGTCGAACGCCAACTCCCCGGTTTGTTTGCCGATGATCTCCTCGACCGGCAGGCCCATCGCCGCCGCACCCGCCGGATTGATGTAGACGAGGCGGAAGTCGGTATCCTTGGCGTAGATGATGTCCGGCGTGGC
>DASRRU010000335.1:0-10381 GCA_035656795.1 Phenylobacterium sp. | reverse complement strand
GCGTCTTTGAGGCTCGACGGTGTCCGCGCCCACTCGGCTCAGCGTGTCGGTCGCGCCGGGGTCCAGCATCACCCGGCCTCCCTCGGCCGGGTGGAAGTCCAGCACCCGGCCGGTCATGACGGGGCCGCCGGTGAACTGCAGGAAGTCGCTGCTCGTCCAGTCGGTGATGTGATCGAGCCGCTTGGGATGGCCTGAGGCCAGGCTGGATCGGCTGTCGCCTGGCAGGACTTCGAAGCCGTTCGCCCCGCCGCCGCCCGCCAAGGTGTCGCCGCCCGTGCCGCCAACCAGATGATCCTCGCCGGCGCCGCCGGCCAGGCTGTCGTCGCCGTTGTCGCCGTCGTCGCCGAACAGCAACGCCGTCCGGCCGAGCCGCTGAATCGTGTCGTTGCCGCTGAAGCCGTGGATCGTGTTGGCGGCGGAATCGCCGACGATCGAGTCGTTACCGCTGAGCATTGTGCTCAGGATCTGCGCGGTGGTGTTCTGCTCGACCGAGGTGGCGATGCCCAGGACCGGTGTCGAAAGGCCAGTGATGTGGCCGTGCAACCCGCCGGAAATGTTGAAGTCGCCGCCGGTCGAGGTTCCGCCGGTCACGTCGCCATCGCCGTCGAAGGTGAATCCGAAACCGGTCACGCTGATCGAGGAGACGCCGTCCTGCACCGACAGGTTGGTCGACGAGGCGGTGGCGACGCCGTGCGCAAGCAGGTTCGACAGCTGCGCGGTGTCGACGTCGCCGCCGAGGACCGCGGTCACCCAAGCGAGGGGGCAGGGTGAAGGTCAGCCTGTCGGACGCCCTCACGGTTTCGTCTCAGCACCCCCCAACCGCACGGTGAGGCAAGTCACGCCCGACCGTCAAGATCGCAACCCTAGCGCGTGAATTTCTGGAACTTGATCCTGTGCGGGATCAGGCTGTCAGCGCCCAACCTGCGCTTCTTGTCCTCTTCGTAGGCTTCGAAGTTGCCTTCGAACCAGTCGACCTGGCTGTCGCCTTCGAAGGCCAGGATGTGGGTCGCCAGGCGGTCGAGGAAGAAGCGGTCGTGACTGATCACCACGGCGCAGCCGGGGAAGTCCTCCAGCGCGCTTTCCAGGGCGCCCAGGGTTTCCACGTCCAGGTCGTTGGTCGGTTCGTCGAGCATCAGCACGTTACCGCCGGCGGCCAGGGTCTTGGCCAGGTGCACGCGGTTGCGCTCACCGCCCGAGAGCAAGCCGACCTTCTTCTGCTGGTCGGCGCCCTTGAAGTTGAACGAGCCCACATAGGCGCGGCTGGGGATCTCGCGCCCCCCCACCTTCATGATGTCGAGCCCGCCCGAGATCTCCTCCCAGACGTTCTTCTTGGGATCGAGACTGTCTCGGCTCTGGTCGACGTAGGCGAGCTTCACCGTCTCGCCGAGCTTCACCGATCCGGAGTCCGGGGTTTCCTGGCCGGTGATGATCTTGAACAGGGTCGACTTGCCGGCCCCGTTCGGCCCGATCACGCCCACGATGCCGCCCGGCGGCAGCTTGAAGGTCAGATCCTTGAACAGCAGCTTGTCGCCGTATTCCTTCTCGAGACCGCTCACCTCGATCACCTGCTGGCCAAGGCGCGGGCCGGGCGGGATCTGGATCTGGGCGAAGGTCTGCTTGGCGTTCTCGGCTTCGTTCTGCAGGTCGTGGAAGGCCGACAGGCGCGCCTTGGACTTGGTGCGCCGGGCGCTCGGCGAAGACCGCACCCAGGCCAGTTCCCGGTCGATCGCGCGTTTCTTGCCGGCTTCCTCGCGCTCTTCCTGGGCGATGCGCCGGGTCTTGGCTTCCAGCCACGAGGAGTAGTTGCCCTCGTGGGGCAAGCCCTTGCCGCGGTCGAGTTCAAGCGTCCACTTGGTCACCTGGTCCAGGAAGTAGCGGTCGTGGGTCACCAGGATGACGCAGCCTGGGAAATCTTCGAGGTGGTGCTGCAGCCAGGCGACGCTCTCGGCGTCCAGGTGGTTGGTCGGCTCGTCCAGCAGCATCATGTCGGGCTTGGAGAGCAGCAGCCGGGCCAGGGCCACGCGCCGGCGCTCGCCGCCGGACAGCTTGTCCACCGGCCAGTCATTGGGCGGGCAGCGCAGCGCGCCCATGGCCATTTCGATACGGCTGTCGATGTCCCAGAGGTCGCCGGCGTCCAGCTTTTCCTGAAGCGCCGTCATCTCTTCCATCAGCTCGTCGGTGTACTCCTCGCCCAGCTTGGCGGCGATGGCGTTGTATTCGTCGAAGAGCTTCTTTTCCTCGCACCAGGCGATGACGTTGCCCCAGACATCGAGCTGGTCGTCGAGTTGCGGCTCCTGCTCCAGATAGCCGCGCTTGACCCCCTCGGCGGCGAAGGCCTCGCCGGTGTAGTCCTTGTCGATCCCAGCCATGATCTTTAGCAGGGTCGACTTGCCGGAGCCGTTGACGCCCACGACGCCGATCTTGGCGTCCGGGTAGAACGACAGCCAGATATCCGAAAAGGTCTTCTTCGGCGCGCCGGGGAAGGCCTTGGTCAGGCCCTGCATCTGGAAAATATATTGCTGCGCCATGGGGCGTCCGCACCGATCTCGCGAAGTGATTGGGATTGAGGCGAGCAGATAGCGGCGCGAGCCGTCTGGCGCAATCTCGCTCGGAACCTGGAGGGCGGCTCGCGCGTACTCGCCGCGATGGGCCGTCCGGCCCCAGACACGTGAAAGGAGTGCTCTCATGCACAAGGATCAGATCAAGGGCGCGGCCAAGGATGCCGCCGGCTCCGTCAAAGAAGGCATCGGCAAGGCCACGGGCAACGACCGCATGGCCGCCGAAGGCGCCGCCGAACGCGTCGAGGGCAAGGTGCAGAAGGGCGTCGGAGGCCTGAAGGACGCCGCCCGAAAGGCGCTGAACAACTAGAATCCGAGCATCGTCACGACGGTTCCAGGGGCCGCGCAGCCTTGCGCGGCCCCTGGCTGCGTCCCGCTGGCGTTTTGGGTCTCGCTCGGCTCCAATGGCCGCCTGAATCGAGGGGCGCGCCGATGCTGAGACCGATTACCTTCGCCATGGCGCTTGCCATGCTCGCCACCGGCGGCTGGTCGGCCCCCGCGCGGGCCCAGACCGCGCCGTTCAGCCCCTTCGCTACGGCGGGCGAACAGGAAGCAGCCATGGCCGCCGGGAGGCTGACCTCCGAGGCCCTCGTGACGAGCTATCTGGCGCGCATCGCCGAACTGGACAAGGCCGGCCCGAAGCTCAATTCGGTCATCGCGCTGAACCCCCACGCGCTGGCCGATGCGCGCAGGCTCGACGCTGAACGCAAGGCCGGGCATGTGCGCGGCCCGCTGCACGGCGTCCCGGTTCTCCTGAAGGACAACATCGAGTCCGCCGACGGCACCGCGACCACCGCCGGCTCCCTGGCGCTGAAGAACAACATCACCAAGCGTGACGCGCCCCTGGTGAAGCGGCTGACCGACGCCGGCGCGGTGATCCTCGGCAAGGCCAACCTGTCGGAGTGGGCCAATTTCCGTTCGATCCACTCGATCAGCGGCTGGACCGGGATCGGCGGCCTGGTGCGAAACCCCTATTCGCTGGACCGCACGGCCTGCGGCTCCAGCGCCGGGTCCGGCGTCGCGGTGGCGGCGGGCCTCGTCACCCTGGCCGTGGGCACCGAGACCGACGGTTCGGTCACCTGTCCGGCGGCCGCCAACGGTGTCGTCGGCCTCAAACCCACCATGGGTCTGATCTCGCGCACCTACGTGGTGCCGATCTCGGCGGAGCAGGACACCCCCGGCCCGATGACCCGTTCCGTGGCCGACGCCGCCGCCATGCTCGCCGCCATGGCAGGCTCGGACCCGGCGGACCCCGGGACCCGGGACGCCGACGCCCACAAGGCCGACTACCTCGCGGGCCTGAAGCCCGGCGCCCTGCAGGGCGCCCGCATCGGGGTGCTGCGGATGACCGTCGGCCGCTCGCCACAGACTGACGCCATCTATGAGGACGCGCTGGCGGCCCTGCGCAAGGCCGGTGCGATCCTCGTCGAGGTCAAGGGTCCGGACGACGCCGCGCTTGGCGCCATCTCCGGCAACGAGGGCGAGGCCCTGCGCGTCGAGTTCAAGGCCGCCCTCAACACCTACCTCGCCACCCTGCCGCCGCAGGTCACGGCACGGTCCATCGACGCCCTGATCGCCTTCAATAACAAGGAGCCGCGCGAGACGCCGCTGTTCGCGCAGGAGATCTTCGAGGCCGCCGCCAAGGCCGCGCCGACCACCGACCCTGGCTATCTTGCGCGCCGCGCCAACGCCCGCCAGCTAGCTCGCGCGGCCCTCGACAAGATGCTGCAGGACGCCAACGTCGAGGTCCTGGTGGGCCCCTCCGGGGGCCCAGCCACCATCGTCGATCCGATCAACGGCAGCCGCGGCCTGGGTTCCTATTCGACCCTTCCGGCGGTATCGGGCTACCCCCACCTGACCGTGCCGATGGGCAATGTCTCAGGCCTGCCGGTGAACCTGTCGCTGATCGGCCCGGCCTGGTCCGAGGCCCGGCTACTGGCCCTGGGCTATGCCTTCGAACAGGCCACCCACGCTCGCATCGATCCGCAGTTCCTGCCCAACATCGCCGCCCGCCCCGAGTTCGCCAGGGCGTACGATCCGCGATGAAGCCCTTGTCGAGTCCGGGTTTCGCCCCAATCTGAGCGTCTAGCTGCAGCAATCATGGAAAGGCGCGGGTCCTCTGGCCAGGCTTTGGAAAAATTCGGCCAAACGCGCTAAGCTGGGGAAGCTGCGGCGGGATCGAGCGGCCGCGCTGTTCGTTGCCTCGCCTCGGGGAGCGTCGATGGGCTTCGACGATAGAAGGGCTGATCGCTTGGTGGACGTCTCCGCGGTGAATTCGGAACGGCTCCTGCCGACCGATGTGGCCGATGCGCTGGGCTTCGGCGGGACCGAGCCCAGCTTCCATCTGATCGACACCACCATGATGTACGCCCCCCGCTCCGGCGGGGTGAAACGCTACCTCAGCGCCAAGGGCACTTGGCTGGAGCGCCTTCGACCGGACATCCGCCACACCCTGGTGGTGCCCGGAAAGGCGACGCGGCGCGAGACGCCCGGCCTCTACACGGTCTCGGCCACCAAGCTGCCGTTTGGCGACGGCTATCGGATGCCGGCCAGCCCCAACAAGTGGGCCGCCGTCCTTGAGATGCTGCAGCCCGACATCATCGAGGCGGGGGACGTCTTTGTGCCAGGCCACGCCGCCCTGATCGCCGGACAGACCCTGGGCGCCCCGGTGGTGGCCGTCTGCCACACCGACGCCCCGACACTGGCGGCCCTGCACCTGGGCGACTGGGCCGAGCAGCCGACCTTCAATCTGTGGGCCCAGGCCTATCGGCGCTTCGACCATGTGATCGCGCCCAGCCGCCATTCCGCCAATCGCCTCGCCGAGGCCGGCGTCAAGGAGGTCAGCGTCCATCCGCTCGGCGTCGACTTGGAGCTGTTCCATCCCAGCCGCGGCGACCGTGCGGCTCTGCTGAAGCGCCTGGATTTTCCCGCCGACGCCCGTCTGCTGGTGTTCGCCGGCCGCCCGGCGCGGGAGAAGAATATCGATTCCATGGTCGCAGCCGTAGAGATGCTCGGCGACCCCTACCGCCTGGTCCTGATCGGCGCGGGCAAGGACGCCCGCTATCCCTCCAGCGTCGCCTGCATCGACTTCGAGGGCGAGCCGGAGAAGCTGGCCGGAGTGATCGCCAGTTGCGACGCCTTCATCCACGCCAACGAGAATGAGATCTTCGGCCTGGTGGTGATCGAGGCCATGGCCGCGGGCCTGCCGGTGATCGGCCCCGACAAGGGCGGCGTCGGCGAATTGCTCGACGACAGCGTCGGGCAGCTGGCCGCCGGTGTCGATCCGGCCAGCCTCGCCGAAGCGACCGAGGCGCTGTTCGCGCGCGATCTCGCCGCGCTCAAGCTCGCCGCGCGGCGCCGCGCCGAGAGCCGCCACAGCTGGGACCACACCTTCGAGGGCCTGACCCGGCTCTACACCCGACTGCTCAGCCGCAGTTCCCGCCAGGCGCCTCTGCGGATGAGCGCCTAGGACGACGGAAACGCGCCGGCATGGGGAAGCTCATCTTCGGAATGATGCAGTCGCTCGACGGCTATGTCGACCACCTGAAAATGCCGCCGCCCGGCGTCTCGCTACACCGTCATTTCAACGATCAGGTCCGCAGGATGGCCGGCAGTTTGTACGGTCGTCGCATGTACGAGGTGATGCGCTACTGGGACGAGGATCAGCCGGATTGGAACGCGGTTGAGCGCGACTTCGCAGCGGCGTGGCGGGCGCAGCCGAAATGGGTCGCGTCACGCTCGCTGACGTTGGTTGGGCCCAACGCCACGCTGGTCGCTGACGACGTCGAGGCGTTCGTGCGCCGGCTGAAGGCGGACGTCGTGGGCGACATCGACATAGCCGGCCCCGAACTGGCGGGAAGCCTGACCGACCTTGGTCTGATCGATGAGTATCGCCTCTATCTCCGCCCGTTCGTGCTCGGCGGCGGCCAGCCGTACTTCGTGGGCGCCCGGCCACCGCTCCGACATGTGGCCACCGATCCGATTGGCGACGCCGTCAGGCTGACCTTCGTCCCCGCCTGATCCGCCACTTCGAGCCGCCGTCACCGCCCGCTCGGCATGTCCTTGAACGCCACGTCCTTGTCGACCCGGATGTCGCCCGGCAGGCCCAGAACCCGCTCGGCGATGATGTTCTTCAGGATTTCATCAGTACCGCCGGCGATGCGCAGACCCGGTGCGAACATCAGCGAGCCCTGGAACGCCGCGTGCAGCGGGGCCAGGTCCGGGTCGTTGATGATCCCGTACTGATCCAGCATCTCCACGGCGGTGTTGCCCAGGTCCTGCATCTGCAGCGCGGTGACCACCTTGCCGATGGAGCTTTCCGGTCCGGGCGTCTGGCCGCGGGAGAGCGCGGTCATGGTGCGGTTGCGGGTGTGCTTCAGCCCCTCGGTGGCCACGTACCAGTCGGCCAGCTTTTCGCGGATCGCCTGGTCTTTCAACACCGGCGCCCCGTCGAGGCCGGGGATGGCCCGCGCGGCCTCCAGGAACTGCGCCCAGCCCGCGCCGGAGGGCCCGCCCACGGCGAGCCGCTCATTCATCAGCGTGACCAGGCTGACCTTCCACCCGTCGTCGACGGCGCCCAGCCGCTGGCTGTCCTTCACGCGCACGTCGGTGAAGAACACCTCGTTGAATCCCGAGCCGCCCGACATCTGGTGGATCGGCTTCACCTCGATGCCGGGGTCGTGCATGTCGACCCAGAACATGGTCAGGCCCTTGTGCTTGGGTGCGTCCGGATTGGTGCGGCAGACCACGATCCCGAAGTCTGAGAACTGGGCGCCCGTCGTCCACACCTTTTGGCCCGAGATCAGCCAGTCGCCGGAGCCGTCCGGGGCCCGCACCGCCTTGGTCCGCGCCGCCGCCACGTCCGAACCGCCGGAGGGCTCCGAGAACAGCTGGCACCAAATTTCTTCCCCGCGCAGGGCCGGGCCCACGAAGCGATCCTTGGTGGCCTGGTCGGCGAAGGTCGCCACCGTCGGCACGCACATGCCAAGGCCGATCTGGAAAGGGTTCCCCGGGATCGGATAGTGGGCCTCTTCCTGGTTGAAAATCACCTGCTGGATCGGCGTGCCGCCAGCCCCGCCCCACTCCTTGGGCCAGGTGATCTGCGCGTAGCCGGCCGCGGCCTTCCTGGCCTGCCAAGCCTTTGAGGCGGCCATGTTGTCGCCGCCCTCGGGATCGCCGCCGACGGGCCGCTTCGGCGCATTGGCCTCCAGCCAGGCCTTCACCTGGGCGCGGTAGGCGGCTTCGTCGGGGCTGTCGTTGAAGTCCATCTATCCGCTCCCTTAAGCCGCGTTGCGCCGTTCGAGGTGGCTCACGAGGCGCTCTTTCCAGACCCTCGGCGCCCCGGCCACCAGGCTGAGCTGACGCGAGCGACGGTAGTAAAGGTGGCAGTCCATCTCCCAGGTGAAACCGATGCCCCCATGGGTCTGGATGTTCTCCTTGGCGGCGAACCAGAAGGCCTCCGAGGCCGCGATACGCGCGGCGCTGGCGGCCAGCGGCATCTCCGGGGCGTCGGTGTTCAGCGCCCAGGCGCCGTAGTAGGCGTTGGAGCGGGCGAGCTCGTTCTTGATGTAGATGTCCGCCAGCTTGTGCTTGATCGCCTGGTAGGACGCGATCACGCGGCCGAAGGCGTAGCGCTCCAGGGCATAGGCCTTGGCCATCTCCAGGCACCGGTCGGCGCCGCCGCATTGCTCGAAGGCCAGCAGGATCGCGGCGCGGTCGAAGACCTGCTCCATCAGCTCCAAGCCCGCGCCTGCGGCGCCCAGCCGACGCACCTGGGCGTCCTTGAACGTAAGCCTGGCCGCGTCCCGCGTCGGATCGAGCGTCTGCAGGGCCTCGCGAGAGACGCCCGCGGCCGTCAGGTCGGCCAGGAAAAGGCCGGGCTTGCCGTTCTCCTTGGCCAACACCAGGGCCACCGTGGCGATGTCGCCGTCAGTGACCGGCAGCTTCACCCCGTTCAGGCGCCCGCTCTCGACGGTGGCCTTCAGGCTCGCGGCGCTGAGCGCGCCCGGCCCCTCCGACGTCGCCAGGCAACCGATCAGCTCGCCGGCCGCGATCTTCGGCAGCAGCTCGGCCTTCTGCCCCTCGTCGCCGGCCAGCATCACCGCCTCGGCCAGGAAATAGACCGTCGAGGCGAAGGGGATGGGCGCCACGACGCGCCCCAGCTCCTCGGCGATGGCGCAAAGTTCCAGATGGCCCAGGCCCAGGCCGCCGTATGCCTCGGGGATCGCCGCCCCCAGCCAGCCCTGGGCGGCCACAGCCGCCCACAAGGCTTCGTCATAGGCCTTGCCGCCCTCTTCGGAAGGCTTGGCATCCAGCACGCCACGCACGCGGGCGGTCGGGCAATTGGCGTCGAGGAACTTGCGCGCCTCGGCCTTCAGGAATTTCTGATCGTCGGAAAAATCGAAGTTCATGCGCAGCCTGTCCCGCCGGTTGAACCGGTCTCGCGAGGTTTCCTCACGCGTCAACATACGCCTCGCGTCTGGACTGGAAAGCATGACCTCGCGTCAGGTCGCGACCGGCTAGATCCAGGCTGCGACAGGATCTAGCCGGGGCCGTCCATAAAGGCTCCCCCCTTGGAGACCCGGCCCACGATCCGCCCCCCCTCCCAGAGTTCGGCCGTTCTGCCCTTCTCAGCGACGTCCTGCGCACGGGCCGCAGCCATCTGGTCGTCGGTCGCGTCGAAGGCGTCGCCTAGCTGCAGGCGGCCGTCGGTCTCAAGGATGTAAATGCGATAGGACTTCACGTCGGATCCCCGGCGACCCTTCCTTTGTAAGGTCTTTGGAGACTGTGTCTGTCACCTACCAGACGTTCCCCGACGAATGGTCGCCGAACAGGGGCCTCGATTCGACAGCTGCCCGGCCCGCGGACATGGCGACGACGCTCGCCCGCCTTGGCGCCGCCACGCTCCCGGGACTAGATGGCGGCATGCGCACAGACACGCCCCAGGCGATCAAGCTCGCCGACTATCGCCCCCCCGCCTTCCTCATCGACGAGGTCCACCTCACCTTCGACCTCAAGCCCAACGCCACCCGCGTGACGGCCAGCTTGCGGGTCCGGCGCAACGGCGACCACGCCGAGGCGCTGAAGTTCAACGGCGAGCGGCTGAAGCCCATCTCCGTCGCCATCGACGGGCGGCCCCTGGCGGAGGCGGAACGCACCATCGACGGCGAGTTCCTCATCATTCCGAACGCGCCCGACGCCTTCATCCTGGAGACCGAGGTCGAGATCGACCCGGAAGCCAACAAGGCGCTGGACGGCCTCTACATGTCCGCCGGCCGCTTCTGCACCCAATGCGAGGCCGAGGGCTTCCGCAAGATCACCTTCTGGCCGGATCGGCCGGACGTGCTGTCGCGCTTCACCGTGCGGATCGAGGCCGACCAGGGCTTCCACCGTCTGCTTTCCAACGGCAACCTGATGGAGAACGGCTCGCTTCCGAACGGCCGCCACTACGCCGTCTGGAACGATCCCTTCCCCAAGCCTTGCTACCTCTTCGCCCTGGTGGCCGGCGAACTCGATGTTCTGGAGGACAAGCTCGTCACCATGACGGGCCGCACCGTCGACCTGCGGATCTACGTCGACCCCGGCATGGCGCCGCGCGGCGCCTACGCCATGGACGCCCTGAAGCGCGCCATGACGTGGGACGAAGACACCTTCGGCCTGGAGTACGACCTCGACCTCTTCATGATCGTCGCGGTCCGCGACTTCAACTTCGGGGCCATGGAGAACAAGGGGCTGAACATCTTCAACTCCTCGCTCCTGCTGGCCGACCCGGCCACCGCCACCGACATGGACTTCGAGCGCATCGAGAGCGTCGTGGCCCACGA
>DASRRU010000334.1:0-6037 GCA_035656795.1 Phenylobacterium sp. | reverse complement strand
AGCGAGCGCGTGTAGAATTGCTGGTCACGCAGCCGCTGGTCGGACTTCTTCTGCTCTTCCTCCACCAGCTTGCGCGCCGTGTTGTCGGTGCCGATCAGCAGATAGCCGATAATCGCGTCGTCGGCGTCACGTAGCGCCGTGACCGACACCACCGCCGGCAGCCGGGTCCCGTCCTTGCGGATGTAGGTCAGCTCATAGATGTCCTCGATGCCGCGCGAGGCCTTGAAGACCAGGGCTTCGAAGCCGGGCTCGATGGGGGTCCCGAGCTCGGCGCTGAGCGCCCGGGCGCGCGCGATCAGCTCCTTGGGGTCGGAGATGTCCGCGGGCGTCACCGTGTTCATCACCTCGGCGGCGGTGAAGCCGAGCATTCGCTCTGCGCCCACGTTGAATATCTGGATTACGCCCTTGGCGTCGGTGGCGATGCTGGAAAAGTTGGCGCTGTTGAAGATCGCGCTCTGCAGCGCGCTGGCCTTGACGATCGACTCTTCGGTCTGGCGATGGGTTCCGGTGTCGGACGACGCGGCGGCGCGGCCGGCAGGGAGCGGCTTCGCTTTTGAAATCCCGATGGGGCTTCCTAACTCAGGTGTGCGGGGCGGGCGTTGCGGGGGGCGCATCGCGTCGCGACTATCCGTGTAGCAGCTCCTCAATGGAAAATCCGAGTTGTCCCGGCGAGTAGGGCTTTTGGATGAACTGGCCGCCGCCGACGAAGCGTTTGCGCATGTCTTCGGTCACGGGCGTGCCGGACGTGTAGAGCACGCGGAGGTCGGGCCTAAGCCGGATGGCCTGCTCTGCAACGTCGTAGCCCCCGAGCGCCAGGGAGTGAAGGCGGATGTCGACGAAGAGCGCATCGATGTCCCCCGCGCTCGAGAGGTGCGTGAGCGCCTCCGCCAGGTCACCGGCCGGAAGCGGCCTGTGACCCAGGTCCTCGATCGCCCACTCGGCGCTTTGGCGGATGAAAACTTCGTCCTCGACGATCAGGATGGTCGCCATCAGAACGCCCTCGGGCCTGTAAGCGACAAAATGGCAACAGCCTCCCCGACGCACACCCCTGATCTCCGCGCCGAAAGCCCAACGCGGCGATCAGCAATTGGTTCCGTTCGCGCGTGGCGAGGGCGCCCGGCGCGGTCTAACCTGCAACCACGGCCTCGCACCCGGCGTCCGCCAGGATCGTCGCGACGCTCGCCCGCTGGCCAGAGTCCAAAGCGGCGTATTCCTCGCGAAGCCACGCCAGGCACTTGGCCTGGTAGGGGAAGGGCTGCTGGACCCAGGGCTGGCCGTCGATCTCAGTCTCCACCCGCTCGGCGCCGGCCTGCACGGCCTTGGCGTTGGCGATCAGCAGCGGGACGTAGACGCGGCCGACCTCGGCCAGGATGGCTTTCAGGCTGGCCGGCAGGGCGCTGGGCGAAAACCAGTCGGACGGCCCCGGCTCCAGCCCCGACAGATCCTCCACCGCACCTACCCAGGCGAACACCCGCGGCGCGCGCTGCGCGGTGATGGCCATCGGCGTGGGGTCGAACATCGCCAGCTGAGTCAGCTGGCCGAACACCCCGAAATCGCCCCCGCCGGGACGCGCGCCCAACAGGAACGGGTGGTCGCGCAGATGCGCCTCGAAGGCGTCCACAAAGCGGATGTAGCTGGCCTCGATGACCGGCCCTGTCACCTCGTTGGACCCGACATAGCGCAGGCGCGGGATCTGGCGGCCGGCGATGGTCTTTCCAGCTTCGGCCAGGGCCGCGTCGGAGGTGCGCCCGCGGGTCCAGGCCGGCAGGACGTCGGACGCGCGCTTGATGTCGGCCTCATAGCGCCAACGGTAGTGGAACATGGCCTTGGTCAGCCACTCGTCGGCGTAGTCCTCCAGCAGGGAATCGAGGAAGGCCAGCGCCGGGTCTTCGGGCCGCACGCGCCGCGCCGGATGCTCGGCGTCCAGCCGGCGCAGGATCGGCGAGGAATCGGTCACTGCCTGAAGTTCGCCATCCGCTCCGGGCAGGTAGAAGGTCGGCAGCAGGTTCACTTTCGCCGCCGGCAGGCCCGCGGAGTCGTGCGAACCGAGGATCAACCGATAGGGTAGGCGCCGGTGACGCAGCAGCGCCAACATCTTGCGAGTGTAGGGCGACCCGGGAACGCCTTTCAGCGCGATCAGCGACGGTTCGGTCATGGTCTGGTGTCCTTAGGTTTCGGTCGGCCGCCGCCGCGTTGACAGTTGGGCGCGCTTCAGGATTAAGTGAACTGAAATTCCGGTTCCGTTCAAGTGGAACCTCGGCGGCCGCCAGAGCCGCGAACGAATCATGAGGAGGACACCATGGGTGCGCGGATGGTCGAATTCGGGGGCCGCTGGGCGCTCATGGCGACGACCCTGTTCATTGCGGGATGCTCCGCCCAGGCCGATCCGGTGGTGAAGCCTGCGGCCCACAAGGCCGCCGGTCCCGTGGCGCCGTCGGACCGCCGCGCCTACTTCGGCGAGTTGCACCTGCACACGGCCTATTCGTTCGACGCCTGGAGCCTGATGGGCACCAAGACGACGCCGGACCAGGCGCTGAAGTTCGCCCGCGGCGAAACCATCCCCTTCGGCGCGACCCACGCCCAGCGCGCCTGGCCCCTGGATTTCGCGGCGGTCACCGACCACTCCGAGAACATGGGGGTGATGAACCAGCTGGATCATCCGCCGAACCCGTTCTCGCTGAGCGACGTCGGCAAGCGCATCGCCAAGGATCCGGCCTCGGCCTTCTACATTCTCAAGAACGCGGTCGATAAGCGCACGCCGATCCCCGAACTCAACGCCAAGCCGGCGATGCGCAGCGCCTGGGAAGTCGAAAAGCAGGCGGCGAACGGCAACTACCAGCCGGGCAAATTCACGACCTTCATCGCCTATGAATGGTCGTCGATGGCCCAGGGCCGGTACAATCTGCACCGCAACGTGATCTTCAAGGGCGACGACGCCCCGCTGCCATTCACCTCAGCCGACTCGCCGAAACCCGAAGACCTCTGGACCTATCTGGAGAAGAACCGCGCCAACGGCGTCGAGGCCCTGGCCATTCCGCACAACGGCAATGTCTCCGGCGGGCTGATGTACGACTGGAACAACAGCGATGGCCGGCCGATCGACGAGGCCTACGCGCAACGGCGCGCGCTCAATGAGCCGCTCACCGAGATCGTCCAGAACAAGGGCCAGTCGGAGACCGTCCCGGAGCTGTCGTCTTCGGACGAGTTCGCCGCCTTCGAGATCTTCGACCACCTGCTCACTCACCCTGAGGAGAAGAGCAAGCCCCACGGCAGCTACATCCGCGAGGCCTTCGGGCGCGGGCTGGTGATCCAGCAGAAGGTGGGGGTGAACCCCTACAAGATGGGCGTTGTCGGGGCCTCGGACATCCACAACGGGCTGAGCGCCAGCGACGAGAGCGCCATGGCCGGCGGGCCGTTCGGAATCGACCCGAAGACCATGCTGCCCGACGTCGAGACCGCCAAGCACCGCCTCAACCTGGTCCCCACGCCGGCGCTGATCGACGAGGCGGCCGAGGCGTCCGGCTCGGAGCACCAGAACGAGGACCAGACGATCTTCTCCTCGGCCGGCCTGACCGGCGTCTGGGCCGAGCAGAACACCCGCGAGGCGATCTTCGCGGCCCTGAAGCGCAAGGAGACCTTCGCCACGTCCGGGCCGCGCATCCGCGTGCGGGCGTTCGGCGGCTGGTCCTTCGCGCCGTCGATGCTGGCCAAGCCCGACTGGGTGGCCACGGCCTATGCGACGGGCGCGCCGATGGGCGGGGATCTCCCGGCCCGGCCGGCGGCCGCCAAGGCGCCGAGCTTCATCGTCCAGGCCATGAAGGCCCCGGAGAGCGGCAACCTCGACCGGGTGCAGATCGTCAAGGTCTGGCTCGACGGCTCCGGCTACAAGGAGAAGGTGTTCGACGTGGCGCTTTCCGGCGGCCGCAAGGTCGACCCGCGCACCGGCAAGGCGCCTGCGGTCGGCAATACGGTGGACCTGAAGACCGGCAAATACGCCAACACCATCGGCGCGCCCGTCCTGCAGACCGTCTGGCGTGACCCGGAATTCGACGCCGCTCGGCCGGCGGTCTACTACGTCCGCGTCCTGGAGATCCCGACGCCGCGCTGGTCGACGCTGCTGGCGATCAAGCGGCATCTGCCGTTCGCGCCGGGCCGGGACAAGACCATCCAGGAGCGCGCCTACGGCTCGCCCATCTGGTACACGCCCGGCGCGACAAGAGTGGCGCAGGTCTCCGGCCCGGATCGGCGATAACGGCCTAAGGCCGAGGTCTGTCCGTGTACGTGCTCTATGGCTCCCGGCAGAGCCTGTTCACGCGCAAGCTCGAGGCGGCGCTGATCTTCTATGGCGCGCCCTTCGAGTTCGTCCTGAAGCGCGGCCGGCCGGACACCGAGGAGATCGAGCGGCGGGCCGGGACCCATCAGGTCCCGGTCCTGCTGACGCCCGAGAACTGGATGCTGGCCGACACCACGCCGATCATCGACATGCTCGACCAGCGTTTCCCCGACCGGCGGATGTTCCCGGAGGGACCGCTCGGCGTCTTGGTGCAGGTGGTCGAGGAATTTCTGGACGAGTGGGTGGCCCGCACCATGGTGCACTACCGCTGGCATTACCCGGCCAGCGCCGAGTTCGCCTCGCGCGCCATCGCCGGCGGCGACGAGAAGGTCGCCGAGCTCATCCGGGGATGGGGACCGCGCGCCTGCCGCGCCACCGGCACCGAGACGCCCTTCCACCAGGCGGCGGCCGAGGCCGAATACGAGCGCCTGCTGGCCGCCGCCGACGCGCAGCTGGCGCAGACCCGCTACCTGCTGGGCGACCGGCCGTGCGTGGTCGACTGCATGATGCTGGGGGGATTTCGCGCCCACACCCTGCACGACCCCGATCCGCGCAAGGTCGTCGAGCGGTTCCCGCGGCTGGTGGCCTGGGCTGAGAACGGCGCCGATCAGTGGGATGGGCGGGGCGCCTGGGCGGCTTTCCCGCAGTCCACACCGTTCGCGCGCCATGTGCTTGAGGAGACGGCGGTCCGCTATGCGCCCTTCCTGGCCGCCAACGCCGCGGCGTTGGAGGGTGGGGCGAAGGCGTTCACCGTCGACGCCTACGGCGATCCCGCCAGTTATCTGACGCGGACCTATCCCGAGCGGTCGCGCGAACTCATTGGCGAGCGCATCGGTGGCCGCCTGTTCGGCCGCGATCGGCTGGAAGTCGAGCACTGGCTGCGGGCCCGGGGCCTCTCTGAGGCGTTTGCGCCACGGCTCAAAACATGAGTCACCGTTCCGGTTGACAGCCCTGGCAGCCGGGCAGATGCTGAAGCGGAATTCACGTTCGCGTCTAGACGAACGGATCGTTCATAGGGGAAATTTATGACTCCACACGCGTTCATCCGCAGCCTGCTGCTTGGCGCTTCGTTCGTGGCGATGGCGGCGCCCGGTCTTGTCCACGCCCAGGCCGCGGCCGGCGCCGCCCCGACCGCCGCCCCGGCCGCGGCCGAAGTCGAGACCCTTGTCGTCACTGCCGCCAAACGGACGCAGGACCTGCAGGACGTTCCGATGTCGGTCTCGGCTTTCAGCGGCGCCAACCTCGAGCGCGCCGGGATTGTGTCCTTCGACGCCGTCGCCCGGCAGATGCCCAGCGTCCAATTGTCGTCCGCCAACAACAATCGCAACACCACGATTCTGGTCCGCGGCATCGGCTCGTCCGGCACCAACCCAGGGATCGAGCCCAGCGTCGGCATCTTCCTGGACGGCGTCTTCATGCCGGCCGCGGGGCCGATCCAGTCGAACATCCAGGACATTGCCTCGGTCGAGGTTCTGCGCGGGCCGCAGGGGACGCTCTACGGCCGCAACACCCCGGTGGGCGCGATCAACATCGTGACCCGCGATCCGACGGCCACGCCCGAGGCGGGCTTCACCGCCGGGGTCGGCAACTTCAACGCATACCATGTGCAGGGCTATGTGGGCGGGGCGATCGCCGATGATCTGAACGGCCGCCTGACCGCCTGGGTGAACTCGCACGATGGCTACGAGAAGAACCTCTACGACG
>DASRRU010000333.1:0-15319 GCA_035656795.1 Phenylobacterium sp. | reverse complement strand
CGGGTCGGCTACTATTGGCGCATGACGCACGGCGCCCGCACCGGGCCCGCGGAAGAGCCGGCCGCCCCCCACGCGAACAAGGCGCTGGTGGTGCTGGTGCCGTCCTATCGCGAAGAGCTCCATGTCCTGCGCCAGACGGTGCTGTCAGCCGCCCTCATGGACCATCCGCACCGGCGGATCGTGGCCCTGCTGGACGATCCGCCCACGGGCAGCTCCGCGGAGATGCGGGCGCTTGACGACGCCCGCCGGTTGATCCGCCGGCTGGACCTGCAGTTCGCCGCCTGTGCGGCCCACTTCAGCCGCGGCCACTGGGACTTCCTGGCGCGCGCGCAGTTGGGCGAGGCGAATCTGGCTCTCGAGGCCGAGGGCGTCGCGCGCCTCTACGAAGAGGCTGCGGCCTGGATCGAGACTCAGGCCCCCGAGTGGGCGGGATCGGGTGCGACGGGCCACGCCGACCGTTTCTTCGCCGAGCAGGTGCTGGGACGGCTGGCGGCCGAGCACCGGGCGCGGGCGGAGCTTGTCAGGTCGTCCGCGCCGGGCCTGGACGTCATCGAGGCGGAATATCAGCGGCTCTCTGGGCTGTTCAGCGTCCGCATCGAGAGTTTCGAACGCAAGCGCTACGCCAACCTCTCCCACGCCCCGAACAAGGCGATGAACCTCAACGCCTACATCGGCCTGATGGGCGGCGGCTATCGCGAGCGGCAGGGGGCGGACGGTGTGGCCCTGGTGGCCTGCGAGCCTCGGGACGCCACCTTCCAGGCGCCTGGGGCGGACTATCTGCTGACCCTGGACGCCGACAGCATCGTCCTGCCCGACTACGCCCGCAAGCTGGTGGCGCAGATGGAACAGGATCCGCGGATCGCGGTGGCGCAGACGCCCTATTCCGCCTTTCCCGGCGCGCCCGGGCGGTTGGAACGCATCGCCGGCGCCACCACCGACCTGCAGTACCTGGTCCACCAGGGTTCCTCCGCCTTTCGCGCGGCCTATTGGGTGGGCGCCAACGCCCTGTTGCGACGCGCGGCCCTGGCGGACATCCGGCAGGACGTCGCGGAGCGCGGCCACATCGTGCCGGTGTTCATCCAGGCGCACACGGTCATTGAGGACACCGGCTCCACCGTGGACCTGCTCGCTCGCGGCTGGCGGGTGCACAACCACCCGGAACGGCTGGCCTACAGCGCTACGCCGCCGGACTTCGGCTCGCTCATCGTCCAACGCCGTCGATGGGCGAACGGCGGGCTGATCATCCTGCCCAGCCTGTTGCGCTACCTGTTCGCCGGCAAGACCAAGGCCGCGCGGGGGGAGGGCTTCCTGCGGCTGCACTATCTGCTGTCGCCGACGCTGGCGAATTTCGGCGTGCTGCTGCTGCTGGCGATTCCGTTCGAGATCCAAGGCGCGGGGCCCTGGCTCGTCCTGGCGGCGCTGCCCTACGCCTTTGTCTGCGGCCGCGACCTCAAGCAGACCGGCTACCGCTGGCGCGACCTCGTCGGCGTCTACGCCCTCAATCTGCTTCTGGCGCCGGTGAATATCGCCGGCGTGATCGACTCGGTGCGGCAACTGATCAGCGGGCGCAAGACGCCCTTCGCCCGGACGCCCAAGGTGGCGGGCCGGACCGCGACGCCCCGTCTATTCCTGGCGCTGGAAGCGCTGGGGCTCGGCGTCTTGGCCGCGTCGCTGGCCTTCGACGTGGCGGCGCACCGGTGGGCGCACGCGGCCATGTCGGGGGTCAACCTCGGCCTGCTGGCATATGCATTCGCCCGGTTCATCGGCTGGCGTCACGCCGTCGATGATCTGCGGCTGGCATGGGTCACCCCGGCGGCTGCGATCTTGCCTGTGCGTGAGCCGGCGATGGAGGCCGCACTGGCGGCTCCTGCGGCCGGCAATGCCTGGCGCTTCGACCGTTCAGGTCCGGATGACCGCGAGACCTGGGGCCCTCCCAGAAGACTCGGCGCCGAGCCACAGGGGCAGCGGTCGGCCTCGGACGGATCGACATTCAGCGGCGTGGCCGGAAGGGTGTTTCCCGCCTCCTCGATGGAGGAAGAAGACCGCGACGTTCAGCGCCGCCGTTGAATGTCGAGCCGTCCTGGACCCCGAGATCGGGTTCTTGGAAGTTGCGGACGAGGGCAAGCGCAGGCGGGAGGTCGCCCCCTACGCCACCACCTTCATCAGGCGCAGCCACAGCTGCTGGTCGAAGTCCTTGTCCGGGGCGGCCTGGCCCATGCGCACCACCACCAGCTTGCGGCTGGGCACGACGTAGAGCTTGCGGTCGAGCGCGCCCAGGGCGGCGACCAGGTCGGCGGGGGCGGCGGGGATCAGCGGGCCGTCGATGCGCCTGGCCAGCGGCTTGATCGTGAACTCGCTGCCGTTCAGCCACCACAGATGGCCGTAGGCGGGGTTGGTCGTCGAGCGGACGAACATCGCCTTGAGCTGGGCCTCGGAGACGATGCGCTTGCCGTTGGCCGCCTTGCCGCCATCCAGCACGATCTGGCCGAAGGTCGCGGTGTCGCGTGGGCTGGTCACAAGGCCGGTGGGATTGCCGACATCGGAGAATGCGGCGGGGCGCTTGCGCCACGAAGTGTCCTTCATCCCGGCGGGCGCGGTCAGCCAGTCGCGGGTGATGGCCTCCAGCGGCTGCTGGGCGGCCGCGGCCACGATCTTCTTGGTGATGGCGTAGACCGGGGTGTTGTAGAGGAAGACCGTTCCGGGCGGGGCGGCGTAGGCGAACGCCTCGGTAAGCCCGGAGCTCATGGTCAGCACGTCGATGACCCGGATGCGAGCTTCCTGGTCGGGCGCGGCCTTGGACCAGCCGGCGCCGATGTAGCTCGCGACCGGCTTGGAGGTGTCCAGCAGGCCCTTGTCGATGGCCGTGGCGGCCAGCATCGACACGAAGCTCTTCTGCTGGGAGGCGACGTCCTCGAGCAGGGCGCCTTCGGCGGTGGTTTCATAGGTGAAGTTCTTGAACTGGGTGTCGCCGGCGGGCGCGGGCCAGTTCTTCTCCACGACGATCTTGCGGTTCCGGACGACCAGGAAGCCGGTGGTCTTCTGGCTCTGCGCATAGTCGAGCACGGCTTGCATGGCGGCGGACGGGGCTGCGGACTGGGCGGCGGCAGCCAGGGGATTGGCCAGGCCCGCCAGGGCCGCGGTCCCGGCGATGACGGTTCTGCGGGAAGGTTGCGGGCTCATCTCTGCTCCTGGTCGGGTTTTGTTGAGGGGTTGATCGGAGGCTTCACGCGGCGGGGGCCGCGGGGCGCCGCGGATCCAGCGATCTCGCAGGCTCCTGCATGCCGAGGCCGCGCGACAGCATCAGCCGGCCGACTTCGTTCTGCATGTAGTAGAGGATATTGCGCGCGCCCTCGGCCGCGCGGGCGGCGTCGCGGGCCGCAAGGCCGGCGCGCATCACCCGCCAATGATCGAACGGGCCCGGAGGGCTCTCGGCCAGGCCCACGTAGGAGTAGTGCCACCGGGTCTTGCGCCGGACGGCGGCGATCATCGCCTGGGCGTCCGCGCTGGCCGTGCCGGCCATCAGGCTGAAGATCACCTCGCTCTGATGGATCAGCTCGTCGGCTGGCGCCCCGGCCTCGCTGGCGGCCAGCAGGATGTCAGCCTTCTCCAGGATTTCGGCCATCAGGGGCGGCGAGGCGCGGATGCAGGCAAATCGCGCCGCAACGCCATAGAGTCCGGCGCGAAGTTCATAGAGGTCGAACACCTCCTGAAGGGTGGTCAGGGTGACGCTGGCGCCGCGGTTCGGCTCAATGACCACCAAGCCGTCGTCGGCCAGGTTGCGGAGGGCCCGGCGCACGATCGAGCGGCCGACCTTGAACTCGGCGCACATGCGCGGTTCACGAAGCCATTCGCCCGGCGTCCACAGGCCCTCCTGGATCTGATGGCGCAGGCGTTCCGTAACCTCGGCCGCTGTCGGACCGGTCGAGCGACCGGCGCCTTGGACGCGTTCAGGTCGGCGCGGCGGATCGGCGGCATTGCCCATGGCTCTCCCCCTCATGCGCCCGAACCGCGGCGCTCCGGCTAATCGCTCGTCCAACGCATGGTCGCTCACAAAACTGACGCACCCAATGCTGCGCAATCCGCGGCCTTTGAGCAAGGGGGCGTCGTACGTTTCGGCATAAATCGTCGTACAATTTGCTTGACGTCGTCGTACGGCCTGACGAAGCATGGCCTCAAAATCGGACAGCTCAAGCTGCCGTATAGGGAGAGATTCATGCGTCACCTGTTCCGCTCAGCGGCCGTACTCACGCTCGTCATCGCGTGCGCCGCGGTCGTCAGTCCCGCTGCGGCGCAAGGGGTGAACGGCGCCGGCCCATCTCCCGCCTCGGCCGCCGACAGCGACACGATCGAGACCCTGGTGGTCACCGCCCGGAAGACCGAGGAGAACCTGAAGGACATCCCCGCGACGATCTCGGCGGTCTCCGCTGCGCAACTCACGGCGACCGGCCCGCTGGTCGGCACCGGCGATCTGCTGCGCTCGGTCCCCGGCGTTCGTTTCAACGACCTTCAGTCCCCGAACCTCAGCGAAATCTCGATCCGGGGCTCCGGCACCGAGCGGGCGACCGGCGCGGACTCCGGCGTGGGCCTTTTCGTCAACGGCGCCTATGTGGGTTCGTCCACGCTTGGCGGCCGCAACTTCAAGAACATCGACTTCTTCGACCTGGAGCGGGTGGAAGTGCTCGAGGGGCCGCAGGGCGCCCTCTATGGCCGAAACTCCGAGTTCGGCGTCGTGAACATCGTCTCCGCCAGGCCGAAGTTCGAGAACTCCGGCTCGATCGACGAGACCTACACCGACAAGCTTGACCAGAACCGGCTGACCGGGGTGGTCAACTACGCCCTCAATGACGACTGGGCGGTGCGCATCGGCGCGGAGTCCATTGGCCAGACCAAGGGCTTCTACTTCAATCCGGTGGACAACAAGTACTACGACCAGACCAACGGCTGGCTGGGTCGCGGCCAGATCCGCTACAAGCACGGCCCGCTCGACGTGAACTTCATGGTCGATGCGCAGGATCTGAAACTGCCGACCTTCGTGACCGACTACGGGGTTCTGCCGGGCACGACGACGACGATCCCGAAGGGCTACACCTCCAACCGCTTCAATGTGCCCAGCGACGGCCTCAACGACACCGAGCAGAAGGTTCAGCGGGCCCAACTGGTGGCCGACCTTGACCTGGGATGGGCGACGCTGACCTCCACCAGCATGGCCACCAACTCGACCTCGCTGCAGTATTACGGCTCGCCCATCGACCTCGCGACGGAGGCGCAGTTCCAGAGCCAGGGCGAGGTGGGCGCCTATCCGCTGTCGCAGGTCCATACCGGCGCCAAGGATCACACCTACTACGAGGATCTCCACCTGGCCGGGAAGGCGATGGGCGGGGCCCTGGACTGGCTGGCCGGCGTCGAGATCATGGACCAGCATGACAGCAACCTGCTGACCGTGGCGACCTCGCCCTGCGCGCTCACCGCCACATCGAGCATCTGCGGCGGCACGCCGTCAGCGCCGGTCTGCTACCAACTCCAGCCGACCTCGCGGGGCTGTCCCTCGCCATTCCCGGCGGGCTTCGGAACCTCAAGCTACACGCCGCAGCGCTACACCTCCCAGGCGGGCTACGGCTCCCTGCGCTACAAGGTCAACAACTTCACCTTCAGCGGCGAGCTGCGCTACACCAACGACCTGAAGGATGCGACGCAGAACTCGGTGGCGCTGTACACCGGCGTCGCAACCGCCAGGCCCAGCAGCTTCAAGTTCGCCGCCGACCGGACGAGCTACACGGTGACCGCGAGCTACACGCTGCCGGGGTCATGGGAGGATATGCTCTACGTCAAGACCGGCAGCGGCTACCGAGCCGGCGGGGTCAACCCCGGGATCTCCACCCCTGTCGCGCCGATCCCGTTCCGCGCCACCTACGGCGACGAAGACACCGTCAGCTATGAGGGCGGCTTCAAGGGCAACATCGGCTCGAACATCTACGTCACCCTGGATGGCTACTACTCGGTGACCGACAACGCCATCACCAGCATCAACGACGGCTGCACGGTCCTGAACGTCTGCAATCAGGCCGCGACGGTGTTCAACATCAATGGCGGCACGGTGCATGCCAAGGGCGTCGAAATGGCCGTCAATGGCCGTTTCCACGTGGCTGGCGGGCGGCTGGACCTATCCCTGAACGGCGCCAACCAGAACGCGGAATTCGTGTCGGTGAACGGGACCTACACCGGCCTGCCGATCGTTGGCTCCAAAGTGGCGCAGATTCCCGACTGGACCAGCTCGGCGGCGATCGACTACCTGCATCCGATCCTCAGCAACCTGGATGGCTTCATCCACGTGGCCTACAGCGGGCAGAGTGGGGGCGGCCAGGACACCGTGACCACGGGGATTCCCTATGTGCCGATGTCCAGCGTCACCGACGTCAGCCTGCGGGCGGGTGTCGACTTCCACAAGGTGGAGGCGGCGATCTTCGTCCAGAACCTGACCGACCAGACCATCAAGATCCTGACCTTGCAGACGGCCGGTACGACCTTCGCCTACCGCTACAACCAGCCGCGCACGGTGGGCGTGAACCTGATCTATCGTTGGTAGCGGCGTAAGGCCGCCCGACTGGAGGATGTCTGCATGACCCCGTCGCGTCGTGGACTTCTGGGAGGCGCGGGCCTGCTGGGCCTGGCGGCCGCCGGCCCTGCGGCGGCCGCGGCCGCAGTGGGCGAGGCGAACGCCGCCGCCCTGCAGGCGACGCTGGAGCGCTATGCCGCATTCGGCGTCAAGGCCTCCGGCGGAGCGGGCGATATGGCCAGCGGCGCCTGGCTGGAGGGCGAACTCGCGCGCGCCGGCTACGCCTGCCGGCGCCAGGCCTTCGAGGTCCCATTCTTCGAGGTCCGGGAGGCCGGCCTGACGTGCGGCGAAGCGCGGGCGACGGTGATCCCCCAGGCCATCGTTGCGCCCACCGGGCCGCGGGGTCTGACCGCTCCACTGCGCCTGGCCTCTGCACGCGGAGATCTCACCGGCGCCATCGCCCTGGTGGTGCTGCCCTACAAGCGCTGGACTGGGTTGGCCGACCCGCAGGTAGCCCGCCCGCTCGCCGATGCGGTGGGGCGCGGCGCCGCTGGGGTCGTGCTGGTCACCACCGGACCCACGGGCGAGGCTATCGCGCTGAATGTCTCGACCCATCGGCCGGCGGTCGAACGGCCGGTAGCGATCCTGGCGCCCAAAGACGCCGGGCCCTTTGTGGCCGCCGCCGTCGAGGGGCGGACCGCGACGTTCACCCTGGACGGGCGAGGCGGCCAAGGCGAGCGGAGGCCAGCCTTCAACCTGATCGCCCGGCTGGGCCGCAAGGCGCCCAAGACGCTGGTGATCTCGACGCCGCGCTCCGGCTGGTTCGGGTGCGCGGCGGAGCGGGGTTCGGGGCTGGCGATCTGGCTCTCGCTCGCCCAGTGGCTGGCGCGGACAAACCACGCGGTAAACGTCGAGCTCCTGGCCACCAGCGGCCATGAATATGAGTACCTGGGCGGCGAACACTACCTGGCCGAGGCCGCCCCGCCGCCGGCGACGACGAAGCTGTGGGTCCACATCGGGGCCAGCGCCGCGGCCCGCGACTGGCACGAGCTGGGGCCGAGGCTGCTGCCGCTGCCCAGCGCCGACGCGCAGCGGGTGCTGACCGCCACGCCCGACCTACTGGAGGCGACCCGTCGCGCCTTTCATGGCGTCACCGGCCTGGAGGCGACCTATCTGGCGGACAAGGCGATGGCCGGCGGCGAGTTGGTCAACGTGATGGATGGCGGCTACCGATCGGCCATCGGCCTCTACGGCGGGCACCGCTATTTCCACACCCGCGGCGACGATCTGCGCTGCGTCTCGGGAGATCTGGTTGCTCCGGTCGAGAGCGCCTTTCGCACCGCCATCGGAGCCGGCCTCGCCTAGGTGAGGATCGGGGCGGGACGCAGCCCCTACACGTCCAGGGGCTGGGGCGCAGCGCCGATCACGCCGGAGAGCTTGCCGGGCGCGCGGGCGAGGCGGGGGTCGTCAGGCTGGTAGTAGCCGGCGAGCAGGAAGAGCTTCAGGCCGCCGGCTTCGACCAGCAGGGTGGCGGCGACGCCATCGCGGCTGAGGGTGTCCTCGATGGCCTTGGCGGCTTGCGGGGCGTCGGTGACCCAGAAGGTGTTGTCGGCGCCGGTGGGCTCGACCTCGACTTCGGCGACGGCGAGGGCCGAGAGCGGGCCCCAGGCGGCGAGGCAGGGAAGGGCGGCGAAGACCTTCAGCTTCGGCTCGGCCAGCAGGCGGCCCCACCAGGCGCTGTCGGGGGTGAGCGCACAGACGCCGACGCCGCCCAGCTGTCGGGCCTCGCCGATGGCGTCCTCGGGCTTGGCGACCTGGCGAAGGGACGGAGCGACGCCGAAGCGCAGGCGTGCGACGTCGACGGTGCGGCCCGGGTCGCGGCCGCCCCAGACGGCGATGTGAAAGGGCCCTTGAGTGGCCAGGCTGTCGCCGATCAGCTCGCGCCAGATGCGCACGATCAGGCCCGGGCGCGCGCCGTTGCGGGGTCCTGCGAGCAGCTTCCTGAGCAGGGCGGTCTCGCGGCCAGGACGCAGGCCGAACTTGCCGGAATCGCCCGCTGCGGCCTTGGCGACGGCCACGTCCTTGGCCAGAGAGGCGCGCTCGATGACCAGGCGCAGCAGGTCGGCGTCGATGGCGTCGATCCGCGCGCGGACCTCGTCCAGGGATGGCGGCGGTGTCTGCGGTGTGCCCTCGGCCATTCTTGCCCTCAAACAGAAGCAAGGCGACCTAGGTCATTGCGGGGCGCCGCGCAATAGGGCCGCGCGCGGCAATAAAGTTGCAGGCGAAACCGTCGGCCCGGAGGGAAGGGCTGAAGCCCCAGGGCTAGCCGCAGTGCGGTTGCTCTTCGGTCCCAGCTCGGCCGACCGGCCGACCGGGATGGCGAGCATGTCAGGGCCGTCGGGCGAGCCCTGAGGCGCCGTTGCACCTCGGACCTTCAAACGATCCGCCCAGCGGGACGTTCTGAACGGCTGCCCGGCGTGGATCTCGTCCAATATTGTTTCGGACGCCCCGTCACAACGAATGAATCGTTGAGAAATCTCAATGTTGGAAGCCCGCTGGAGAACAGCGAACGCTCAAGCTGCCATTGTTAAGTCCGACCAATTAGTTAGGGCCATCGACATGTAACTGTCATAACCATGTAATAGTTCGGTCACTTGCCTTCGATCGACCGCTTCAGCCAATGCGCAATCTACAGTCGTCCAGATCATTTCTGAGTGGATGACTTCATTATACCGGCTGGGTTCGAGGGCTATTACATGATGACGGGGCGGGTTCGTAAGCAGCATTTCCTGTTTGCTGCAGCGTCGGTGCTGGCGTTGGCGGCATCTGGGTCAGCGGGTCAGGCACGAGCTGAAGCCGCGCCTCCGCGCGAGGAGCAGGAGGTGGAGCAGGTGGTCGTCACAGCTCCGCCGAGCCCGGTGACCGCGGTCGCGCCGATGCGCGCGGCGCTCAGCGAAACCGAGCCGGAGGCTATCATCACCCGCAAGTTCATCGAGGAAGCCGCGCCGCGGGTCGGCGACTTCTCGACCATCGCGGTCATGGCGCCGTCGATGGTGTCCAAGCCGAACCCCAATGGCTCGGGCCTGTCGGACGGCGGCAAGATCACCATGCGCGGCTTCGCCGACGGTCAGTACAACGTCACTTACGACGGGATCGCCTGGGCCGACACCAATGGCCCCAGCCACCACGGCACGGCCTTCTTTCCCTCCTCGACGATCGGCGGGGTTATCGTCGACCGCGGGCCGGGCAACGCCACGGACCTCGGCCAGGCGAACTTCGGCGGCCAGATCAACCTGATCTCCCTGCCGTTCGAGCAGACCAAGAGCTTCACCGCCGTCGCGACCACCGCCTCCTACAACACCAACCAAGGCGTGCTCACGGCGCAGAGCGGGACACTGTCCGACCTCCACGACGCCCACGTCCTGGTCAACTTCCAGGAGCTCGGCTCGAACGGCTATCTGACCTACAATCGCACCTGGTCGAACAATGAGATGATCAAGGGCGACTTCGCGCTGACCGACAAGCTGAAGGTCACCGCCCTCTACGAGCATTCGACGGGCTACTACAACAAGTCCGACGTCAGCGACGCCACCGTGGCTCAGACCGAGCAGTTCGGGCGGAATTTCTCGCTCAGCAACAATCCGATGTATACGGATTATTACGGCTACAACTGGGTCCACAAGGACACTGACTTCGCCTACGTGCGCCTGGCCGGCGACCTGGGCGACGGCTTCGGCGTCGACCAGACCCTCTACGACTATGACTACAGCAACCGCACAGAGTCCGGCCAGACGGCGAACACGACGACGGCTGGCGATGTCGTGACCCTGACGCCGGGCGCCGCCTACCCGGCTCCGGGCAAGGCTTACCCCGCCAACCTGCAGACCGTCGGCGTGCCGGCCTACTTCAAGAAGAACCAGTACATCGTGATGGGCGACATCACGAAATTCACCAAGGACTTCGGTTTCGGGCAGCTGACGGTCGGCGGGATGACCGAAGAAGCCAAGAGCGTGCGCTTCATCGAGGACATCGACGCCCTCACCGGCCGACCAGACTATCGCGAGAAGGCCGCCACCGGCCCGGGCCCCTCAGGGACCTACTCTCAGGTTCCGCTCAATGTGCAGTACAACGAGAACTCCGGCTGGCGTCAGTACCAGCTATTCAGCCAGTTCGTTTGGAAGCCCACGGACCAGCTGACGATCACCCCCGGCGTCAAGTACGTCCACTTCGATCTCCACGTCGATGCGGCGGTCGAAAAGATTTCAATCGGTAGCCAGCCGCTGAATGCCGACCAAGTGTTCACCAAGACGCTGCCGTTCCTGACCGCAAACTACAAGATCAACGACAACTTGGCGGCCTACGCGCAGTATGCGCAGGGCTTCCTGGTGCCCAATATCGGTAACCTCTACGTGGTCAATGTCGCGGCCAAGATCGTTCCTCAGCTCTCGACGAACTATCAAGTGGGCGCGGTCTACAGCAAGGGCTCTCTGAGCCTGGACGCCGACGCTTATTACATTGATTTCCAGAACAAAATTCAGACCTTCACCGATATTGTCTCCGGGCAGAGCTACTCTACCAACAGCGGCGGGGCCTATTATCGCGGCATCGAGGCGGACGCGACCTGGGCCGCCACCCACGAGCTGGCGCTGTTCGCCAACTGGTCGCTGAACCAGGCGGTCGGCGAGAACGACAAATCGAACCCGCTCTACAACGGCCACCAGCTCACCGGCGTCTCCAGTTGGACCGGGGCTCTGGGCGCGCGCTACGCCCGCGAGCAGATCTTCACCGCCGACGACGGCGTGATCGTCTCGCTGTTCGACAAGTGGGAAGGCCCGCAATACGTCACCAATGCGACCTGCTCATCCGTCCCCAACGGGATCTGCGCGCCCGGCGCGACCCTGACCCCGGTCACCGGCCTTCTCAAGACCACCGACGAAGCCAACCTGTCGATGATCTACCGGCTGGGACGCTACAGCGTCGAAGCCCAGGTGCTGAACCTGTTCGACAAGCACGGGCTGCTGATCGCCAAAGGCAAGGCTCTGATCGCCGGAACGAACCTCTGGGCCCAGACCTCGGCCGCGGGTGGCGCGGCCAACGCGCTGGAGTACCAGGTCCCCCGGAACTTCGCCCTGACGCTCAAGGCCAAGTTCTAGGGCGATGCAAGCGCCCGCCTCTGTCAAGACGTCCCCGCGCCGCCGCGCGGGGACTGTGGCGCCCCTTCCGGTGACACTTCGGCGGGCGCACGGCTGGATGGGCGCATTATTCGCGCCCGGATTGATCTTCTTCGCCGCCAGCGGACTGTTGCAGGTGTTCGACCTCCACAAGCCCCAGCCGGCGCAAGGCTACCAACCGCCGGCCGCCGTTCGCGCGATCGCCTCGCTGCACAAGAACCAGACCTTGAGCACGCGCGAGAAGGAGACGTCCAAGGCCCCGCGGAAAGGCGGCGGCGCGGACGACGCCAAGGCCAAGATCAAGCCCCAGCCCGAGCGCACAAGCCTGGGTGCGATCCTGCTGAAGGCCTACGCCGCGGCGATCTCGGTCGTGCTCGCGCTCACCACGGTGATCGGTCTCTACCTGGCTTTCAGGACTCCGCGCGACAGGGCCTGGAACCTGGCCCTGCTGGCGCTTGGGCTGCTGGCGCCGATTGGGTTCATGCTTCTCGGCTGAGCCTGGCCGTCCGCCGTGGCAGGCGCGAGCGACGGAAACACCGCCGTGACCCTCAGGCCGGGGGCGTTGTCCTCAAGCGCAAGCTGGGCGCCGTGACGGGCCGCGACCGCGGCCACAATCGCCAGTCCCACCCCGGAACCCGGTGAGCCTTGGCTGCGGTCCAGCCGGAAGTAGGGGGCCAGGACCGCCTCGCGCAGGCGGGCGGGAACGCCCGGCCCGTTGTCGGCCACCGTCAGGCGCGCGCCGTCGCGGTCCGTGGCGACTACAATGCTGAGTTTCGTCCCAACCGGAGTGTGGCGCATGCTGTTCTCGATCAGGTTGGAGAGCATCTGCGCCACCAGCGCCGGATCGCCCGTCACGGTCGCCGGCGTGACATCGACCTCCAGGCGCCGGCCGCCCTCCTCGATATCGGGCCGGAAGACATCGGCGAGGCGCTGGGCGACGTCGGCGAGATCGAACGATCGCCCCTCGTCGGCGAGGCTCCGCCCCTCGATCTCGGCGAGCTGCAGCAGGGCGTCGAAAGTCCGCAGTAACTCCCAGATGTCCGC
Organism: Phenylobacterium sp.; assembly: GCA_035656795.1. GTDB lineage: Bacteria > Pseudomonadota > Alphaproteobacteria > Caulobacterales > Caulobacteraceae > Phenylobacterium. The sequence goes on along the minus strand of DASRRU010000333.1, from coordinate 2,551 downwards.
CCGGATCTCCCTCACCAACTGCTGGTGGGAGGCGCCGAGGTTGGACCCTTCCTCCAGACGCGCCAGTTTTTGCTGCACACGGGTCAACGGCGTGCGCAGGTCGTGCGCCACCTCGACGGTCATTCGCTGCAGCTGCCCGACCAGACCGCCGATTCGATCCAGCATGGTGTTGAAGGCCTTCGCCAACTGGTCGATGTCGTCGGCGCCCTCAGAGGGCGCCGCGGCTGGGACGCGGACGTTCAGGCGGCCCTCCGCGACGAGGCGCGCGACATCCCCCATGTTCGACAGGCGCCGCCAGGTCGATCGCATGAACAGGGCCCAGACGGCCAGGCACAGCAGGCCGCCGCAGACGGCGGCGGCGATCAACCGGTCGGTGACGAGCCGCACCTCGAGCCGCATCCCGGCCAGGTCCTTGCCCACCCCCAGCTCCCCGCCCAGCGGCGTGGGTTGGACATAGACCAGATAGGCCGCGGGCTCGCCGGATCCGCTGGCCTGGCCTGTCTCCACCCAGCCCTCACGCCTGGCGGGCAGCCGCAGGGTCCCGGCCAGATGCTCCTGGTGCGGGCCCTCAAGGCCATATTCGAAACCTCGCCACAATCGGGTCCGACGATCGATCGTCGTGGCCAGCCGCCCCTCGCCGAACCGGAAGATCTCATCCTGCAGCGAGGCCATCTCGCCCTGGATCTCGCGCCGCAGCGTCGCTTCGCCCAGAGCCCGAACGCCGGAGCGCGTCACCAGCCCGGCCACACCGAAGGCGATCAGCAGGACGAGCACCTGGACAGCGGCGAGGCGCACCCCGGTCCGGGTCGAAAAGCGCCGGGCTTGGATCGCTGCGCCTCGGACGGAAATCAACGGCCGGTTCATGCGAGCATCGGCGGCGCGGGGCCGATCATATATCCCAGGCCACGCCGGTTGCGGATCAGCGGCTCCGCCCCGTCATGATCGAGCTTGGCGCGCATGCGGCTGATGTGGGTCTCGACGATGTTGGTGCGCGGGTCGAAGTGGAGGCCCCAGACCTGTTCGAGCAACATCATCCGGGTGACCGGCTCGCCGGCGTTCAGGAGCAGGACCTCGAGCAGCCGGTATTCCAGGGGCAGGAGCTCAATCTCCCGATCGCCGCGACGAACCGTGCGCGCCAGGCGATCCATCACGAGGTCTTCATACTGCAGCCGGGTCGGCTCACGACGGGCGTCCGAAGCCCGCCGGCCCAGCGCTTTCACCCGGGCGTGCAACTCGTCGAAGTCGAAGGGCTTGACCAGGTAGTCGTCGGCGCCGCTTTCGAGACCGTCAACCCTGTGGGCGACCGAGCCGAGGGCTGTGACGAGCAGCGCCGGCGTCGCAATACCTCGGGCCCGCAGGGCTCGGACCAGCGAGAGGCCGTCCATGCCGGGGAGCAGGCGGTCAACCACCATTACGTCGAAGTCGCCGTCGGACCCCGCGCGCAGGCCGGCGACGCCGTCGCCCACGACCTCCGGCCGGTGGCCGCGCGCGGCGAAGTTTCTCGCCAAATCCTTCGCAACCTCAGGCTCGTCCTCGACGATCAGGAGCCTGAGTCCCGCCGGGGCGGTCGTCGCGGTCGCACCGCCGAAGGGTTTCGCGGCCTGCATACAGTCCCGCTAGCCAAGCCTGATCACAGCTTCATGACGTCTCGACGCAGCGGGACTGTTGCGGGTTCACCGTCCCGTAGCCACCGAGGCCGGCATCGCGGCCTGGCCGACCTTCACCGGCTCAGAAAGGCCGGCCGCTCGCAGCTCCGCCCGGGCCGCAGCGACCATCGGCGCGACCTTCGGATTGGCGAGAAGTTGCAGCGCAACCGCCGACCCGAGCACATGGCTGGCCTCGGTGTCGGAAGGATAGTGCGCGCCGCAGATCTCGCGGCTGTAGGCGTAGTCCTTCGCTCGGGCGAGGATCGCCTGCGCCTTTTCCGGCATCAGATCGGCAAGCACGGCGCCGACCGAATAGCTGAGGGTCGCGTGGCCGCTGGGATAGGAGGTCTTCGGATTGGCGCCGGCCTTGTAGTCGCAGGCGACGATGCTGGTGTCGATCGCCCAGGGTCGGTTGCGCAGGAAGTACCGCTTGGCGATGTTGGCGCTCACTGACTGCTCGTTGTCCACCAGGGCCAGCAGCTTGGCGGTTTCGGGCAGCTTGGCGAGGTCGAAGGCGGGGCCGAGGGTCGCGGCGAACAACTCCGGGGTCTCATGGGTGTCATCCCACTTGGCCTGCGCGTAGCGTTCGGGCGACCGCTCGTGGTAGGCGCGCTGCACCTCGGCGAGGTCCAGCCGCTGCGCGGCCGATCCGTCAGCGGGCGGGGGCGGCAGCAGACGGGCCGGGTTCACCTGGTCCGGCGTCAGGACCTTCAGCGTCTTCGGCGCCTTGGCCGCCGGGCTCGGCGCAGCCGCCGGCTCGGCGCCGTTCGCCACGGACGCGCCGAGAAGCAGCATGGCCGCCATGGCGCCTGCCAGGCCGCGAGTTGAATTGCGCATCGCTCATACCCTCATGAAGACCGGCGTCTGCAACGCCTCGGCCGTTACGATCGGACCGCCGCGACGAA
>DASRRU010000332.1:0-4494 GCA_035656795.1 Phenylobacterium sp. | reverse complement strand
CCAGCGCAGCCGCCCGGCCATCATTGGCGAGAACACCTCGGGCCGGACCTCGAACAGCAGTTCCTGATGACCCTTCTCGAGCTTCATCAGCACTCGTCCGCGCCAGGTCTGGACGAAGCCCTTCTTGCCGACTTGGAACAGCGGATTGCCCCGCCAATCATTTTCCCACGCGCCCGGCAGGGTCAGGGCGACCGCACGGATGTCGGCCCAGGTGGCCAAGCCTAGCGGGGCGCCCGCTTCGCGAGGATCCGCTGCAGGGTGCGCCGGTGCATGTTGAGGCGGCGCGCGGTCTCCGAGACGTTGTGGTTGCAGAGCTCGTAGATCCGCTGGATGTGTTCCCAGCGGACCCGGTCGGCGCTCATCGGGTTGTCCGGCGGGGCGGGCGAAGTGTCGCCGCGGGCCAGGAGGGCGCGGACCACGTCGTCGGCGTCGGCGGGCTTGGAGAGGTAGTCGACCGCCCCGGCCTTCACCGCCTGCACCGCGGTGGCGATGTTGCCGTAGCCGGTCAGCATGATGATCTTGGCGTCGGGGCGGGCGTCGCGCACCGCCTCCACCACCTTGAGGCCCGTGCCGTCCTCCAAACGCATGTCTAGCACCGCAAAGGCTGGAGCATGGGTCCTGACCGCCGCGAGGGCCTCCGACACCGACCCCACCAGCGTCGGCTCGAATCCGCGCTGCTCCAGGGCTCGGCCCAGGCGGGTGCGCAAGGGGGCGTCATCGTCGAGCACGAGCAACGTCTTGTCGCCCAGGGCGGCCACGTCTGCGGAGAGGTCGGTCATGCTGTGATCCCAATTAAAGGGCGTATTGCGCGGCATTCTGTCGCGGTGGTCGAGCGAAGGGCAAGTTGGAACTCTTTATGGACGAACTAAAGGGGCTCCGGCTTCGATTTTGGCGCGCGGCCAACGGGCCGACACAACCGCGCCGTGCGGTCTGCCGTTCTGAAACGTCACAAAGGCCCCTGTTCGTTCCAGCAAAGTCTTGGCAATGAAGAATCCGAGACCCATGCCGATGTGGCCGGTGCGCGAGCCCTCGGCGCCTGGCCGGGTGGTCACATAGGGCTCGCCGAGCTTGGCGAGCACCTCCGGCGCGAAGCCCGGACCGTCGTCGCGCACTTCAATGGAGATGGTCTCGGCGTCGAACCGCGCCGACAGCAGGATCTCGGACTCCGCGAAGTCGACGGCGTTCTCCACGAAGGAGGTGAAGGCGTGGGTGATCTCCGGAAGGCGGCGGATGTCGGGGGTTTTCATGCCTTTGGCGCCGGTGACGATGGCCTCGACCCGCACCCCCTTCACCCCGGCGTGGGGCTCGATCACGTCCTGCACCAGTTGACGCAGGGAGATGCGCTCGTGAACTTCGTCGGAGGCCGCGTCGGGGGTCTCGGTGAGCCGGCGCAGGATTTCGCGGCAGCGTTCGGCCTGGGAGACCAGCAGCTCGGCGTCCTCCTTGACGGCGGGCGTCGGCGCCTCGCGGCCCAGCTCCTTGGCGACGATGGAGATGGTGGCGAGCGGCGTGCCGAGCTCGTGGGCGGCGGCGGCGGCCAGCGCGCCCAGCGCCGAGAGCCGCTGCTCGCGCGCCAGCACCGCCTGGGTCACGTCCAGCGCCAGCGCCATGCGCGCCGATTCCACCGACGCCTGCCGCACATAGCCGGCGGTGAGCGCGATGCCGGCCAGGTTGGCCACCGCCGCGCCGATCCGGAAGCTCACAGGGATCATCGCCGCCATGCCGGGCGCGTGGGGCAGGGGCAGGGACTCGAAGGCCAGGGCGACGGAGACCAGGGCGGCCATGACGCCCAGGATCAGCACCGGCCGCAGCGGCAGAGTGGCCGCGGCCAGGGTGACCGGAGCGATCAGCATCAGGACGAAGGGATTGGCCGCCCCGCCGGTGAGGAACACCAGTGTGCTCATCTGCAGGATGTCCAGGGACAGCTGGGCGGTCGCCTCGCGCTCGCCGAACAGCCTCTGGCCGGGCGAGGCGACGCCGGTCAGCAAATTCACCCAAGCGCCAGCGCCGACGATGGCGAAGCACATCGCGTAGGGCAGCGAAAACCCCATCGCCATGAGGATGACCAACAGCCCTGCTTCGCCCGCCACCACCATCCAGCGCAGGGTGACCAGGCTGCGGACCCGCAAGCGGCCGCGGTGGACCGCGCCGTGCGGCCAGACCGCGCCGCCGTCGATTCCGCCCAAGAGCGGCCCAGCTTGCACGCCGACGCTGGCCGCCCTATCGAGACCGGGCTCTGTCGACGGGGCGGCGGAGATCCTGGGTCTAGGCATGGTCGAGCCAGGATCACCCGCCAGCGCCGCCGTGACGAGCCCTAATGCGACCGCCCCTGAGGTCGCGCCGCCAACAGGTACGCCCCATGAGCCGGACCGTCTGGGTCATCCTCACCATTCTGGCTGCGGCTTTCGCCGTGATCACCGGCCTGGCGGTGAAGCGCGGCGTGCTGGGCGCCGAGAGTCAAACAGCCGCCATCGGCGGACCGTTCCACCTGGTCGATCAGACAGGCGCGCCCCGGGACGCCAGTGTGCTGAAAAAGAAATGGAGCGCGGTGTTCTTCGGCTTCACCTACTGCCCCGAGGCCTGCCCTACGACGCTGCTCGCGCTTGGGCAGACGGAAAAGCTGCTGGGGTCGAATGCCGACGATTTCCAGACGGTGTTCATCTCCGTCGATCCCGGCCGCGATACGCCCAAGGTGCTGGCCAACTATCTGTCCAATAGCTCCTTCCCGCACCGCACGCTGGGCCTGACCGGCACCGACAAGCAGGTCGCCGACGTCGCTCACGCCTACCATGTGTTCTACCAGAAAGCCGGCGAGGGGGCGGACTACCAGATCAGCCACTCGACCATCACCTATCTGATGAGCCCCACCGGCGACTTCGTCTGCGTGATTCCCTATGGCGAGACGCCTGACGCCATGGCCGGGCAGATCCGCGCCGCCATGAAGCAGGGCCCCCACGCGAAATCTTGTCGCGCCTGAATCTGAACGTCGGGTATGGACGCGATTAAGGCTTCGGGTGTTATGTTGCGGCGCACAAAGGACGGGAAATGCTCTACTCCCTCTATGAAGCTGGCTTCTACGCCGCCTCCCCGCTTCGCGCCGCAGCACGGCTGACGCGCGACTTCTGGTCATCGACGCTGAACCCGGCGAAAGAGTCGGACCTGGGCCGAAGGCTCTACGCCAACGCCGATCTGTTCGCGAACCTCACCCGCCGCTACGGCAAGCCGAGCTGGGGCATCGACAGCGTCGAGATCGACGGCCAGCCGGTGCGCGTGCGGGCGACCGAGGTTTGGTCCAGCCCCTGGTGCAAACTCATCCACTTCGCCCGCGACGTGGCCGACATGCGCCGCGCCGGCCGTCGCTCCCGCGACCCGGCTGTGCTGATCGCGGCCCCCCTGTCAGGCCACTACGCCACCCTGCTGCGCGGGACGGTGCAGGCCTTCCTGCAGGACCACGAGGTCTACATCACCGAGTGGACCAACGCGCGCAACGTACCCGTGCTGGAGGGTCGCTTCGACTTCCACGACTACATCGACCACATCCGCGCGATGCTGCAGGTCCTGGGCCCGCGGCCGCACGTCGTGGCTGTCTGCCAGCCGGGGCCGCCGGTCCTGGCCGCCGCGGCGCTGATGGCCGAAGACGGCGACGAAAGCCGCCCGGGCTCGATGACCTTCATGGGCTCGCCGATCGATGCGCGCCTGTCGCCGACGGTCACCAACAAGCTGGCCGAAGAACGGCCCTTCACCTGGTTCCAGTCGCACATGATCGACACCGTGCCGCCGCCCTATCCGGGGATGGGCCGACGCGTCTATCCGGGCTTCGTGCAACTGGCCAGCTTCATGTCGATGAACGCCGAGAAGCATCAGGAGGCGCACCAACGCTACCTGCGCCAGCTGATGGACGGCGACGGCGATGGCGCCGAGCGGCACCTGGAATTCTACGACGAATATCTGTCGGTCCTGGACCTGACCGAGGAGTTCTACCTGCAGACCGTCGACGTGGTCTTCCAGCGCTACCTCCTGCCCAAGGGCGAGCTGGAGCATCGCGGGCGGCTGGTGAGGCCGGACAAGATCACCGACATCCGGCTGCTCACCGTCGAGGGCGAGAACGACGATATCTCTGGGATCGGCCAGACCCAGGCGGCGCATGACCTCTGCTCGGGCCTGCCGGCCGAGCTCAAGGAGGACTACGTTCAGCCGCGCGTCGGCCACTACGGCGTGTTCAACGGCGCCCGGTTCCGTGACGAGATCTATCCGCGGGTGCGCAGCACCATCTGGGAAGCGGAGATGGCCCTGTCCCGCACGCCCGCCAACGCCCTCCCCAAGGCGACCAAAGCCGCCTAGATTCAGGGCGATGAGTCTCTTCGGCCGCGCTCCCCTTGTCGGAAGAACCTGGGCCGACGGCGATCGGCTGGAGGTTGCCGGGACGGCCGTCACCCTGAAGGTGAACCAGCGCGCGCGCCGCGTGTCGCTGCGCCTGGATCGGACGCGTCGCGA
>DASRRU010000331.1:0-7066 GCA_035656795.1 Phenylobacterium sp. | reverse complement strand
ACACCCGCGGGTTCATCTCGATCACGACCATGCGCCCGTCGCGCGGATTGACTGCGAACTGCACGTTGGAGCCGCCGGTCTCCACGCCGATCTCGCGCAGCACGGCGATGGAGGCCGTGCGCATGCGCTGGTATTCCTTGTCGGTCAGGGTCAGGGCCGGGGCGACGGTGATGCTATCGCCGGTGTGCACGCCCATCGGGTCGATGTTCTCGATGGAGCAGACGATGATGCAGTTGTCCGCCTTGTCGCGGACGACTTCCATTTCGTACTCCTTCCAGCCGAGCACGCTCTCCTCGATGAGCACCTCGGTGGTCGGCGACAGGTCCAGGCCGCGCTCGACGATCTCGCGGAATTCCTTGGCGTTGTAGGCGATGCCGCCGCCGGTCCCGGCCAGGGTGAACGACGGCCGCACGATGGCCGGCAGGCCCACGAACTCCAGGCCCTCAAGGGCCTCTTCCATGGTGTGGGCGGCCTTGGACTTGGGGCTTTCGAGGCCCAGGTGGTCCATGGCGTTGCGGAACTTCTGGCGGTCCTCGGCCTTGTCGATCACCTCGGCGCGGGCCCCGATCATCTCGACGCCATACTTGGCGAGCACGCCGGAGGCGTCGAGGGCCAGCGCGGTGTTCAGCGCCGTCTGGCCGCCCATGGTGGGGAGCAGGGCGTCGGGGCGTTCCTTGGCGATGATCTTCTCGACCATTTCCGGCGTGATCGGCTCGATGTAGGTGGCGTCGGCGACGTCCGGATCGGTCATGATCGTCGCCGGATTGGAGTTCACCAGCACGATCCGGTAGCCCTCCGCGCGCAGCGCCTTGCAGGCCTGCACTCCGGAATAGTCGAACTCACAGGCCTGCCCGATCACGATCGGCCCCGCGCCGATGATCAGGATCGAGGAGATATCGGTACGTTTCGGCATTCCGTCTCGCGCGCAAGGGCTCGCACGCTTTCACGCGCCGCCCGGCCAAATCTGCAGGTTAAGGCGCCCGTTTAGAGACGGAGTCGAGCCCGCGCAACCCCGCGCGCGGCGCAGGAAGGATTCAACCACGAACCACACGAACTCCACGAACGGGCGCCCTTCCGAGACTCCGCGCCAGCGGAGACTCGGCGTTTTCAGCCACGGATCACACGGATTTCCACGGCTGGCGCCGACGCCACCCGTGGAAATCCGTGTGATCCGTGGTTCAAATTGGAAGGCGCCCGCTGCGCGAGCCTCGCAAGTCGAGGCGCGGTGGTGTGGTTCGTTTGGTTCGCGGACAAACAAAATGGGCCGGTGCGGACACCGGCCCATCGAAGGGTTCCAGCGGAGCTGGCTCAGGCCTGCAGGTTGCCCGCGGCGGACTTGCCGCTGCGCGGGTCCTTTTCCAGTTCGTAGGTGATTTTCTGGCCTTCGTTCAGCCCGCGCAGTCCCGCCTTCTCCACTGCGGAGATGTGCACGAACACGTCAGGGCCGCCCTCGTCCGGTTGGATGAAGCCGAAGCCCTTGGCGCCGTTGAACCATTTGACTGTGCCACTAGCCATGTAATTCCAAGTCCCTTGATAGATTATGGCCGACCGGCGCAAGCATTCACGCCAGCGATCTCAGTTCGAAATGGGTCGGGAGGCAAGTCCGGCGCCGATGAAATCGAGCGGGAGACGTCGGCCGAACCGTAACGAATTCGATGGACGGCAGCCTGGAGGATTTCCCGAAAGGAGGCAAGATCGCGAAAACGTGCGGCAAAGCTCGAAACCAAACCACGGCCTAGCCATATAGGATGAAGAGGGCCGCGCCTGCAGCGGCCGACACGAAAGGCGCGTTCCATGACGCTCGTCGAAAAGATCCCCACGCTCACCGACGCCGAAGTCATCAATCTATTGGCCAATGCGCGCCGGTTGCAGGAAGCCGGGGATCCGCGGCAGCAGGCCGCCGCCGCCGAGTTGCTGCCCACTCTCGAGGAGGCCGCAGCCCAGCGTCAGGCTGACCGCTTGGCGGCCGCCCAGGTGAAGCGCGCCGCCGCTCGAAAGCCGCGCACCGTCGCCGCCTGAGCCAGCTTTGCAGCTCTGGCGGCCGAGAGCTCAGGCGTAGAGGGTTGCCCCAGCGGCCCTGAGCGGGCAACGTCGATCTCCGACCGCAAGCAGGCAAGTAAGCCTGGCGAGACCTGAGTCCCACCTTGGCCGCTGCGACAACGCCTCAAGATCTGGCCGCCCTGATGGGCCGCGTCGCGGCGGGCGAGCGCGCGGCCCTGCGACAACTCTACGACGCGACCTCCGCGAAGCTTTTTGCTGTCTGCCTACGTATCTTGTCCGACCGCGAGGAATCCGAGGACGTTTTGCAAGAGGTCTATGTAGCAGTTTGGCGTCGGGCGGACCGTTTCGACGGGTCGCGGGCAAGCGTCATGACGTGGATCTCCACGATCGCCCGCAATCGGGCGATCGACCGCCTCAGGGCACGGGGTCCAATGGCCTACGCCGATCAGCTCGAGAATCTCGATATTCCCGACGGCGGCGTCAGCGCCGAGGCCCTGCTGGTCAGGGCCGGCGAGGAGGGGCGGCTTCGCGAATGCCTCTCCGAGCTCGACGGCCGAACCGAAAAAGTGATCCGCACGGCCTTCTTCGAGGGCGTAACGTATGAGGCCCTGGCGCGCCGCATGGATGCGCCCTTGGGTACAGTCAAGAGTTGGGTTCGCCGGGGCCTGGCCAGGCTCAAGGGATGTTTGTCGCAATGAGCGAAGCTCCCGACCTTTCCGAGTCCGAAGCCTTCGCGGCCGAGCATGCGCTCGGCGTGCTGACCTCGGCCGAACGGCGGCAGGCCGAGGCGCGCATGGCCGCCGAGCCCGCGTTCGCCGCCCTGGTGGAGGAATGGCGGGGACGGCTGGCGCCCATGGCCGAGGGACTAACGGCCATCGCTCCGCCGCCAGGCCTCTGGCTGCGCGTCGAGCGGTCTCTGGGCGCCAACGACAACGCCCCGATCCAGCGGATGGTGCGCTTCTGGCGCGGCGCCACGGCCGGTTCGCTGACCCTGGCGGCCGCCAGCCTCGCGGCGGCGGTCATGCTGGCCAACCGTGCGCCTGTCGTGGTCCAGGGGCCGGCGGCGACAGGCCAGCTGCTGGACGCCAGCCTCGTCAGCCAGTCGGGCGCGCCGGTGCCGCTGTTCGTGGCCGCCTACGATCCGACTCGCAAGGCGCTGATCGTCACGTCGCTGGTGTCGCCCAACAACGACCCGGCGCATGTCCACGAGCTGTGGGTGATCCCGGCCGACGGCAAGCCGCGTCCGCTGGGTATCCTTGAGCCCGGCAAGACCAGGGCCATTCCGATGTCGGAGAAGCTGTTGCCGTCGCTCGCCGCCGGTGCGGCGCTCGCCGTGTCACTCGAGCCGCCCGGCGGCTCGCCGAAGATCGACGCCCCCACCGGCCCCATCACCGCCGTCGGCAAACTCGCCAAGATCTAGCCGCCGCTCCGGCTTAGCCGGGGTTCGCTTCGCTCGCTGCATGGCGCGGGCGGTGATGTCGGCGCAGGTCGTTCGTTGTGCTGCTGCCGGCGATCCGATTTCGGATCGCCATGCCGGTGAAGCCGTCGGGGTGGGTCCCCGACCGATCCGTGACGATGGTGGCAGAGCCGTTGGCGGTGGTGTCGCCGATATGCATGCCGCGTTGTTCGTTGGGCGTGGGCCCGAGCGTGGGGCGCTGCGCCGCCGCGGGCAGGGCTGCCGCCGCGACCACCGCGGCCAGGGCGATGGATTTAAGCATTTTGACGTCTCCGTACAAATGTCCGGAGCAAACGGGCGACGCGGCCCGAGGTTTCGTCGAAAATCTACTTCGCCGCGTCCATCAGGCCCGCGAACCTCTCGAAGAGGTAGAGGCTGTCGGTGGGGCCGGGCGAGGCTTCCGGGTGGTGCTGGACGCTGAAGACCGGGCGATCCTTCAGGGCGATGCCGGCGTTGGTGCCGTCGAACAGTGAGACATGGGTCTCCACGACCGGCGCGGGCAGGCTTTCGCGGTCGACGGTGAAGCCGTGGTTCATCGAGACGATCTCCACCTTGCCGGTGGTGAGGTCCTTCACCGGGTGGTTCGCCCCGTGGTGGCCCTGCTCCATCTTCACGGTCTTGCCGCCCACCGCCAGCGACAGCATCTGGTGCCCCAGGCAGATGCCGAAGATCGGCGTGCCGGCATCCAACAGCCCCTTGATCATCGGCACGGCGTACTCGCCGGTGGCCGCCGGGTCGCCGGGGCCGTTGGAGAGCAGCACACCGTCGGGCTTGCGCGCCAGGATTTCCTCGGCGCTGGTGGAGGCCGGCACCACGGTCGCCCGCGCCCCGACGCTGGTGAGCGCGCGCAGGATGTTGCGCTTCACGCCGTAGTCGACGACGACCACCTCGTACTTGGGCTTGCCCGGTTTTGCGTAGCCGTCGGGCCAGGACCACAGGCCCTCGTCATAGACGAAGGGCTGCAGGCAGGAGGCGTCCTTGGCCAGGTCCAGGCCTTCCAGCCCGCTCCAGGCCTTGGCCTGGGCGACGAGGGCGTCGAGGTCGAACTTGCCGTCCGGCGAATGGGCGATCACCGCGTGCGGCATGCCGTGCTCGCGGATCGAGCGCGTGAGCGCGCGGGTGTCGACACCGGCCAAACCCACCACGCCACGCCGGGCCATCCAACCGGGAAGATCGGCGTTGGCGCGCCAGTTCGCCGGGGGTGTGGGAAGGTCGCGGAAAATCGCACCCCGCGCGGCCGTTTCGGCCGACCCGGACATCTGCTCCAGGTCCTCCACCGTCGTGCCGGTATTGCCGATGTGCGGGAAGGTGAAGGCCACGATCTGGGCCATGTAGGAGGGGTCGGTTAGGATCTCCTGGTAGCCGGTCATGGCGGTGTTGAAGCAGACCTCGCCCACGGCCGAGCCCGTCGCGCCCACGCCGTACCCTTGCAGGATGGTCCCATCGGCCAGGGCCAGCACGCCGGTGCAACCGGGCAGCAGATCGCGGCTCATGACGAGAGGTTCCTTCTGGCGGGCAAACGGCGGCGTAGGTAGTGAGTCCCGGCGGGCGGGTCAATGTGCGCATACCGCATATCGCACGTCGCGCCGCGCCCGATAACCCCAGGGGAGGGACTATGTCCGACGTCTACGTTGATCCTGGCCGCGAGGCCTGGGAGATCTTCAAGGCCCTGCCGCGCGACGAGCCGATCCACATGCTGAACCTGATCCGCCTGCGCGACCGGGCCGAGTATCCGCCGGGCCATCCCGATCACGGAAAGGACATCTCCGGCCGCGAGGCCTATCGCGAGTATGGCCGCACCATCGCCCCGCACCTGGCGCGGCTTAACAGCCGGCAGGTCTGGGCCGGCGCGCCACAGGTGATGGTCACCGGCCCCGGCTCGGAAGCCTGGGACCTGGCCTTCATCGTCGAGTACCCTGGCTCGCAGGCGTTCATCGACATGGTCCGCGACCCGGACTACCGCGCCAACGTCGTGCCGCATCGCACCGCCGCGGTGGCGGATTCCCGGCTGCTGCGCCTGAAGCCTCTCGACCCCGGGGACAAGCTGGGCGACTAGCTGGCCGAAATCGCCGGAGGCTTGTCATTTCGCCGCCGCGTCGGCGGGCGCATGATCGGCCCATGCTGATCCTGAAGCCCAACTGCGAATGCTGCGACCGAGACCTCGCCCCCGACAGCCGCGAGGCTCGGATCTGCAGCTTCGAGTGCACCTTCTGCGGCGACTGCGCCGAGACGCGGCTCGCCGGGTCCTGCCCCAACTGCGGCGGCGAACTCGTGCCCCGTCCGATTCGACCCGCGGCCCTGTTGGCCAGGTATCCCGCCTCGACGGAGCGGGTGGTGAAGGCCCACGAGGCCTGCGCGGCGACCTAGGTCGCCGGGGCGCTCGCGGCTTCGAACGAACGCCGGGCGCTGTTATGAGGCGCTCCATGCACATCACCACGGTCGGTCTCGATGCCGATGACACCCTTTGGCACAACGAGACGATCTTTCGTCTGACCCAGGATCGCTTCCGGGGCCTGATGGCCGAGGTGGCGGCGCCGGACATGCTCGACGCGCGCCTGGCCGAGGTGGAGCGGCGCAACCTGTCGCTCTATGGCTACGGCGTGAAGGGTTTCACCCTGTCGATGCTCGAGACCGCCATGGAGCTGACCGGCGGAGAGCCATCCGGCCGCATCGTCAGCGACATCCTGGCCGCCGGACGCGAGATGCTGAGCCATCCGGTCGAGCCGCTGCCCGGCGTACAGCATGCGCTGGCGGAGCTGTCCCAGACCCATCGCCTGGTGCTGATCACCAAGGGCGACCTCCTGCACCAGGAACAGAAGCTGGCGGCCAGCGGCCTGGGCGAGCTGTTCGCCGCGGTGGAGATCGTCAGCGAGAAGGACGCCGCCACCTATGAACGGGTGTTTGCCCGCCACGGCACGGGCGCTGAACGGGCGGCAATGGCCGGCAACTCCCTGCGATCCGACGTCCTGCCCGCGCTGGAGGCCGGCGCCTTCGCCGCCCACATCCCTTACCACCTGACATGGTCCCACGAGATGGCCGAGGCGCCGACCGGCCACGCCCGTTTCGCCGAACTTTCCTCGATTGCGGAGCTTCCCGGATGGGCGCGAGGCCTGGGATGAGCCTTTAGCCGCGGCGCCGACCCTGGGATGCGGCCATCGCCCGCTTCAGGTGCTCCGCCCAACGCCGCCCGGCGGCCAGCAACGAGGTCGCCATGACCACGAAAAAGATCATCAGCCAGAAGATCTCCCGCGCAGGCGCATAGGCGGCGACCCGCGCCTCGTCCGGCGCACGTCCACCCAAGATCCGGCTGACGCCAAAATATTCAAGGGCGCCGATGGCGCACAGCGTCACCACCAGTGCGCCCGCGAGGCGGAGCCACATGATCAAGCGCCCATCCCCCAAATCAATACGTCCGACATAGGCTGGCAACATCGGCTTTCGGGGCGCCCGCGTCAATTCAACCTGTCACATGATTGACGCGTGCGAGCTGCCCCGTCGCTTGACTTTGCGAGAGAATTCGGCAAGAACAAACATTGAACATCCACAGCTTGTTCACGGGCTCTGGGCCGTTTGTCCCTCGGGCTCGGCGACTCGGTCCACCGGCGCCCT